>DIQU01000065.1 GCA_002426555.1 Firmicutes bacterium UBA5454 | reverse complement strand
AAGAAGCATACGAAACAGAAAAGAAAGAAATACAGCTCTGGCCAGGAGATCCTTGAGTACGCTGGACAGCCTGATTGAGATTATGGATCCTGGTGACTTTGTTGAATAATTTGGTTTAATATGGTACTATATCAATGATTTAAATGAAAAGGAGAAATAACCGCATGCTTAAAGCCACTACCATTGTTGCGGTGAGAAAAGATGGCAAGGGGGCTATTGCCGGTGATGGACAAGTTACCCTGGGGGAGGCTACCATCATGAAACACGGGGCGCGTAAAGTGCGTCGTTTGTACAACGACCGTGTTATTGTAGGCTTTGCAGGTTCCGTTGCCGATGCTTTTACACTGAGTGAAAAGTTTGAAGCCAAACTTGAAGAATATGCCGGCAATTTACCAAGAGCTGCAGTAGAATTAGCAAAAGAATGGCGTTCCGACAAAATATTGCATAAGCTGCAGGCCATGCTGATAGCAATGGATCAAAACAATCTGCTCTTGATTTCAGGTACCGGTGAAGTTATTGAACCCGATGATGATGTAACTGCCATTGGCTCGGGCGGCATGTATGCTTTAGCTGCTGCAAAGGCAATGAAAGCACATACCAGCATGTCATCTGCAGAAATCGTCAGAGAGGCACTTAAAATCGCATCCACCATATGCGTATATACCAACAATAATATTCATGTAGAAGAAATTTAAAGGGGATGAATGACACCATGAATCTGACCCCTAAGGAAATTGTTCATCAATTGGATCGTTATATAATCGGACAAGAGGATGCAAAGCGTTCTGTTGCTATTGCTCTGCGGAATCGTTATCGCAGAAACCAATTGGATGAAAATATAAGGGAAGAAATTACTCCAAAAAATATAATTATGATAGGACCTACCGGGGTAGGTAAGACGGAAATTGCCCGCCGTCTGGCAAAGCTGGTACGTGCTCCTTTTGTCAAGGTAGAAGCTACAAAATTTACAGAAGTTGGCTATGTGGGTCGTGATGTAGAGTCTATCATACGTGATCTGGTAGAGTTCGCCATTCGCATGGTGAAAAATGAGAAGATGGAAAATCTAAGGGAAAAGGCAGCAATTGTAGCAGAAGAGCGCTTACTTGATGCCCTGTTGCCTGCAAAGAAAAAGAGGGCTTCCACCCCGTTTGGCATATATCAGGAATCGGAAAATGAGCCTGTGGATTCAGAATACAGCTCTCCCGAAACCAAAGAAGAAAAT
Organism: Firmicutes bacterium UBA5454; assembly: GCA_002426555.1. Taxonomy (GTDB): domain Bacteria; phylum Bacillota; class Clostridia; order Caldicoprobacterales; family DTU083; genus UBA5454. The sequence continues at coordinate 2,195 of DIQU01000065.1, read as the reverse complement.
GCAGTTCCTTCAAGTACAAGAGAAAAGCTGCGCCTGCGCCTGCGGGAAGGAAAATTGGAAGAATCCCTCATTGAGGTAGAAATTGACGAGAGCCATTACCCTGGAGTCGGCATCCTTCCCAGCTTCGGTAATGAAGACATGATGATTCAAATTCAGGATGTCTTTGGGAATCTGTTTCCAAAGCAGACTCGAAAAAAGAAAACCAGCATACGTGAAGCCCGACGTATATTTGAGCAGGAAGAAGCCCAAAAAATGATTGACATGGATGAGGTCATCGATGAAGCCATTCAGCTTTCTGAGCAAAACGGAATTGTGTTTCTGGATGAAATCGACAAGATTGCCGGCAAAGAAATGGGAAGCGGTCCAGATGTATCCCGAGAAGGGGTTCAACGTGATATCCTTCCCATAGTAGAAGGAACTGTAGTTATGACCAAGTATGGTCCAATAAAAACTGACTTTATTCTGTTTATTGCAGCAGGAGCCTTCCATGTTTCCAAGGTATCTGATTTAATTCCGGAACTGCAGGGACGTTTTCCTATCAGGGTAGAACTTAAAAGCCTTACAGAAGAAGATTTCAAACAGATTCTAACTCAACCGGAAAATGCAATTATCAAGCAGCAAATTGCCTTAATGGCGACAGAAGGCGTACATCTGGTATTTACCCAGGATGCCATATGCGAAATTTCCAGCATTTCATATACTATGAATCAAAGTAAGGAAAACATTGGTGCACGAAGGCTTCATACGGTTATGGAAAGACTACTGGAGGAATTGTCCTTCCATGCAGAGGACTATAAAGACAAAACTGTAACCATAGATCGTGCTTTTGTACAGCAAAACCTTCATGATATAATAAAGAATGCGGATTTGCACAAATACATTATTTAACAAAGAAAAATTTGGTGAGGAGTGACCAACCATTGTCAAGTGTTTTATTGGAAAATACCAGAAAGCTGAACAAAATCCTGCAAGCTTCAGGTATCAAGTGTGCCATGTTTTCTAATGTGACTGAAATGCTAAGTCAAATTCTTGACTGCAATGTGTTTATAGTCAGCATAAAGGGTCGTATTATAGGAATCAGTCTGCGAAAGAAAAACAGTACCCAGCCCTTTATTGAAACAGAGCCAAATGAATTTCATTTTTCCAATAAATACAGTCAGAAACTGCTGGAGTGTGAAGATACCCAAATTAATCTTATCCAAGATATGGACAATAAGATAAGTATCACAGTTGTACCCATACATTCAGGTACAGATCGGTTGGGCACTTTAATATTCGAACTTTTCGGAACGGAAATGACTACAGAAGATGTCATATTGGCGGAATATGGTGCAACTTTAACAGGCATGGAAGTAATGCGTTCCAAAACCGCTAAACTGGAGGAAAAGGCTCGAAAGAAGGCTGTTGTTCAGCTCGCTATGGGAACCTTGTCTTACTCGGAAATAGAAGCAGTAGAAAGTATTTTTAAAGAGTTGGATGGTATTGAAGGTTTATTGATTGCCAGCAAAATTGCAGATCAAGCAGGAATTACCCGTTCTGTAATTGTAAACGCCTTAAGAAAGCTGGAAAGTGCCGGTATAATAGAATCTCGCTCTTTGGGCATGAAGGGTACCCATATCAAAATCCTAAATGAGGAACTGCTCGCCGAGCTGGAGAGTACAAAATAAAAGCAGCAGGGAAAAGTGATTAGCATGGTACACGCAAATGAATTGAATCGAATCAGGAATATGCTGAAGTCAAAGGGTTACAAACTGACTCCGCAGCGTCGTGCTGTCTTTGATGTGATATTGCGTAACGAGGGCAGGCATATGAGTACAGAAGAAGTTTTCCTGGAAGTTAAGAAACTTTGTCCCGATATCGGTTTAGCTACTGTGTATCGCACTATGCTTCTTCTTGAAGAGTTGAATGTGCTTGAGAGGCATAATTTCGATGACGGACGCAATCGTTATGAACTGAAACATCCTGAAGAAGACCACCATCATCATCATCTCATCTGCAATCGATGCGGAAAGCTTGTGGAGGTTGAAGAAGATCTGCTTGACGCATTGGAAAGAAAGATCCAGGAGAAATATGCATTTCATGTGGAAGATCATCGAGTTCAGTTTATTGGATACTGTAAAATATGTGCTGAAAAAGAAACAAATGTATAATTGGCAGAATATTCAAGCTTAGAATGTACATACTATTATTATACT
>DIQU01000066.1:1414-22371 GCA_002426555.1 Firmicutes bacterium UBA5454 | reverse complement strand
ATGGTTACAAAGCAAAAAGCTCAACATAGAATTATGTTGATATATACCGACATATTATGTTACAATAATGGAAAATATGTCGAAGGCAGAATTTTTTTTTGTAGTTCTGCCAGTGTAGATATAAATAGGAAAGACTGATGTTGATGAGTACAAATGCTAATGTTATACGAGTAGAAGAAAAGTATCCATTAAACTTTTTACAATGCTCGGAAATATACACATCATTAAGCGCAATGTTGCTGCCGGACAAGCATAATAACCCCGACAGCTATATGATTCGCTCTGTATACTTTGACGATTATTCCGAAACAGCTTATTACGACAAGCAAAGCGGCGTTGAAAATCGTATGAAGCTTCGTTTACGCATTTATCCACCCGATTATAAAAATGTAAAACTTGAGATAAAAAAGAAAAAATGCAATGCTCAGCAGAAACAAACGCTTACGATTAGTCAATATGAGGCAAGAGCGCTTATATATAAAGATTATGATGCCGCACTTATGAACAAAAGCATAGAAGATATGCTGTTGGAAAATAGTATCCCTATTCAGAGCATGAGACCTGTTGTCATGAACCAATACAGGCGCAGTGCATTCATGCATCCCATCAATAATATACGTATAACAATAGACAGGGACATTGTAAGCAGTGAAACCTATTTTAACTTATTTGCGGAGAACCCTGTCATGTTTCCGGTTACTGATTACTATGAAGCATTGCTTGAAGTAAAATATGACAACTTTTTATTTAAGTGGATCAGTGATCTGCTTAGTGTATATGAACTAAATAAAGAGGCTTACAGTAAATATGTTTTTTCGCGCAGGCTGTTTGAAAGCTATATTTCATAGTATAATAACATAGGAGATTATGTATAATGAACAAATTTTTAAATTTATTATTTAGTACAGAAACTACCATAAGACCTGGAATGTCCATACTAAGCATGTTTGTTGCCACCGCATTGAGCGCTGTTGTATACTTTGTATACAAGGTATCATTCAGCGGAGTGACTTACAGCAAAAGATTCAACACAACGCTAATCATGCTCTCACTTATAACCACAATTGTTATGAACATTCTGGGTAACAGCCTGGCTCTATCCATGGGTATGGTAGGTGCTTTATCCATTGTGCGTTTCAGGACTGCCATAAAAGACCCAAGAGATACTGCATATATATTCTGGGCAATAACGATCGGGCTCGGTTGCGGTTCTGGCAATTACTTCCTGGTGGGGGTTGGAACGCTGATAGTGGGTGCGGTTACCATATTTATATCTAAAAACATAAGAGATGATGACAGCTACCTTCTAATCGTTCGCTGTAATAGAGATGCTGCCCATTTGGTAAGGCAGAAGGCAGAAACCTTGTATACGGCCAATAAACTGCGCGGCGAGACGATTACCAACGACTATACGGAGCTTGTTTATCAAATCAAGCATAAGACAGGTAAAGCTAACAGCCGCAGAAATGAGATCATTAAGGATATAGAGGGAGTATACACTGTTAATATGGTGGCAAGAAGTGGCGAGACCCTGGGCTGATGGTTCTAGCTTACTATATCTTGTACATTGGATGTATAAGGAGACAAAAATGGCTGTAAAGTTTACAAAAATAACATCCTTCGCTTTTACACTGCTTCTGCTGCTTGCAGCATTAACTGGTGTTTTAACTTCATGCTCGCCTGCTGGTACAAGGGATAATGATCTTGTAATAAATGAGGTAGTATCATCGAATTCCAATTCGTTATCTGTTCCTGATTTGGGATCGCCAGATTGGATAGAGATATACAACAGAGGCAGCAATGATATAAACATGAATGGTTATATTCTGCGCAACTCAAGCAAACCTTCTACTTACTATGTTTTTCCTGACATTGTCATTAAAGCAGGAGACTACCTTGTTATTTACGCCTGCTCCAAACCCAGGAATGGGTTAATGAAGAGCTTTTGTTCAGGATACAAGCTTCCCAAAAAAGGGGTAGGTCTTGTGCTTTATGACGCAAATCTAAGGGTTTTAGACGAGGTTGAAGTTCCTGCCCTGGAGACAGACATAAGCTGGTGCAGGGCAGATAAAGGTTTTAAATACTGTACTACACCAACACCGGGATCTGAGAATACAGGTAATATGGCAGATTCGCTGGACGAGCTTATGATCGAGTCTGTCACAGCTCCGTCAGGGCTTGTCCTGAATGAGGCAACAGCAGATTGGGTTGAGATATATAACGGCTCAAGGGAGGCTGTGAATCTTTCTTCCTATTACCTTTCAGACAGTCCTTCAAACCTGACGAGATGGCGTTTCCCAGATGTGGAGCTTCTACCTGACACATTCATAGTTACAGGACTTAAAAATGATATAGGTGATTTTGCTGCGTCCTTTAGGGTGGCCAGCGATGAAGATGCTGTTTATTTTTCAACGGGTTCCGAAATTATTGGTTCGCTGCAAGTAAATAATCTTTACGACAACATTTCCATAGGTTTGGATGCATCTGGTAAAATTGCGTATTTTCCAGACATTACACCTGGTGAAATGAACTCCGATGTAAGTTTTTATAGCTTGGAGACTTCACCTATGACTGAAGAGGACCCGGTAAGAGTATCCGAAGTATTGCTTGACAATGCATATTCCATTATTGATGAGTATGGTGACAGATCTCCCTGGGTGGAGTTGCACAATTATTCTGACAATGCTGTGGATTTAAGCTATTACTATTTATCCGATAACCAGGACAACCTTACAAAATGGAGGCTGCCTGATAAGCAGCTTGCACCAGGGGAATTTATGGTGATATTTTTAAGCGGACAGGATGCCGAGCTTCACACCGGTTTCAGGGTGTCCAAAGATGAACCGATTATTCTTACGGATTTTTCTACCAACCGTACGCAGATGATAGAAATACCTAATGAAAACCGGCTTAAAAATATATCCTACGGCGAGCAGGACGGCGATTGGCTGTACTTCGGACAACCTACGCCCAATGCAGAAAACAGCGCCCATGGCAGCCAGAGCATATCATCAGTTGAAAAGCTCGACAGTGCAGGTGTTTGGATTAATGAGGTTTTGGCTGTATCTATGCCAAGAGCCGCTGCAAACAATGTGGATGGAAGAGATTGGATTGAGCTTTATAATGGCAGTGACAATGTGGTGGATCTTACAGGCTGGCATCTGGGAAAGAATGTGGATGAACCCTTCAGATGTGAGCTATCAGGGACCATAGCCCCCAAGTCGTATAAGGTATTTTATGCAGACAACAGCAAATATGCAGCTGCAGGTTCATTAAAGATGAATGTAAGCATGACAGGCGATAAGCTTGTACTTTCCAATTCTTCTAAAGAGATTGTCGATGTTTTTAATACGGGAGCTTTAAGATATGGGCTTACAAGCGGGCGGATGCAGGATGATTACAGCGGAGACAGATATTTTTTTACATCTGCAACCCCCAGGGCTTCTAATTCACAGCCGGTAAGCACCTATTCAGCAGCACCTGTTTTTTCGCATACAGGCGGCTTTTACACAGACAGTTTAACCCTTGAGATTACAGGTGAAAACATTTACTACACTACAGACGGCAGCACTCCTGATAAATCATCAGAGCCTTATACAGGGCCTATAGAAATAAACAAAAGCATGGTTGTTTCTGCCGTATCCATAGAAGACGGCAAGCTGACAAGTGATAAAGTGGTTGCAACGTATTTATTTGAACAGCTGCACACATTGCCGGTTGTATGCATAACAGCAAAACCATCTGACTATGCAGCTGTTTATGCTCAGTCCAGCAAATTTGATCCAATTGTTGAGAGGGCGGCCTATTTAGAATACTATGAGCCGGATGGGAAACTGGGAACATCATTTCCCGCAGGCATAAGGGTAGCTGGTGCCAGCACTCGTGTCTATCGGCAAAAATCATTAAACATATACTTAAGAGGTGGATACGGTCAATCATCGGTTGTTTATCCATTTTTTGAAGATTATTCAGTGACAGAGTATAAAAGTTTAGCTTTAAGAGCCGGTGGGCAGGATAACAGTAACTCCACCAGCACATATATAACTGATGCATATTGCTCCATGCTGGCAAAGAAATTTGACACCGATTATGCCGAATCAAAATATGCGATATTGTATGTTAACGGTTCATACCGCGGAGTATATGAATTAAAAGAAAATACAAACGAGGATTCACTGGCAGCAAGGCACGGTGTAAAACCGGATGACATAAACCTGATCAGGCGAAATAGTGTAGTTCTACATGGAAATAATGAGCAGTTTCTCTGGGCTCAGGCTTATGCAAGAAATAATGACCTTAATAATCCTGCAAACTACGAGGAATTTACAAAGTATGTTGATGTAGACGCTTTTATTGACCACATTTTCCTACAGTCATATATAGGAAATGCGGATACATTTAACCAGAAATACTGGGCGACTGAGGATTATTCCGTAAAAATCCGCCCGATTATATTTGATTTGGACTTTGGTTACTTCAGATACAATATAATTTACCATTATTTTTCAGGTCAAGGAATGCAAACCCCTGATGGTACCCATACTAATATGTGGATACCAACAGGCCTTAAAAAGAGCGAAGTATGGCTGGAAAGACTGTATGAGCGCTGGGCGTATCACTTAACTAACACAACAAATGACCGTTTGGAGCTTTTTGACAGCATTTATACCCAGATGGAGCCGGAGATGCAAAGGCATTGCAGCTACTGGAAAGTATTCAGTTATTCAACATGGAAGAGCAATAACGCAGAGCTTCGCAAGCGGATAGAAGGACGTAATGAAGTTTTTAAAAATCAAATGCAAAAATATTTCGGGCTTTCAGATGCCAAAATGGCAGAGCTTTTTTCAAACGATTGATGTTCGTTGAATATCCATTTTGTACCTGTTTTGATTTCATCACCTTATGAGAAACTAAAAGCAGCTTTATTCATTACAGCTAATAACTCAGAAAAGTGATGCCACTTGAAGAAAAAAATCAGTATTTTGTTGATCGCTTTGTTATTCTTACTCATACCGATTCAAGGTTTTGCTTATGAAAAATGCAACCCACAAATAACCAGTAAGCTAGATGAAGGTTCCAATAAATATATGCATTGGAACTTGACTACTCCCCAAATTAAAGGCTTGGAAAATCGGGGGGTTTTTAATACCTTTTTCAGCTTTCCGGTGCTCGTAAATACTTTCAAATGTCATCCTGAGCGCCAGCGAAGGATCTTTACTGCAAAGATTCCCGTTCCTACTAGATTAGATAATAAGAACAAATTACTGCAATATATTTGCTGGGGGTTGCTTAGCAACCCCTATGGTTCTCACAAATCCTCTCCTGCATCATCTGTAACGCTAGCTGATGAAACTGATTTTTGTGCACTGAGTGTATTTCTATCCCAGAAAACGCCGTCAACATAACCCTGTATGGTTGTATCAGTCTCTGCCATTTCCAATCTTTTTTCTGCCCATACGCAGTAAAGGGGATTTTCTTCAATTCCGATATAATGCCTGCCGAGTTTTTTTGATACTGCACTGGTAGTTCCTGAACCTAGAAAAGGATCAAATACTATATCCCCTTCATTACTGCTGGCCAGCATTATTTTAGCAATCAGTTTTTCGGATTTTTGTGTGGGATGAGCTGTGTTTTCTGCCATTGACCAAAATGGTATGGTAATATTATCCCAGAAATTTGATGGGCAGGTATCACGATAATTGCCGTCATCTGTTTCCACCCAATCTTTAGGTTTTCCGTTAACACGATAGGGTGCAATAACCTTTTTGCGAATCTTAACAGCATCCAGGTTAAATGTATATTCATTGGACTTGGTTGCATACCATATATCCTCGAGACCATTTTTCCAATTTGCCTTTGCGCCTCGGCCCTTTTCGCGCTGCCATGTGATTCGGTTTCTAACAGTACACATGTCCATAAGAACTTTTCCGATAATAAGGCTGGATTCCCAATCACAGCAAACATAGATAGATCCAGTATCTTTCAGTAGTGGTAGTACTGCATTGAGCCACTGTCTCGTATATGTTTCATAATCTTCATCAGTCTTTTTTGTAAAGCCATTACCATGAAAAGACTTGCTTAAGTTATAAGGCGGGTCGGCAATAATTAAATCAATGCTTTTCTCTGGCAGATGCTTAACTACTTCAAATGTATCTTCATTTATTGTTTTATCTAAAACCGTTGAAATATCAACAGGGGAATTTACTTTAATGCATCGTTCCAAGTACTTCTGCCCTTGTTCCAGTGAAATATCAATTGTCTTGTTTCTTCCAGCCCTTTTTTTACTCATAACTAACTCCATTTCAATTTTTCAACGGTTTGCTCTTCATCTGGCAGGAAAAACACATCATTTCCCGATTACTCTTGATGGTCAGCCGGCTTTTCCCATATCTATTATATCAGCTTTCTGACTTCAAAATTATCCTCAATCAGCAGCCAGTTTTGTGGGAAGCTTCTTCCTAAGACCCAATAAAAACAACCGCGGATTCCCATCTCTTTAACAAGATTAAATTTTGCCTGGATGCTGCGTGCATCCTCGAACCAAACAATATGCTGCCTTCCTTGCTCGTCAGCATAGTTAAAGAATGGAGCTTGTGATACCGTATCATATTCTATATTTGTATTGTACCTCAAAGCTAACTCAATTGCTTGCTGTGGGCTGATGGATCTGGCCCATTGTCCACCTGGGACATATGGCAGTGTCCAATCATATCCATATAGAGGAATCCCCATCATTATCTTATCTCTTGGTATTTCGGTTACAGCATAATCAAGAACCGCTCTTACCTGGTCAATGGGAGATACAGCCATAGGCGGTCCTCCAGACCATCCCCACTCATAGGTCATTAAAAAGACAATATCATTAGTTTCCCCATGTGCCCGGTAGTCATGACCTTCATACAAGGTTCCCTGTTGGTCTGCTGAAAGCTTAGGTGCCAAAGCAGCGCTCAACAGCAGATTAAAAGGTCTTAGCCTATCAGCTGCCCTCCTCATAAAAGCATTGTATCTTTCTCGGTTCTCTGCTCCCAGGTATTCAAAGTCAACATCAAGGCCGCCATAACCTTTTTGCTGCATTACAGCAATGGCGTTATCCAGCACTGTATTTTGGAGAGCTTCACTGGAAAGTATGGTTGTTGCCAGCTCTCGGCTGAAGGTTCCATCTTCAAAGTTCGTCAGTACCATCAGCGGCATAGCTCTTTGCCGGATAGAAGCTTGTATGGTGGGTTCATCCGTAATAGTAGTCAGGGAACCATTCCGGTTTACTGCATAACTGAAAATGTTAAGGTAAGTTAAATGTATTCCAACTCTATTTACTATACTTGGAAAAGCAACTCCTGAACCAATTACATCGATGTAAGCCGCTGTATCTACTACCATTCTTTGTTTCTGAGGAATGTATAATCGTAAGCCTGCATATATGTTGTTTGGGTTTGTAATACCGTTGATCTGCATTAACTCAGCTAATGGAACATTGTACAGGATGCTGATTTGATATAAGGTTTCACTGGGGGCCACCCAGTGATAGCTGCCCCATATTGGTATTACTATCGTTTGACCAATAACAAGACGATTGGGGTCAGGAATCTCATTGGATGCAGCCAGTAGTTCAATGGTGACAGAATACATTTGAGCGATTCGCCACAAGGAATCACCAGGCCTCACAATATGTATTTGCATCTTTTTCACCGCCTTAATTTACTTTCTATAACAACTATATTCAGCTATATGCATGTAGGTGATAGAAAATAATAAAAAGCTATAGCTGAAGTAATGAAAGTGAACAGTGGCGGTATTGCTTATGTGTCCAGCACTATTCCAAAATATTTATCAAGAGAGCAGCGAAAGTCTTCATCATTTTTCGGAACAAAGGTTTTAACATCGTCTTCGGTGTATATTCGAAATTCTTCATCTGCTACGGTAACACGGCCCTCTGGCGTACGGAGGGATACCATAGTGCGTTGTGTAAAAGGCGAATCTGGGGAATATTCGCACCAGAAGCTTGGCATAATGAAATCTATGGGGAGCTGTAATTCTTCGGTAAAGGAGTATAACTGTGACCACTGACCATGTCGGATCTCTTCCAACACCCAGCCTAAAAAGTCATCTTTTTGGATGCGGTATGAACCATTATCCTGATGGTAAACCTCATCCAGTACCAAGGGATATGGCCAGGTTGGGATATTTCCTCCCACACCCACGTCACAGATGTAGGAAGCTCCGTCTTCTGTTTCCACCTTAAGAACTTGATGCCTGCGCATGGGAATACCTGCTTCGTCTCTTAGAAATCTAGCCATATAGTTCGTTACAGGAAAGCCCAGCTCTAACAGAAGCCATCGAAATAAAGCATTCAACTCAAAGCAATAACCCCCGCGCCGCTTGATGACAATCTTATGATAAAGGTCTGGTATTACCAGGGAAAGAGGTATGCCGTATCTGATGTCCAAGTTTTCGTATGGAACTGCCTTCAAATGAGCCTCCTGTATGGCAGCCAAGGTTTTATAGCTGTTATCCAAATGCCCTTCATAGCCAATTCGTTCCAAATACCCTTCTACTGTGCATTGTGCAGGATCAATTATCTTTTTATCCATAATACCAGCCCCTCCTAAATAATGTATATTACTGTCTTTTGCCTACAAAAAGTCTACTTGAAATATGTAAAAATAGCAAGAACATCGTTTTGTCAGTTTATTTGTTATTGCAGCAGACTTTTGATGCTGGTATGATACAAATAATTCGTATAAATACATTTTTTCTGTGCTTTTTAATGTATGTAATGTACAATGTGTTCACGCAACGCATTTTTTTAGAATAAAAGACTTGCATAATTGTACAGTTAATTGTACAATATAATATATGGAGGTGGAAAAAATGATAGCGAGAAGTTTTTCAAATGTGCGACAAAACTTTAAATATTACTGCGATAGGGCGACTGAAAATTTCGAGAAGATTATTATAACCCGGGAGCGCGGAGACAATGTGGTCATGTTATCCGAAGCCGAATACAACAACCTCATGGAAAATCTTTATGTGCGAAGTGATCCGGATTATTATAATGAGCTGCTGCAATCTATTGAACAGCTGAAAAAAGGCAAAGGACAAAAGAGGGACCTGTTAGATGAATAAGATTTTTTCTGATATTGCCTGGCAACATTATTTGTATTGGCAGCGAGAGGATAAAAAAATCCTAAAGAAAATAAATGAGCTGATCCGTGATATCGACAGAAATGGAAACGAAGGCATAGGGAAGCCCGAACCACTAAAACACGAACTTTCGGGCTACTGGAGCCGTAGGATTACAGATATTCACCGACTCATTTATAGCATAGATCCCGAAAATATCTATATTGCAAGTTGCAGAGGACACTATAAAAAATAAGTACAATCTTCGTATCCTTTTTTGATAAAATAAAGCTGGGAGCTGGCATGATTACTTTTTCTGCTTAAAATGGCATCCGCATGTCCGTAGATTATAACAAATTACAAAAAGAAAGTTGATGAGAGTAGTTGCAGCACAAAAAACCTGCCTCTAAGTATACATTTATCTTTGCCTTAGTATGCATTTTGGTATTATCAATACTTTTTCCACAGCCTGGTCAGTTTATAAAAGATATGGGTATGAGTTCTGTTCTAACCTTCATGGCTATGTTTGTTTCCGGTCTGGTCCTTTCCTTTGAAAATGTTAAAAGCAGCTTAAAAGAATATAAGACCATAGTATTCTCATCTGTAATAACCTTTATAATATTTCCTATTTTAGCTTACTTCTTTAGTAGATTGCTATTTACGGGAAATGAAGATATGTTTGTGGGGACTATGATATTATCCACCCAGGCAAGTACGGTTTCCTCAGCCATTATACTGACAATGGCCGCCGGCGGTAATGTACCTCTTGCAATCATAATTACGGTACTGAATAATTTTCTATCTGTATTCATTAGTCCTGTAATACTTAACAGAGTATTTTCTTAATGGACAATCCTTCTGGTATTGGGATATACTTATAAATAACAGAACATAGGTCAATAATGCAAGGGAGGACAAATTATGACGGACCCAAGAATTCAAAAGCTGGCACATAATCTAATCAATTATTCCTGTGAGTTGAAAAAAGGAGAAAAGGTCTTCATTGAAAATATCGGACTGGAACCACCTCTTATTAAGGAATTGATACGAGAAGCCTACAAAGTGAGGGCTGTTCCTTTGGTGTCCTTAAAAGACAGTGAGATCAACCGTGTGCTCTATACAGAATGTACAGCAGAGCAGATGGATCTTATGGCCAAATATGAAGCAGCCCGTATGTCTGATGCAGATGCCTACATCGGTGTACGTTCCGGACGAAATGCTTCTGAAATGTCTGATGTCCCAGCTGACAAGATGGAGCTGTATATGAAACACTTCTGGCAAGAGGTTCATGGGAAGATTCGGGTTCCCAAAACCAAGTGGGTAGTCCTGAGATATCCTTCTCCTTCAATGGCTCAGCTGGCAGGGATGAGCACTGAGGCCTTTGAAGACCATTACTTCCATGTATGTAACCTGGATTATTCCAAGATGTCCAAAGCCATGGATCCTTTGGTAGAACTGATGAATCAAACGGATCAGGTTCGCATAACCGGTAAGGGAACTGACTTGACTTTTTCCATTAAGGGCATGCCTGCCATCAAATGCGATGGGAAGATGAACATACCCGACGGTGAAGTCTTTACCGCACCTGTTAAGGACTCTGTCAATGGAGTTATCACCTATAACACTTCATCAGAATATCATGGATTCACTTACCAGAACGTATGCCTTACTTTCGAGCATGGTAAGATTATCCATGCTGAATCCAATGACAATATAAAGATTAACCAGGTGTTCGATACAGACGAGGGAGCCAGATATGTTGGCGAGTTTGCCATTGGTGTAAATCCCCATATCACTAGGGCTATGAATGATATTTTATTTGATGAGAAGATCGCTGGTTCCTTTCACTTTACACCAGGCAGCTGCTATGATGATTGTGACAATGGTAACAAATCTGCTGTTCACTGGGATCTGGTCAACATTCAAACACCAGAATATGGCGGCGGAGAAATGTATTTTGATGAAGTGCTGGTCCGCAAGGATGGTATCTTTGTTCTACCGGAGCTGGAAGCGCTAAATCCTGAGAATTTGAAGTAAAAAAATAGAGTTTGGAGTTATTATGGAAAAAAAGAATTTTGCAATATTTATTGACCTGGAAAACACAGGTGGAAAAACCAGCACCTTAAATCGGGTCATAGAAAAGGTTAAGATCAAAGGGGACATTCTGATAGGCAAGGTTTATGGTTATCAGGAAGCTTTTTCCGGTTTAAAGGAAATTCTTCTATCGAACACCTTTAATGTGGTGCCGTCCCTTCGCTATGGTGTCAATCAGAAAAACAACCTGGATATTCAGCTGGTTATCGATGCATTAGATGTAGCTTATACTAATGAAAACATTGATTGTTTTTGCATTGTATCCGGTGACAGCGACTACACCCCGCTGGTTGGCAAACTAAAATCCATGGGGAAATATGTATTGGGGATCTCCCGTTCGGAAGTAGCTTCCAATATCTTCATCAAAGCATGTAATGAGTTCATATTTCTGGAATCTGTAACAACGGATTCTGGAAATCAAGACGGAGACGATCCTACCGGTGAACCGGAAGATTTGATGGAGGTGCTGGAGAAAATCATCAGCGACCAATCTGATACGGAAGGAACCATGTTCGTCAGTGAATTGAAGAAGACTTTGCTTCGTTTACGACCGGAATTCAGTGAGAATAGCTACGGCTACAGTTCTTTTGGAAAGCTGTTGAATACTCTTGAGAGTAAATATAATACCATTAAAGTATTTGGGGACACCAATTCTCTTAAGGTGAAGATGAAAGTGGATAACAAGCGTATGGCGGAGGAGATCAATAAAAACAATTGGATCAATGTTATGCAAAATCATCTAAATAAACTGAAAAGCAATGGGTTTGATCGAGTCAACCCCAGCATCATCAAATCCGAGCTGCAAAAGGAATATCCAGATTTTGACGAGCGGCAGGTTGGTTTTAGAAAATTCAGCGATATGCTCAAGCGTCTGGAACGGGAAAAGTTAGTGTCTATTGAGTTAAATGAAGCACGAACCATGCTGATCAAAATCCTGTAAAAATCATCAATGCCGCTGAACCAAGCGTGAAAAATTCCGCGAAAACCGAAACGGGGCAAAAAACGGACGAAAAACGTTCTTGCACAGGGGCTTCAAAGATGATATAATTTCCTATTGAAACATCCTTGCTCTGCAGGACATGCAGGGCCATAGTCCAAAAGGAGGTGAATTTGCCATGAATAAATATGAGTCCATTTATGTAATACGTCCTACTGTAGAAGAGGAAGGCATCAAAGCGCTGGTAGAAAGGTTCAGCAACCTGATTCAACAAGAAGGCGGTCAGGTAGAGAATGTAGACGAGTGGGGCAAAAGAAGGCTGGCGTACCCCATTGATGACCTCAATGAAGGATATTATGTTTTAGTAAACTTCTCAGCCGAATCTGACTTACCGGAAGAACTGGAGCGCAACTATAAGATAACGGATGACATTCTACGTTATCTAACAATCCGCATCGATGAAAAATAATAGGGGTGATGAAGGATATGTTAAATAAAATAATTCTAATCGGGCGTCTAACCAAGGATCCTGAAATGAGATCTACAACCAGCAATATAAGTGTAACCACATTCATGCTGGCAGTTGATCGCAGCTTTACCAACCAGCAGGGTGAGAGGGAAGCAGATTTTATCCCCATAGTAACATGGCGCAAATTGGCTGAGACTTGTGCAAGGTACTTAACCAAGGGCAGGCTGGTAGCTGTTTCCGGACGCCTCCAGGTGAGATCTTATGAAGACAACAATGGTCAAAGGCGCTATATCTCTGAGGTAGTTGCAGACGAGGTTCAGTTTCTGGAACGGAATCCATCCGCCAGCCAAGGTGAAAGCAGTCCGCAATATACCCCTTACCAACAAAACGAAAAGCCGGCGTCATCGGATTTTATTGACCCTGTGGAAGATGACGATGAGCTTCCATTCTAATATGACAGGAGGATGAACCATGGCTGAATATGCAAGAAAGCCAAGAGGCGGTGGAAGAAGGCCTCGAAAACGCGTATGTGCTTTTTGTGTAGATAAAGTTACACATATTGATTATAAAGATGTGTTCAAACTAAGAAAGTACGTTACTGAGCGGGGGAAGATTCTTCCCAGAAGAATCTCAGGCAACTGCGCAAAGCATCAGCGTCAGGTGACAGTTGCCATTAAAAGGGCTCGTCACATTGCACTGCTGCCCTACTCATCAGATTAACAAGAAAGGCTGTTGTTTTTGATTATCCGGCTTACTGAAACCGGTAATAAAACAATGCAAAGCATAAATTTAATGATATATACAAGAAAGCGGAATCCCATAAGGGGTTCCGTTGATTTTGATTTACGACTTGCATTTATGTTATAATGAAAAACAAGGTGGGGAATATGTGTAAAATCGGCTATTTAGGTCCTGCCGGTACTTTTACGGAGCAGGCTGCGCTACTGGTGCAAGAGAGCTGTCTAGGCGAAGGTGAACTTGTTGATTATCGGGATCTGCCTGGTCTTATTATGGCAGTTCATGATGGTGCCTTGGACTTGGGAGCAGCACCTATTGAAAATGTCATTGAAGGAAGTGTCAATGTAACCATTGATATGCTTGCCCACGATGTAGACTTGAAAATTGTCGGAGAAATAATTCTTCCCATTCATCAATGTCTGGCAGCAAGGCCTGGTATAAAGAAAGATGACATTTTGCAGATTGTATCCCATCCTCAAGCTTTGGCACAATGCAGGCGTTTTTTGAATACCCAATTTCCAGGGGTTCCGGTGCATTCTGCCAACAGTACGGCAGCGGGTGCAAAAGAAGCCAGGGATAGCTCTCAGCCTGTGGCAGCTATTGCTAACAAAAGAGCGGCAGAAATATTTGGACTTCATGTGCTAAATGAGAATATCGAGGATCATCCCAATAATTGTACTCGTTTTGTTATATTGTCACGGTATCCTGTTAAGTCTACAGGGAAGGATAAGACATCCATTGTATTTTCTGTGAATGATGAACCCGGCAGCCTGCTGCAAGCACTTGAAATCTTTGCACGATGGAGTATTAATCTGACACGTATTGAATCCCGACCTATGCGCACCCGTTTGGGACAGTACCTTTTTTATGTTGATTTTGAAGGTCATGCAGAGGATGAAGAGGTTTCACGTGCTCTGAGCCTGGTTCAGACTCTGAGTTCGTTTTACAAGCATCTTGGTTCTTATCCCCGATATCAAGATGCTATGAAGTAAGCAATTCAGGAAAGCTTGATGACCTTGACTGTACGGGATGCAAAGAGTACATAATATGAGGTGAATAATGAATTTTTTACTAACTTCAATTTTTTTCCTCCTGCCCATCGTTCTGATTGCAGGGCTGATTAAAAAGCTTGGAAAAAGCGTTAATTTTTACGAATACATTTTATTGTCATCGGGAAGCGTTCTGGTTTCCATATTACTGTACTTAACGGTATTTTCCTGGATAAATGGATTTACAGCTTTTGATGCCATGTGGACTTCTTTCCTTCGGGTCTTTACCAATGGTGCAGTAGATACAGATCAGCTGCTGTCCCTTTATCATCAATGGGGCATATTTGAGAACTTTACCACTGCCAGGCAGCTGGGAGACTACCTTGTCAGTCAGATGAAAATGGTGGTACCTGCAGCAGTTATACTTTTTTCTCTGACACATGGAACAGCGTTATTTTTAATCATCCGCTTGATTTTAAAACGATTGGGCTATGAAACTTCAGCTGTGCGCAGCTTTGGAGAATGGACCCTTCCGAAGGGAATGGCTTATGGTCTCATAATTTTGCTGCTGGCTGTTCTGTTGGGTCGAAATTTGGGTATTTCCAATTTGGAAGTGGTGTATATTACATTTGCAGCCCTGATATTTTTTTTGTTTATGGTTATGGGGCTTTCCATGTTATGGTTCTTTCTCAAAGCTGGAAATGTACCTGCACTTTTGCGTTGGATCCTGATGATCCTGATATTTTTGCTCTTTGGTACTCTCCCTCCTTTTATAGGCTTGCTCGATCAGTTGTTCCAGCTTCGGATAAGATACCGGAATCAATTTATAATTAAGAACGGAAAATAGGAGGGCTCATGAAAAAGCATTTCAAGAGATGGAACCTGCCTGAATCCAGAATTTATCTGGCCATTATATTGTTTTTCGTGCTCATTCTTTTCCAGTTTGACTACTGGATAGGCGGTATGGCTCTGGCTTTATTTCTGGTCCTCGTGTTATATGATTGGAGAATTATAGGTCAGCGAAAAGAAGAATGGAACAGCTACCTGGAGAATTTATCTGAGGATATGGACTGGGCTGCAAAAAATGCGGTACTCAGCATACCCATGCCTCTGGTAGTTATCGGAAGTGAGGGAATCATTACCTGGTATAATCCCCAATTCAGACAATTGATGGAAGGGAAAAAGCTGTTGGATCGCAGCATACAGGAATTTATTCCTCAGTTTCCCATCTCTAAGCTGAAGGATGAACAGGAAGGCACGATTAATGAACTGAATTTTAACGAAAGATGGTATCGATTACTGTGGTCAACTGCCCGAACAGATTCCATAAATCCAAAGGACAAGGTCATTTATCTGGTATACTGGTTGGATATTACGGAAGATCACCATATAAAAACCCTGTACCAGGCAAAAAAAGTGGTTTTTGCCCATATCGTGGTAGATAATTATGACGAGGTTATCTCCCATACAGAAAGCATTAAAAGACCGGCTGTGCTGGCAGAAATTGAATCACGTATCGCACGTTGGGCAAAGGAAATTAATGCCGGGTGGCTTAAGCATGATCATGAAAAGTATCTGGTGGTAATGGAAGAACAAGAGCTGGAGAACACACGGCAGAAAAAATTTCAAGTCCTGGATAATATTCGGGATATCAGTTTGGGCAACAAGATTCCCGTTACGCTCAGCATCGGAGTGGGTCAGGGCGCAGAAACCCCTGCACTTGCCTTTAGCAGCGCCCTCTCTGCTTTGGAACTTGCTTTGGGCAGAGGCGGAGATCAAGCAGTGGTGAAGCAGGGAACCAAGCTGTTTTTCTATGGGGGCAGGAGCCAGGGTGTTGAGAAGCGAACCAAGGTAAAGTCCCGAGTCATCGCCAATGCCCTTCGGGAGTTGATTGAACATTCTGCTGAAGTATTTATTATGAGCCACGAGGGTCCGGATTTGGATTCCATCGGTGCTTCATTGGGAATATACCGTTGTGCAAGGTTTGCCGGCAAAAATGCTTATATTGTGCTGGATAAGTCCAACGCTGCTGTAGATGCTCTGATTAAAAAGCTGCAGGAAAAAGAAATTTACAAAGGCTTGTTTATACGTATCGATGATGCTCTGAATCGGATCAATAAGGATACTCTGCTGATTGTAGTGGATACCCATCGCCCCAGCTTTACCGAATCACCGGAGCTGTTGGATAAGGCGGAACGCATTGTAGTCTTCGATCACCACAGGAGAAGTGCAGAATCCATCGACAATGCGATTCTATCTTATCTTGAGCCTTTTGCATCATCGGCCAGCGAGCTTATTACTGAAGTGGTGCAATACTTCGATGATCGGATTCGTATTGAACCTTTGGAGGCAGATGCTCTGCTGGCAGGCATAACCACGGACACAAAAAACTTTATCTTTAAAACCGGTGTACGAACTTATGAGGCAGCCTCTTATTTGCGGAGGGCAGGAGCTGACCCCACTGCAGTACGGCAGCTCTTCCAGGATGATATGGATACATTTGCCAGCCGTTCCGAGACGGTAAGAAAAGCGCAAATGATAAAACCCGGTATTGCCATATCCCAATGCCCACCCAATACTCCAAATGCACAGCTGGTAGCTGCACAGGCTGCAGACAGTCTGTTAAATATAAAGGGAATCACAGCCTCCATTGTACTCTGTTCCACGGCGGAAGGCATTATGATAAGCGGTCGGTCATTGGGCAGTATCAATATGCAGGTAATTTTGGAAAAGCTGGGAGGCGGCGGCCATCTGACAATGGCAGGCACCCAGTTGGATGATATCAGCATGGAGGAGGCAAGACAGCGGGTAACAGACGCAATAAACGAATATTTAAAGGAAGGTGACAGTTGATGAAGGTTATTTTACTGGAAGATGTGAAGGGTCATGGGAAAAAAGGTGAGGTCGTAAATGCCAAAGACGGTTATGCACGTAATTATCTGTTTCCCAGGAAGCTGGCAGTTGAAGCTAACAGTGCAAATCTGAAAAACCTGCAAAACAAGCAAGCTGCTGAGGACAGGAAAAGGCAGACTGATTTGGAAGGAGCCAAAAGGCAGGCGGATATCATTTCACAGCTGGTGGTCGTCGTGAAGGCCAAGAGCGGCGAAAATGGGAAACTGTTTGGTTCTGTTACCAACAAAGAGATAGCGGAAATATTGAATAATGAGCACAGGGTTGAAATAGACAAAAAGAAAATCGTACTGCCGGAACCCATTCGCAGTCTGGGCGACTTCCAGCTGGAGGTTAAGATTTATCCCGAGGTAACAGCAAGGCTGAACGTCAGGGTAGAAGAACATAGGTGAAAAATAAGGGGGCTTGGGACACAATGGATCCAGTAACACAGGCGCAGCGAATTCCTCCTCACAGCCTGGATGCCGAGCAATCTGTTCTGGGGTCCATGCTGTTGGATAAGGAAGCTGTGGCAGCAGCATCTGAGCTTTTGTTGGGAGAAGATTTTTATTCCGACGCACATAAGGAAATATATGAAGCCATATTGGATACATATGACCAGGGCAAGCCGGTTGATCTGGTGACCCTGGCGGAAGCACTGCGACGAAGAGGCTCTCTGGAAGCAGTGGGAGGCGGAACCTATATTTCCGACCTGTCCATGTCAGTACCCAGTACAGCCAATGTCCGTTATTATATCCGAATTATTGAGGAGAAGTCCATTCTTCGCAAACTGATCAGCGCATCCAATGATATCATCAAGGAAAGCTATGAAGCTTCCGAGGATATGGATATCATAATTGATCATGCGGAAAAAAAGATATTTGATATCTCTCAGAAGAAGAACAAGAAGTCCTTTGAATCAATTAAGACCATCCTCCTGGAGACCTATACGAAAATAGAAGAGATGTCGAAAAACAAGGGTAAGATTACAGGTGTTCCAACCGGCTTCAAGGATTTCGATCTTCGCACCTCTGGCTTGAATCCGTCAGACTTTATTTTAATTGCCGCTCGGCCTTCCATGGGGAAAACCAGTTTTGCAGTCAATATCGCTCAAAATGCTGCTGTTCGCTATAAAGTACCTGTGGCCTTATTCAGCTTGGAAATGGCCAAAGAGCAACTGGCACAGCGCATGCTCAGCAGTGAATCCAATGTGGAATTGCAGAAGATTCGTACAGGGGATCTAAGTGAAGGGGATTGGGTTAAATTGGTTAATGCAGCTGCTCCTTTATCTCAAGCGCCCATATTTATTGACGATACACCTGCTGTTACCGCAATGGAGGTGCGTTCCAAGGCTCGAAGGCTTAAAATGGAGCACGATATTGGTTTGGTCGTAATTGACTACCTTCAGTTGATGTCCGGGCGGGGCAAGGCAGAATCCAGACAGCAGGAAGTATCGGAAATATCCCGTTCCCTAAAGGCATTGGCCAGAGAACTGCAGATTCCTGTTGTGGCCATATCTCAGCTAAGCCGGGGTCCGGAAACCAGACGGGACCATCGTCCCATGCTCAGTGACCTGAGGGAATCCGGTGCCATCGAGCAGGATGCCGATTTGGTCGTATTCCTGTACCGGGATGAATACTATAATCCCAATACGGAAAAGCAGAACATAGCTGAAGCAATTATAGCCAAGCAGCGAAACGGCCCCACCGGTACGATAGAGCTGGTGTGGCTGGGTCAGTATACCAAGTTTGCCAGTTATGAAAAACATAGAGAAGCATGAATCAAATTAAAAAACAGTATTCAGGTAGGAGCACGTTTGGCTCGCAACCGAACATCCTGACCTTGAAAATGAAGAATAATTGTATTTTGGGTGTCAAACAAACGCGAAGTAACCCTGTCTGAGTAGTATTCCCGTAAATCTGTCAGTGACAGGTTTGTGGAAAGAAAGGTATGCTTCCGCTTTAAGTAACGTTCATTAAGGATATTAAACAGCTCTTCGGCAGTAAAATTGTTGCGCCGGGTTTCTGTCCCCAGATCATCTATCATGAGTGTATCCACTTCAAATATTCCGTCCTTCACCAATAAGGAATCTTCCGGGTTATTCTGAAAAGAGCTGCGAAAAAGATGCTCGAATAGATTATAAGAGGTGATTTTTAGAACAGTATATCCCTTATCCAGGATTGCCTTGGCAAGACAATTAAGAAGAAAAGTCTTTCCCAAGCCGGTTTTTCCGGTAAACAGGAGACTTTTTCGGGGGTTGTCGGGATAGGCTTCCTGATATTCCCATAGCAGTGTCCTAAGTTGTTCCATATATTCTTTCTGAGTTAATTGGGTTTTCCCTGGTAATGGATGATTTGGAAAAATATCGGAATCAAAGCTGTCAAAGTTTTCTTTATCCAAACCATATAACTCGGAAAAACGGTAGGAACTGTCGACCAGTCTTTGGATAAGACAGCTGCATTTTTCTTTTATCAAATCCCCTGCATAGCCGGTATCTCGGCAGACAGAACAGCGGTATTGCAAAGAAAGGTAATCTTCAGGGTAACCATTTTGCACAAGAAGGCTGCTTTCCTTCTTTTTCAGTTCATCCAGATGCTTGTCTTTATCAGGTTCAATATCCATGTTTTCCAATTCCGGGTTCATAATCAGGGCACGGGCCTTTTCTGCAAAAGAAGACACCAGAGATTGGCGCAACCGGGTCAGCTCCGGTATGGTAGATTGAACTTCTGACTCGCGAAGCCTTAAGGCTTCCTGCTGTTCCAGGCGGTAAGCATCGTATTCTCTTAAAATTTCACTTAGAAGCTTGTCTTTCATCCGTCAGACCTACTATTCCTCAATATTTTCAAACAGGCTTTCCAAATCTTCATCGGAGTAAGCATGTTGGGGGAACTTGTTAAAATCCAACTGCTTTTTCAATCCCTTATCTGTTCCTGTACCTTGTTTTAGCAGCTCCATGGCTTTTAAATGACGTTCATGATCCTCTTTGCCTTCCTTTATGGTATTGATACCCTTGTTATGCCATTCACTCAGGATCTTGTTAAGGAAAGGCATCTTTTCTTTTGATAAAATGGAATATTCTGCAGCCAGTAAAATCACTTCAAAGGACATATTCCAAACATCTGTCCATTGAGCATAAAGCTTTCGATCTGAAGCTGTTACTCTGCGGGAATCTCCAGCACGCTCGAGCACAGCCTTGATTTCATTTTCTCTCGATTTCTTCTGCGAGAGATAATTTTTTACCTCAGGCAGGCTGCTAAAGCCCATATCAGACCATTGCCTGAGGAGATCATCCAAGTGTTCAAAGCTGGTGGTTCGCTTTCGCACACATTGTTTACAAGCCAAAAGAATGAGTTCATGGTTCATTCCATATGTATTCTGCCATTCCTGATACATGGTAAGATGGGCAGGTGTAGGTACATTGTTCTTGTAACCCAACTGGTAATATACTTCCTTGATTTGTGTATAGCTGTCGTCCTGTTTGTTCATGTGCTGCTTGACTTCCTGGCTGGTGGTTACATCCTGTTTTTTCATATTGGACAGTATTTTATCCAGGTAGCCAAAAGTAGGGGACTGCACTTTGGTGGTTTCCCTGCAGGCCAACAAAATGGCATTCAAGTCAAAGCCCCATCCCTTCCATTTTTTATACAGCTCCAGTTCTGCTTGGGAAGGGGAACGATGGATGCCCAAATACTTAAGTACTGCTATGGTATCTTTAAAGCAG
>DIQU01000066.1:0-1260 GCA_002426555.1 Firmicutes bacterium UBA5454 | reverse complement strand
ACTGCTATGGTATCTTTAAAGCAGGAGTCATTGGATTGAATATACTCCTCAGCTTTTTGCAAGGTGTCGATGCCGTCTTTTGCCCAACCGGCAGCTACCTTGTCCAAGTAATTGATATGTATCTTCTTGCCCATTCGAGAAACGTAAAACTGAACCATCATCAGGACTACCTCCATGGGCAGGTTAAGCACTTCGATCCAATCATAGATTCGAAGATAGTCTTGCGGGGTCAACAAACGTGTATCAAATATAACCTGTAAATTTTGATTGAAATCCTTATACTTGTAAAGGTTATTATCACTACCCAGCCCCTTGTTGTACAGGACATCCTTAATGTTGTAATATTCGATGGCAATTTGTTTAACTGCATCTTTTTCATAATGCAATATACCTTGTCTGGACCAGTAGTGAAATGCGTTTTCTATGGTATCACTATCCAAACCCAGGGCATGAGCAAAAGCCTCCAGGTTGTTTTCCGTGCTGTTGTAGCGGTAACATTGCATTAGGCCGTAGAGGTAGACCTTAACATAGTCACCTGGAGCTTTAAGCATGAACTCCTGCAGAAAAAGATTCTCTACCGGGGTAATATCGAATATTTGAAAACTATCTGAAAACTTGCACAGCTGCACAAAACATCAATCCTTTGTATAGTAACCATTTACTGGGAAATTACTCCATATATATATTCTATCAGCAGATCAGAAATACAAGTATATGTATTTAATATCTTATCATATCAGGGGATAATTTCAATAGAGAACTTCTGTCGGCAATCCATATATTCATGCATATTTCCAGCTGTTTCAAGGTTTCCGGCAAACAATTGCCGACAATTTTGCATAAAGGACTTGCTAAAAGTAGATAGTAATAGTAATATTAGAAGAGAGAAAAAGAAGGAGGTTATGCAAATGGCAGCTATCAATAAAGAGATGACTATTGCTGAAGCCTTGCAGATAGACCGAGGTACAGCTCCTATATTTATGAAGTACGGCATGCATTGTCTGGGGTGCCCGTCCGCAACCGGCGAGACAATTGAAGAGGCAGCAGCGGTGCATGGTATTTCACAGGAAGAACTGGTTAAAGCTCTGAATGATTACCTAAGCAGTAAATAATACGTCTCAATAATGCTCATTTGTTTTAGAAAGCTCTTCCTTATAAATGGTAGAGCTTTTATCACTAATTAACTGGTGTTTCTGTGGATATGTCATCGATATTGTGGATAAGTCTGTGGACAAACATTTGTTTGTTTAACTCTCCTTC
>DIQU01000079.1 GCA_002426555.1 Firmicutes bacterium UBA5454 | reverse complement strand
CATTTACAATGTCAACTTACTCTTCTTATGTTGCAGCACAGATATGGTTCAATTTACTTGACACCCCTGCCAATTAGTTGTAAAATAAGCATAAATCACAAATGTTATTGAAGTATAAACATTTCGTGCTTTTCCAAGGTGTATTGGAATTACACACTGGTTACCGAGTAGTACTTTACTCGGTTTTATCATTCAAGCATAGGTAGGTTGAAGTAATTAATTGAGGAGGTGTACCCTATTCCACTACCATTACAATTAGCAATTGTCCTGGTAGTAGCCATTGTATGTCTTAGCATCGGATACTATTATCGAAAAAGAATTGCAGAAGGAAAGATTTCCAGTGCGGAAGAAGCAGCCAGAAAAATTGTAGACGAAGCTGAAAAGCAAGCTGAGGCAATGAAACGTGAAATCCTGTTGGAAGCAAAGGAAGAATCTCATAAACTGCGAAATGAAGTAGAAAAGGAGAGCCGCGAAAGGCGAAACGAAACCCAAAGAATAGAGCGCAGGCTTCATCAAAAGGAAGAAAATATTGATAAAAAGCTGGATTCTCTCGAAACCCGTGAAGAAAACCTGAACCGAAAGCAAAAGGAAATTCTAAGGAAGCAAGATCTGGTTGATGCATTGGAAAAGCAGCAACTTGAAGAATTGGAGCGGATTTCAAGCCTTACACAAGATCAGGCAAAGGAACAACTGCTTGAAATTGTAGAAAGGGAAATAACACACGAAACAGCAGTAAAATATCGTGAAATTGAATCCAAAGCTAAAGAAGAGGCGGATAAAAATGCCCGTAATGTTATTGCTTTAGCAATTCAGAAGTCAGCGGCAGATCATGTTGCGGAATCCACCGTTTCTGTAGTTTCTCTTCCAAACGATGAAATGAAGGGTAGAATTATCGGAAGAGAAGGACGAAATATCCGTACATTGGAGACCGCTACCGGCATCGATCTAATCATAGATGATACGCCGGAGGCTGTTATTCTTTCTGGTTTTGATCCCATACGCCGTGAAGTGGCTCGGATAGCACTTGAAAAATTAATCGTAGACGGCAGAATTCACCCAGCTCGTATTGAAGAAATGGTGGAAAAGTCCAGGAAGGAAGTTGAGACACAAATACGAGAAGAAGGCGAGAAAGCAGTTTTTGATATCGGTCTTCATAACGTTCACCCCGAGTTGGTCAAGTTGTTGGGCAGGTTAAAATATCGTACCAGCTATGGTCAAAATGTGTTGAAGCATTCCATAGAGGTTGCACACCTGGCAGGTATTATGGCTGCCGAACTGGGATCTGACATAAAACTGGCCAAACGTGCAGGTATGCTTCATGACATTGGAAAAGCCGTAGATCATGAAGTAGAAGGATCTCATACCCAAATTGGCGGAGACTTGGCAAAGAAATATCGGGAATCCCCCAGTGTTATCAATGCCATAATAGCTCATCACGGTGATATGGATCCTGACACAGTAGAGGCTGTTTTAATTCAGGCAGCAGATGCTGTATCAGCAGCAAGACCGGGCGCCAGAAGAGAAACGTTGGAAACTTATATCAAAAGACTGGAGAAATTAGAAGAAATAGCAAATTCCTTCGCAGGAGTAGAAAAATCGTTTGCTATACAAGCAGGAAGGGAAATCCGAGTTATAGTAAAGCCTGACAAAATAGACGATGATCAGGCACTTATGATGGCTAGAGATATTGTCAAGCAGGTAGAAAAAGAGCTGGAATATCCAGGACAAATCAAAATTAATGTAATCCGCGAAACGCGGGCTGTAGAATATGCAAAATAGAATCTAAAAGATGTGGATAGCCCACATCTTTTTCATTGGCAAAAAGAGGTTTTTTGCCAGGTTTGTAGAATATCCTTGTATTGTAAATTGCAGGAGGATTAACTAATGGAGGTATTGAAGGTATCAGCAAAATCCAATCCAAATTCAGTAGCCGGTGCTTTGGCCGGGGTGCTGCGTGAACGAGGAAGTGCAGAAATGCAATCCATTGGAGCCGGTGCATTAAATCAGGCTGTAAAGGCAGTAGCCATTGCTCGAGGATTTGTTGCTCCCAGCGGCATCGATTTGATATGTATTCCCGCTTTTACCGAAATCGAAATCGATGGTGAAGAAAGAACAGCTATTAAACTGATAGTTGAACCTAGATAAGCTTAAGGTTCTGTTTCAAGCAGGCTGTTCAGTTATAGTTATACTGCTTCAATAATTCATATGCATTTATTGTGCAGAAAAATAATATTGGGGCAGTTACTATGATATTCCAGGCGTCTTACCTTGGATCCAGTTTGAATAGCCTTACCGCATTTCAAGCAGGTATAATTTCGCTTGTACAATACATCTTCCTCCATATTTACTGGCAAATTACCATAGCGTTTCCAACTCTTCCATCCGGTTTTGCATAATTTCATACGCTTATTATAATCTGCATATACCCAGCGTAGAATACGATGAAAATGCAAAGGATATTTGGTGTACATTACATACTGAGGCAGAAGACCAAGGCTGAGCGCATAATCTTGAAAGGTTTTTTCTATTAAAGGCTGCAATGGGTATACAATTTTTGTAGAGAAACAGGGGATTTTTTTTGCTTCAAATATTATCCTTACCTGATCAAACATGTATCCTTGGCAAATTTCCATTTTCTCTTGTGGCTTCCACTTTAATCTTTTAAGCAAAGAAAACACAATTTGATAAGATTTCTCCAGGTATAATTTGCTGTGAAACATATTATTTTGATAATAAGAGACAGGGATAAAATCATAAACATATTCACCAGTTTCCACACGAGTAGCTGCTATGCAGGTTCCACCTATTAAGCTTCCGCTGCCTGCATCATCAATTTGTATCATGGTTCACGCTCCAAATAGGAATATATGAAAATAGTATTTGTATCAATTAGATAAACTATAATATAATGGCTATGTTATTTTAATTATTTTAGAAAAAAAGAAAACAAGGAGATAAAATGAACTTTTTATTATCCAATGATGATGGAATTTATGCAGAAGGACTGTATCAATTAGCGGCAAGCTTATCCTCTTTGGGGAAAGTAACAATAGCAGCACCTGATTCTGAAAGAAGTGCAACCGGTCATGCTATTACCATGCTTTATCCCTTGCGGGTAAAAGAAGTAAAAATTCCCGGGCTCGATGTCCAAGCTTTTGCCATTGACGGAACTCCTGCAGATTGCGTTAAGCTGGGTATAGACTTGCTGCTCGATGAGCGTCCTGACTTTGTTTTTACAGGTATAAACCGAGGTGCTAATCTGGGCACCGATGTTCTGTATTCCGGAACCGTATCTGCAGCCATTGAGGGATGCATTATGGGCGTACCTTCTGCTGCATTTTCACTGCTTTCTGGAATAGAGATGAATTATGCTTGCGCAGGACAGGTAGCTGCTGATATAGTCAAACTCATTTTTGACAATGGACTCACAGCAAACACTCTTATAAATGTAAACATACCTAACACTGGCTTGGATCAGTTAAAAGGTATGAAAGTGACACGACTGGGCAAACGAAGGTATACGAAGAATTATCAAAAAAGAGAGGATCCCAGGGGCGGTACCTATTATTGGCTGGCTGGTGAGATTGTTGAAGAATACATGGATGACGATATTGATATAGAAGCAGCCAATAATAATTATGTATCAATAACCCCGCTTCAATTCGACCTGACAGATCACAGCATGCTTGAAACACTCCGCTTGTGGGGGCTTGAAGGCAAATCATCTGAAAAATGAATATACCTGCCCTTACTCTTGCAAAACAGGTCCAATGTGGTAAAATATATGTAAAGTCACAGTAATAAGCTCTGCAAAGGAGAGTAAGCAATGGACAATAAAGACTTGATTCACCGCATCGATTCCAGTTATAAACGAATGAGCAAAGGTCAGAAGCTGATAGCTGAATATATTATGAATAATTATGACAAAGCTGCCTTTATGACCGCCTCACGTTTAGGTAATAATGTAGGCGTCAGCGAATCTACAGTTGTCCGTTTTGCCAACGCCCTTAATTATGAGGGATATCCCAAGCTTCAAAAAGCCTTGCAGGAATTGATACGAAACAAGCTGACCACAGTACAGCGAATTGAATTATCTGCAGATATGGATCAATCCATGGTGCTTAAAAATGTACTGAAAGCAGATATGCATAATATTCGAAATACCGTAGAAGAAGCGAATAACGAAGTATTCAATGCTGTCATTGAAAAAATTCTTAATGCAAAAAACATATATGTCCTGGGTCTGCGCAGCTCTGCTCCTCTGGCACAATTCATGGGCTATTATCTTAACTTTATTTTTAGTAATGTTCGTATTGTCACATCTGGAATAAATGATATTTTTGAACAGCTCTTTCACATAGGGAAGGGCGATTTACTTTTTGGAATCAGCTTCCCTCGATATGCCAGCCGTGCAATCGAAGCAATGAAATTTTCAAAAGAACGGGAAGCTGATACTGTAGCTTTGACTGACAGTATGCTTTCGCCCTTAACTGCTTATGCAGACTACTCGCTGTTAGCCAAAAGCGACATGGCATCTTTTGTTGACTCTCTTGTTGCGCCTCTTAGTCTCATTAATGCTTTAATTGTAGGAATAGGACAAGTTAAAAAGGAAGAAATTTCTTTTGGTTTCCATCAGCTGGAAGAGATTTGGGAGGATTATCAGGTGTATATTGAAAAAGATAAATCTTAGCACAGCTATAGGCACAAGAAATCAGAAACAACAGAAAACTTATAACTCAACATCAGGGAGGTACAATGTACATTTATATGACCCGTCATGGAGAAACATTGTGGAATCTACAAGGGCGAACCCAGGGTGCCAATGATATTCCATTGACAAATCGTGGTATTCGTCAAGCTGAAGAGCTGGCTGAAAGGCTTGAAAGGGAAAGCATCTCCCAGATCTATTCCAGTGGATTGGAGCGCGCTTATAAAACAGCTTACATTATCGGTGAGAAGCTCGGAATTAAACCCAAAACAAGAGATGAGCTGAAGGAAGTTAATTTTGGAGTATGGGAAGGGCTGAGTATAAAGGAAATTGAAGAAAACTTCCCTGGGCAACTAAAAGAATATCGTGCAAATTTTGATTACGATCTGGAAAACGGAGAAAATTTGTCATCTCTGCAAACTAGAATCCGACATTTTGCAGATACTCTGCAAAATGATATGACCCAAGGAGAGAAACGAATTTTGCTGGTAGCACATGCTTATCCTATACGAATGCTTATTATGGAGTTAATGGGACTGTCAAAAGAACTTCTCTGGAAATTTCAGCTGAGTAATGGGGGTATAAGTGTTATTCGTACGGAACCTTCCATTGAATCGAGCGCTGAGGGCTGGAAATCCGATACAGCTTGTCTACTCTGCTTAAATGATACCACTCACCTCTACAAACATAATCTCTTGCAAAACTGCACAGAATGATTTATGATAAACAGCAGAATGAAAGTGAAAGGGTGGAATCAGTTTTGGATGCTCCAGGCAGTAAAGAAACTTCCAGAATCGCATTAAACATGGCATTAAGCCTATCTCGTGAGGAAGAGAAAAAGTTGAAAGAAGAAATGCTTAAACAGGAAATATATGCAGCTGCTGTGGATTATGGCGGAGAATTTATTAGCTCTATTGCAAAAATCATCGAAAGAGCTGTAGTCGCATCCAAGCGTGAAGGAGTTATTGATGATACTCATTTGGAAGAGGGGGCAGTTGCAGGGGCAACTCATGAGGCAGTATCTCAGATTATGCCCAAAGCTTTGGGGCTTAATATAGGCGGAAAAATTGGAATTGCTCGATATCAGGATCATATCAGTGTAGCTTTATTTTTAGGCATAGGTCTGTTACATCTGAACGAGGTCGCAGTTGGACTGGGGCATCGTGTACTATAGGAGAGAAATTATGAGATTATACGCACTCAGAGGTGCCATTACGACATCAAAAAACAATAAACAGGAAATTCTGGACCAAACCCGCCGATTGCTTAATGAAATTATGGAAAGAAATCGTTTACAGATGGAAGATATAGTAAGTGTAATTTTCACAGCAACAAAGGACCTGGACGCAGTATATCCTGCAGCAGCTGCGCGGGAATTGGGCATGACATCCATCCCGCTTAGCTGTTGTCAGGAAATGCATGTTGCCTGCAGTCTTCCAAAATGCATTCGAGTACTGATGCATATACAACTTCAGAATGAGAGACCCTTGATACCGGTTTATTTAAACAAAGCTGTAAGCCTTCGACCGGATTTAGCCATATTAACCATCGCCATAGATGGTCCGGCCGGTGCAGGCAAAAGCACAGTGGCAAAAATATTGGCTGATAAGCTGGATATACTCTATTTGGATACAGGAGCCATGTACCGTGCTATGGGCCTGAAAGTCATTGAATCCGGCGGAAACCCGCGTAATCCAAAGGATGTTCTGCCGCTTCTTCCTAAAACCAATATTAAGGTACAATATGATAAAGGGATACAAAGAATTTTTTTGGATGGCCGGGAGTTAAGCAATGAAATACGAACTCAGCAAATTTCAACAGCTGCTTCTGATGTTGGAACCATCCCGCAAGTACGCCAAAAACTAGTAGAGCTTCAACAGAAAATTGCAACAGAAAATTCTTTGATTATGGATGGCAGAGATATAGGTACATATGTTATGCCCAATGCAAGCCTTAAAATCTTCCTCACTGCTTCTCCTGAAGAAAGAGCCAGACGTCGATGGGAGGAATTGAAGCAGAAAGGCACGGAGACAGAATATCAAAAGGTTCTGCAGGATATCAACCAACGTGACTGCAACGATACCAATAGAGCATATGCACCCCTGCAAAAAGCAGAAGATGCTGTATTGATAGATACAACCAATAAAAACATAGACCAGGTGGTCAACGAGATCGAAAATCTCTTGCATGACCGGCGGAGGTAGCGCAACTTGTTGTATTCAATTATTCGATGTATTTTAACTCCAATTATATACCTGTTATTTCGACCAAATGTAACAGGCAGGGAAAATATACCTTCAGAAGGCAGTGCCATTGTATATTCCAATCATATATCTATTTTGGATCCTATCCTGTTGGCATGCATTCTGCCTAGAAAGATCAATTTCATGGCAAAAGAAGAATTATTTAAAAACCCATTGTTCAGAAGAATTTTAAGAGCGGTTGGTGCTTTTCCAGTAAAAAGAGGATCCGCGGATATCACAGCGGTTAAAACTGCTCTAAGGCGATTAAAAGAAGGAAAAGTGTTTGGGATTTTTCCGGAAGGCACCCGGAGTAAGGATGGGG
Source organism: Firmicutes bacterium UBA5454 (assembly GCA_002426555.1). GTDB lineage: Bacteria > Bacillota > Clostridia > Caldicoprobacterales > DTU083 > UBA5454. The sequence continues at coordinate 4,451 of DIQU01000079.1, read as the reverse complement.
AAATGCTGAATTTCACACATGGCATGGCGGCAATAGCACAAAGATCAGGAGCAGTTACCGTACCGGTGGCAATATCAGGTAAGTATAATGTTTTTCATCCTTTACATGTAACAATTGGTAAGCCGCTGGATTTAAAAGATTATTATGGTAAAAAATCCAACTCAGAGTTATTAAATAAAATGTCTGAGCTGATGTCAACAGAGATAAAAAAATTATCAGGTTAATTTATTTTAAAAAGAGGATTTAGTCATATAATATCGAAAAAGTATTATATTATATTTAGATGTGGTTCTTTTTCCTACAGGCAGGAATGATTCCTAATCAATAAATGTGGTTGATTATCCATTGAATGACCTAGGGGGGCTTATATCGCTGGAAACATAAAATGATTATTTTGAATATCCTTCATAATTTTATTTCATGTTAACATAATTACAGGAATATTCATACCTACAAAAGAAACACATTAAAGAGGAATATACAATCGTTGACTGCTATTCCATAAAATGTTTTATTTGTACGCATCCGATTGTATGGATTTTAAGGAGGTACTATAATCAATGAACGAAATGAAAGATGAAATATTAGAACAGCATCCAACAGAAACTGTAGCTGGTGGGGAACAGGAACCTCAAGTCGCAGAAGAAGTTGCATCTGAAGTGCAGGAAGAAATGAAAACAATAGAAACAGAAGCTGATGAACAACAAAAAGAAGGGTCTGCAGAGGCTGACGCACAGCAGGAAGAAGAATCTGCAAAGGCTGAGGCACAGCAGAAAGAGGCAGCACATGATAGTCCCCAGGGGTTTGAATCAGACGCAGCTGCGCCATATGAGGATGCTTCCGTTTCTCATGTGCAAGAAGCAGAAGCAAGTGATACCGAAGAACAACCCATGGATAACATACAAGAGGATACTTCCGTTTCCAATATGCAAGAAGCAGAAGCAAGTGATACCGAAGAGCAACCCATGGAAAGCATACAAGAGGATAGTAAAGAAGAGACAACCATGGAAGACTTCGACATTGTTTCACTCCGCCCGGGGCAGATAGTAACCGGAAAAATTCTTCGAGTTAACGATGATGAGTTGTTAGTAAATGTCGGATATAAATCTGATGGCGTTGTTTCTATAAATGACATTATGCTGGAGGAAGATAAACCTCTTACAGAAGCTTTTCATGAAGGGGAAGATATCGAGGTAGAAGTAAGAAAAGTCAATGATGGAGAAGGCAATGTCATTCTTTCACAAAAAAACATAGTGAAACATAAGGCTTGGAAGATGATCGAAGAAGCATTTCATAATGAAAAGGAAATCATTGGCATTGGAAAGCAAGTTGTAAAGGGTGGATTGTTAGCTAATATCAAAGGTTTCACTGCATTTGTACCAGCTTCTCAGTTGTCTTTGCGTTATGTTAGCGACCTCAGCATCTTTGTTGGTCAGGAATTGCGTTTGCGTATCCTTGAAACAGATAAGAGGCGGAACCGGGTTGTTGCATCCCAAAGAGCTGTATTGGAGGCAGAAGAAGCAGAAAAAAGACAAAAGGTCTGGGAGACTGTTGAGGAAGGTCAACAAATAAAAGGCGAAGTAAAGCGTATCACCAATTTTGGAGCTTTTGTTGATATTGGCGGTGTTGATGGCTTGATACACATTTCCGATCTTTCCTGGGGTCATATCAAGAGCCCCAAACAAGTTGTATCAGAAGGTCAGGAGGTTGAGGTTGTTATCTTGTCTGTAGACAAGGAAAACAACCGTATCTCCCTTGGTTATAAACAGAATTTACCTCATCCATGGGATAATATCGAAGACAAATTTCCAACAGGACAAGTATTCCAAGGTAAGGTCGTTCGCATAACCTCTTTTGGTGCATTTGTGGAATTAGAACCTGGTGTAGACGGGTTGGTGCACATTTCACAGATTTCCGATAAGAGAGTAAATAAGGTAGAGGATGTCCTTAACACCGGAGAAATGGTTAACGTAAAAGTACTTGATGTAAAACCAAAAGACAGACGAATCAGCTTAAGCATTAGGGAGGCAGTTGAAAAACAAGAAAAGCCTGAGAAAAAACAAGCTCCAAAGGAAAGCCCCTATGTAAAAGAGGAAATGACTGTTACCCTTGGCGATCTCCTGAAAGAGCAAAAAGAAAAAGAAAAAGAAGATTCAATAGGGTCATAAATAGAATTAATTTTTATAAACCGAAGTTGTTGAAGACTTCGGTTTTTTGTTAATGAATGAAAACTATGAAATTGGGCCATAATATAGATACCTCACAATTACATTGAGACCCCCTTTATTTTAAGCCGTGTATCTACACGGCTATTTTTTTGAATGATTTGGAGTTGTCTTTGACATACTAAAGATGAGATTTGTAAAAGAAAGAGGGTAAACATGGCAAAAAAGAAACAAGCTACTCCTATGCAAAAGGATTACCAAATCAGGGCTAAAAAGCTTGAACCTAAAAGAAAGGTCGGAATCAATATTTTGCGAGCTTTTATATCAGGAGGTTCTATTTGCGCTCTTGCTCAGCTGCTTCAAATTTTTTTTATAAATGTATTTCATTTTGATGAATCCAAGGCAGGTAATCCTGCTACAGCTGTAATAATTTTTCTAGCTGCTTTGTTAACCGGATTAGGAAGATATGATCAAATAGCACAGTGGGCAGGTGCCGGCACTGCCGTACCCATTACAGGATTTGCAAACAGTATTGCCTCTGCAGCAATTGAGCATCGAAGTGAAGGTTTTGTTTTAGGTGTAGGCGGCAATATGTTTAAAATAGCAGGTCCTGTTATTGTGTTTGGTACATTTGCTGCGTTTGTTGTTGCTATCATCAAACTGGTTTTTCAAGCGTTAGGAGGATAAAAATGCTGCTGGGTCGTCAATCCTGGTTATTTGATAATAGTCCCAGAATTATTGCTGCAGCTGCTGTAGGAGGTCCTTTTGAATCCAAATGTCAGATAGCAGAGGATTTTGATCAATTCACCTCTGATCTCTGGATGGAGCAGGACAGCTTTGAGAAAGCAGAAGTTAAATTACTGGAACTGGCTTGTGCAAAAGCTTTGGAAAAAGCAGGTCTGAAAAATGATGATATTAATTTTTTATTAAGCGGAGATCTGGACAATCAAATAACTTCAAGTTCATTCGCAGCCAGAGGATTACATATACCATATCTGGGTATATTTAGTGCTTGTTCTACTTCAATGGAAAGCCTGGCTCTTGCAAGCAAGATAGTGGATAACAACGGTGCAAACTATGTAATGGCAGCAACTGCCAGCCATAACGCTGCTGCAGAAAAGCAATTTCGTTATCCTACAGAATATGGAGCGCAAAAGCCGCCTACTGCACAATGGACGGTTACCGGCGCTGGTGCAGTTATTCTGGGAAAACAGGGAAATGGTCCTCGAATTATTTCTGCAACCATAGGAAAAGTAGTGGATATGGGTATTTCTGATCCTTTTAATATGGGTGCTGCCATGGCACCTGCAGCAGTGGATACTATCGAAACGCACTTGAATGAGTTAAATGTGGAACCTGACTACTATGACCTCATAGCTACAGGTGATTTGGGCTTTACCGGTTATTCCATAGTGCAGGATTTGTTTCGTAAAAAAGGGATTTGTCTTAAGAAAAATCTTTATGTTGATTGTGGTACTATCATTTATGGGAAGGATCCAAAAGTATTCTCAGGTGCCAGCGGATGTGCATGCAGTGCAATCGTTACTTATGGACATTTTCTCAATCGGATGAGGCGAGGAGAATTGAAACGAATTTTAGTGGCTGCGACAGGAGCTTTACTCTCTCCCATGTCCTATCAACAGAAAGAGAGCATACCTGGTATTGCTCATGCTGTTTCAATTGAGTATATTCAGTAAAGGAGTCATATTATGGAACAATTTATAAGAGCTTTCCTGGTTGGTGGTGCTATTTGTGCAATTGGACAGGTAATGATGGATGTATTCAGGATGACTCCTGCACACACCATGACAGCTCTGGTAGCAGCAGGTGCTGTTTTGGGCGGTCTTGGATGGTACGATAAACTGGTGGATTTTGCAGGAGCAGGTGCAACTACACCCATATTAAGTTTTGGAAATTCTTTATTAAAAGGAGCATTGGCAGAAGCGGAAATGCATGGTTTGATAGGAGTATTAACAGGAATATTTGAGATAACCAGTGCTGGTATATCTTCTGCAATAATTTTTGGTTTTCTGGCAGCTTTGGTATTTAAACCAAAAGGATAAGTGCAGAGAAAGATACTTAATTGAAACGCTTTACTATTCACAGCTAGTCAAGCAGCATAATAAACAAATTGCACTCGCTTATCAGCAGTTAAATATTATGTGTCTTACTATATAAAAAAGAAGCCTTTTGCTGCAACAATTGGCTTCTTTTATTAATGTGGTGGAGGAGGATGGATTTGAACCATCGAAAGCTGAGCTAACAGATTTACAGTCTGCCCCCTTT
>DIQU01000088.1:470-6973 GCA_002426555.1 Firmicutes bacterium UBA5454 | reverse complement strand
CGGTTCAATCTACGAATGAGGATACCCTTAATGCCATCCAAAGAAAGACTGACATCAACAAAATAGAATATGCAGTTTCACAGTTGATCAACATGGATAATATCCATATTCATTTGGATTTGATTGTTGGTTTGCCGGAAGAGAACCTCGAATCATTGGCTCAGTCTATTAATAGAACCTTGTCTCTCAAACCTCACAAGCTGCAACTGGGTTTTTTGAAATTATTAAGAGGTACCGGTCTCCGAGAAGAGTCACAGAAGTATAACTATCGCTATACCAGTTATCCCCCTTATGAAGTCTTAAGCAACCATGTACTTTCCTTCTCAGATTTGAGCCTGGCTAAGAAATTGGAAGAATTGCTGGAGCTGTACTATAACTCCCATAGATTTGAGAAGACTCTTGCATATTTGGCAAGTAAGAAAAATCTCAATTATTTCGCAGTATTTGCGGAATTTGTGGATTATTGGGAGAGAAATGAATACTTTCAATTATCTCACAGCTATATAAGCTTATATGAGTATCTTCTTGATTATGTCAGTACTTTGAATAATATGGATGAAGAACTATTCCATCAGTTATTGTGTTTCGATTTTGTACGATATGAAAAGCCGGGGAAATATCCCAAAGGGCTGGAACCATTAAAGGAAACAAGCAGAAAATGCCGAGCCCGGCTATATGATTTCCTTCGGCTGGAAAAAAATTTGGGGAGGTTTTTACCGGAATGGAAAGGATATACACCAAAACAGATACTGAGATGGGTACATGTTGAGGTTTTTGATTATCCTTTGCATCAAGCAGGCGATCTTAGGTATGATAAAAAGCGAACTGTTATTTTATTTGATTACTTACATCGACAAGGTGTAAAGAATCAATCCAAAATAAGCGTTATAAACATATAACCGCCGAATGGCGGGTTATATGGGCTTTTGCGGCTTTTCTGTTTGCAGCATGCTCAATCAGTTGTAATATCAGTATGACAATTATTGCAGGTCCAGGAGCATTCTTTGTTCTTACAGGTACATTCGTTGTCTTGATAATACAGGTCTGTACCGCATAATGGACAAAATGCATGACAAGTATGTGTTGTGATTTGGGGTTCGTGTTTTTGTATGGGATTAGTCACAGGAGCACCTCCATTTTATATTATATTTAATTATACTACAAAACCAAGGTTTTGTTAATAATTTAACATGAATGTTTTCAAGTAATTTTTTGATATAGGTCCAAGGAGGATACAACCATGAAAAAGCGCATCATTATAATAGTCTCAGTGGTACTCATTTTGAGCATCGGGGGATATGCAGGGTTAATCTGGTATCAGATTAACAATCCGGAAGATTTGTTTAAAACACCACCGGATGATGGGCGGAATGCAAGTCCCAAACCCTCAGCTGTATCTGATGATTTCGATATGCCGACTGAAGAACCATATAAGTTTACAGAAAGCAGGCTAAACATACTTTTATTAGGTCTTGACGCTGATGAACATCGATATAAAAGCATGGGCGCTTTTCGTACTGACACCATTATGCTTGCAGCTATAGATTTTTCAGAAAACAAGGTAGACTTAATCTCGATTCCTCGAGACAGTTATGTGAAAATACCTGGAAGGAAAGCCAGGGGAAGAGTCAATGCTGCGTTTGTATATGGAGGTGGATTTAAAAAAGAGGGTTTTTCGACTACTCTGCAGACAGTCAGCGATCTTCTTAATGGTGTGCCTATTCACTATTACGCAGCAGTAGACATGAACGCCTTTATCAATATTATAGATGGTTTGGGGGGTATAAGCTATGATGTGGATGTGCCTGTTCCCAGTGCGAAATTGGAGCCGGGTTTACAAAAATTGGACGGCAAGCAAGCATTAGCTTATGCAAGGCACAGGAAAACTGCCGGTGGTGATATCGATAGAGTAAAGCGCCAGCAGCAGCTTATGACCAGTATACTGGATCAATTGAAAACTACAGAAACTCTAAGCAAACTGCCTGCTGTGTATGACTCCATCAAGGATGATATCTGGACCAATCTAAACCTTAAACAAGTTGCAGCTCTGGCTCTGTTTGCTGCAAAAATGGATATGAGCAATCTTCAGCGTCATATGATTCCTGGAAACTTTCTTGACATGGATAATATTTCTTATTGGGGTATAGATCAAAAAAAGAAAAATGAATTAATCAATAATCTTTTTGGAATTAACATTACTACCTATAACAAGGAAGATGACATTCATTATATCAAAGCGCAATTACGAATAAAGCATGAAGAGCTTAAGCAATTAGCACAATTGTGGATTGATGAGGCGATGAAATTTTTGGAGGAATACAGGTCTGTTTTGCTCGCTGACGAAATTTCGCGAGTAGAAAGCAGTATCCTTTTTCTAACGAATGGGATTGCAGAAGGAGATTTGGAGGGTATGGAAACCGATGTCCATCTGTTGGAAGAGGAGATGACAATGCTTTTGCCTCAATTGGATAAGAGGAAAACTGATTTAAATAATGCGAAATCGATATTGGCGAACTTGGAAACGGGGTTGGCTGCATATCAGGATAAGCTTACTGATGCAGACAGATTATTGTTAAATAATAAAATATCTGTTCTCAAACAAAAAATAGAACATAAAGCATTTGCTGAAATCCCTGAAATAACTGAAGAACTAAGGCTTTTCTGGAAACAGCTTATGAAAAAATGGGAAACTGAGACACCGGTGACTGCCGCACCAACAGGCAGCCCTGGTCATACTTCAGCGCCAACAGATACCCCTGACCCTACTTTAGCGCCAACAGATACCCCTGTACCGACATCTGAACCGGGCCCCTCACCAACGCCTGAATCAAGCCTGGAACCGACGTTTGGTCCTACACCGACTCCAGCATCAACTTCTCCGTCTGAGGATGACACAGGTTATTTATTGAAATCAGTCAGGAAGCATTTCTGATCCTGACTTCTGAATTCTGACTACTTCAGCGTGGCTGAAAGCCGTGCTATGTCATATGCATGAAGTGGGAAAACATGGGAATAATGAAGAGATGAATATCAAGTAAGGGAGAATTGATGAGTGAAACCAAAAATATGGTTCATTTTCATTTTAATATTGTTATTACCTATGTTTATATTTTGCGCACCAGCTTACGAAGTCTCCAGCGTAAATAGGGCTTCAAATCCCCATGATAAGCTGAAGCTTTCCAGTTTGAATATACCTGGGAATCAAGGAAAGGTATTTCTCATTTGTATTGATCGTGTCAGCTTAGCAGACATTTATCAAACTGATACTCCAAACTTGGATTTACTTATCCAACAAGCGGGCATTGGCTTGATGACTACCAATACAGGTGGAAGTCGATCTCAGCGTGATGCCTACCTTACCATGGGTGCAGGTACCAGAGTATCTGCATCGGACAAATCCCCTTTGGGACTTCACGTAGATGAGCTTCATCAGGGAGTAGCTGCAGGCAGCCTATACAAACAAATCACCGGCATGACAGCTCCAGCAGATGCTATTGTCAATCTTGGTTTTGCACAGGCTGTTCGTAATAATAAAAATCGACCATATACTGTAAATATTGGTGCTCTGGGTACTGCGCTGAAACAAGCGGGGCTTCGTTTTGCTGTCATTGGCAACAGCGATACAGCCGGGGAGTACAAGAGATATTCAGTATCATTCATGATGGACGAAGAGGGCATAGTACCAGCTGGGGAAGTGCATGAAAGTATTCTAATGGAAGACCTGGGCAGACCTTTTGGAGTACGAACAGACTATGGGAAAGTAATGAAAACCATAGAGGAGTTATGGGATACTATAGATGTATTTGCATTGGAATTGGGAGACACATCAAGGGCTGAGGACTTCCGTTATGAAGCTACAGATGAAATGAATCAAAGGTATAAGAGCACAGCGATCGAAGAGGGCGATGCCTTTATCGGGGAGTTGATTCAAAGGATGGATCCCGGTCGGGATTTACTGGTCATAGCATCTGCTCTTGGTTCTGCAAACGATTTGGCGGAAAACAACAGACTCACTCCCGTTATTGTTATGGGCCCTGGGTATGACAGCAGTTTGCTGGTATCTGCTTCTACCAGGCGGCCGGGTATTTCAACCAATCTGGATATCAGTACTACAATTTTAAGTCACTATGGAATTAAGCGCCAGGGAGGTCAACTGGGGAACAGAATTCATTCTTCAGGGGAGAAAATGGAAGTGGAAGAGCTTCTTGAATATAATAAAAGGCTGAAAGAGGTTAACAACCAGAGAGCACCTTTACTACGCAGTTACGTTAGCGTTTTAACTATTTTGCTGCTTGCAGCTTTAATATGTATTTTTTTTCTAAGAAAGTATCTAGCCTATGCAGAGATTTTTCTTCAATTTATAATGGTCGTCCCAATTTCCTATTTGCTCTTGCCATTATTTCACAAATCAACTCCTGCAGGCAGCTTGAGTCTTTCCTGGCTGCTGGCATCAGCAATTACAGGTCTTGTATGGGTGTTCACAAAAGAGCGGAGCATGATAGCAAAAAGCGGGTCATACTGTCTAATCATTACGGTTTTGCTGATTGCAGACCAGCTTACAGGAGCTGCTTTAATTGCATTCTCTCCCTTGGGTTACGATATAATAAGTGGAGTACGTTTCTATGGACTTGGTAATGAGTATATGGGTGTTTTGCTGGGTGCAAGCTGTACCGGTATTGGTGTGATCAGCCAATACTCCGAACAAAAGGGTAAAGGATTGTCAATGTGGCTGCTTCTACCTGTGTTTGCATTAATACTGTTTGTGTTGTCCCATCCTGGAATCGGAGCCAATGTAGGAGGTACAGTTTCTGCTCTAATGGCTTATTCATCCTTTATCATTCTGCAATGGAAAGACCAGCTTCGTCTCCATCATATAGTTTCAATTGGTGCAGTCACAGCAGTTTTTCTTGTATTGCTTTTTCTGTTTGACAGTTCCCGCGCTGTCGACAGCCAGTCACACATGGGACAGACTGTTTCTTTGATTCGGGAAAATGGATTTTTCGAGCTTGTGCTTATTGCAAAGCGTAAGATAGAGGTGAATATCAGGCTGTTTCGTTATACCATCTGGACTCGTGTATTTTTACTTTCACTTTTCAGTATGGCAATGCTTTTGTTTCGACCGGTAGGTATTTTTCGTGTAATTAAGAAGAAACGTCCCCGTTTTATAAAGGGAATAGTCTCAGGTGTAATTGGATGCATAACTGCTTTGCTAGTGAATGATTCAGGAATCGTTGCAGCTGGTACTTCCATGATTTATCTGGCTCCTCCTGTATTGCTAGCTGTAATGGAGTATTTGCCCGATCGTAGGAACAGGCTACCATGGAAGAAGGTTGCTACGTGAGGGTTATGGAGATTATTGGGAAAGCCGAAGGTGGTATGAAAAGGCATTATATTTCTCTATCTAAAGGATTGATTGACGAAGGGGCAGAAGTCATTGCAATCTGTAATTTTTCCGAAGATGACACAGAGGACTTAAAGTCGGCAGGCATACATGTCATAAGATTTCCCTTTTCTAAGACAATTAGGCCTTTTCTAAATATCTGGAAACTCATAAAGCTTATTTATATTATAAGGAAGACAAAACCCCAGGTTATTCATTGCCATGGTTTTAAAGCTGGATTTCTTGGAAGAATAGCTGGATGGCTTAATGGAACCCAAATACCCTTAGCATATACAGTACATAATTTTGTCACTTATGGGCGAGGAAAGATTCTAAGTAGATGTATACAAGTCTTCGAGAAATGGATGGGAGATAAGACTCAGAAAATCATCTGCGTTTCCAAGGCATTGAAAACATCTATGAACAGAGAGATGGGAATCACAGAGGAAAAATTGCATGTGGTATATAATGCATTACCAGCTTTGCCTGTCAGTGATGGGAACCCCTCTATTAGGGAGAAATACAATATTGGAGATAATGAATTAATAGTGGGAACAGTGGCCAGACTGATTCCATCTAAGGGAATACATGTCTTACTGACTGCAGTATCTGGAATCCTTATTAAATACCCCAACGCAAAGCTCTTAATAGTAGGCTCTGGACCAGAGGAGATTCATTTAAAAAAGCTAGCTGAGTCTCTAGGGATTTCCAAGCAAATTATATTTGCGGGCAAGGTTTCTAATATACAGGATTATTATGCTTCATTTAACATCTTCGTATTGCCTACTTTGACAGAAGGTCTTGGAATAACTGTCCTTGAAGCTATGTATTTTGAATTGCCCATTATTGCAAGCTCTGTAGGTGGAATACCAGAATGGGTGACTCATGAGAAGAATGGAATTTTAATACCTCCTGATAATGCCTTTGCCCTTAGAACAGCTTTACAATCTTTATTAGAAAGCCCAGAGCTTGCTAAAAAATATGGACGGCAAGCCAAACGAGATATTCATGAAAAGGGGTTATCAGAGGCAGAGATGATAAAACAGACATGGGCTGTGTTAAATGAAATGTAAATTTTGCCATTCCGAAAAACCTTGTCATTCCGAGTGCAACGAGGAATCTT
>DIQU01000088.1:0-218 GCA_002426555.1 Firmicutes bacterium UBA5454 | reverse complement strand
TACGTGAATGTTCTCACCTGTAATTCCGCGAGAAAGATTACTCATTAAAAATACAGCAGTATCACCAATATCCTGTTGATTCACAGTTCTTCGCAAAGGTGTCTTTCCCTCATATGCATCCAATAGTGCGCTGAAATTCTTTACTCCCTTAGCAGAAACAGTTTTTATAGGTCCTGCTGATATGGAGTTAACTCGGATTTGTTCAGGGCCTAAATCAT
>DIQU01000044.1 GCA_002426555.1 Firmicutes bacterium UBA5454 | reverse complement strand
CACAGTTGCAAGCAACATCATAAAAACGGTTGCAATTGCAGCGATACTCCCTTTTTTAATCATTCTTATCACCTGAAGTATTTTCTTTGTTCTTGTTTCTTTTCCGGTGCACATTTACTATCTGATAAAAGGCGATAAGGAAAATTAGTATGATTGCTACACCCTTCATGCTAAATTTCTTCTCTGAGGCTTCAAGAGGTAAGTTCACTTTCATATTTTCTGAAAAGGAAATTTCCCCATCCTCATCAATATACTTTATTTCGCTATTTATGCCGTAATTTTTCACAACGGCTTTCTTGCTTGCCAAAATTTGGAATTTAGCAGTCTTGCTCTCTCCTGGACCTATATCCCCGAGTCTTACTGTAGACTTTTCAGTACTCAGGGGACTCATAACAATTATCCGGGCCAAGGCATCCTTTGCTACGTTTTCTCTGGTGTTTTTATAGGTAACTTCAATGACTTTGCTCTCTCCCTGCATAAGGCTTCCAGAGACATTGGTCACTTCGAATTTAGGTTCACTCTTTATGGAAACCGGGATTCTGAGTGTTTGGTTTTTCGTTTTGTAATCTCTGGTATAATCCATATCCGTGATTCCCAGGTTTATTGCATTCGAAGTTAAAGTTAGGGCGTTTGCCTGGTATTGATATTTCACAGGCAGAAAAAGTTCATAATTCCCAGCAGGTATGTTGTCGTCGATTTTTAGAGTGTAGTTTAGGGTTGCCGTGTGTCCGGTTTCAAGTTCTTCCAGACTCTGAAAACTGGTTATGGGCTCGATTTCAATGTACTCCGTTCCCGATTGAAGAACAGCTTCAACATCTTTTGCTGTTGTACATTCCTTTTCTTCTCCCATCTCTTCTAGTGCAATCGTTTCCTCAGCAGAGTCTGGAATCTTGTTCTGGTTTACGTTAAGTCTCTGGAAACCATCTATCACTCCATGATTCACGATTTTTATCTGCAGGTCTGCAGTATCTCCCCTGTTGAGCTCGGGATTTCCTGTAATTGAAGCGTTGACATCTGGCTCCCCGTAACTCCTGTAATAGTCTACAGTGTACCCATGCTCCGGAATAAGGAAGTTTGTTTCGTCATCTTTGTCATCTCCGAGGGCTGGAAATGAGGTCACTGATAATATTAACAGGATTAACGCAAGTATAGCTGTTTTTCTAATTACTTTTTGCCTTAGTTTTATGGGCACTTGTATCATATCTCGGTCTCCGAAGTTTGTTTCTTTGTCTCTGTCTTTGCCGTCCTGAGACCTTTTCTTCGATCTCGCCAGGTATCAAAAGTAATAATAAGCGGAGGAAAGACTACAAAGGTTGCTAAGAGAGCCAGCAAAACATCGATAACCGTAACTGTACCAAAGTCAGTTATTATAGGGAAAGGAGAAGCAAGCAAGGCCATAAACCCGAATACTGTAGTGGCTCCTGAAGCAACAATTGCACTTCCTATTTTGGAACTGGTCATCTCGATAGCCTCTAAAGGACTTGCTCCTTTGTCCTTTTCTTCAAAGTAACGTTCCATCATGAGGATAGCATATTCGGACCCGACTCCCAGTATCAGAGCTCCCAGGGTTGCTGTGAGGGGAGTATAGCTTATATTAAGAAAGCTCATGATTCCTCCTGACCAGCCAATAACTATTAACATTGGGATTACAGGAACCAGGGCTTTGACCCAGTCTCTGTATACAACAAGAAGCCCTCCGAGCACGAGAATCAGGCCAAGGAAAGTCATTGCTATTCTTCCGCTGGTAAGAGCAGAGATAACCTCTATATATACAACAGAGTTTCCGGTTATCGTGACATCGGTGCCTGCTGGAGCCGGCATCCACTGCATATCCTGCTTGACAATATTCGTGAGTTCCTCGATACCTGTTACCTTTATGTCCGAAACAGCATTCCCTATATCAAAGTTCAGGAGAAGCATATTCTTCCCATACATATAGCGGTCTTTCTGTGTCTCCGGAATTTCGGAGTAAATATTCTCTATTTCCTGACTGGTATCGGGAATTACCCCACCATTTCTTTCCTTTACCAGTGACACGATACTCGAAGCGCTGTAAATGTGGCTATTGGACGCTACTTCATGTTTGGAAAATTGGTCAATCCACTTAAGGACATCCGGATTAGCTGTATCCTTAACCTTGATGATTAGATTTAATTCATCGCTATTGCCCATGATATTTCCCATGTGGTGAAGATCCACAAGTGAAGGCATGTCCTGAGGCACAAAGGTCTCAACGTCAGTCTGAATAGGTACGGACCGGTCGAGGTAAAGGCCGCCAAAGCAGAGCAAGAGTGCAACTCCCAATACGATAACATCATATTTGATAGTTAGATCAGTGGTTTTCTTGAGAACTCTCCCTATTAGACGGTCGCTTTCACTTCCGTCCTCAGCTTTTTCCTTTTTCTCAATCTCTCTTTTCCTTTCCGGATTTGCAGGTTTTATCTTATTTGCTATTTTTCTCAGGGGGTTTTTATCCGAGTATTTATCAAATAAAGAAATCGTTATAACCCCCACGAAGATGGAGGAGAAGTAACACATTAAAACGCCTATCATGAGCAATTTTCCAAAATCCTGGATCATTGGCACGGTGGATGTAAAAAGGGAGAAAAATCCAAGGGCTGTCATTGCTAGAGCTGTGAGAACTGCAGGCCCGGTATGCTTTACGGTTTCTATAACTGCCGTTGTTTTGTTTCCTTTTTCTTGCAGCTCCTCTTCAAGTCGGTTATGGAACTGAATGGCATAGTCAATTCCTACGCCTATAAGGATAGGGAATGCAGCCATGGAAACCATGGACATAGGAATTCCTATATAACCCATAGCTCCGAAGGTGTAAACAATACCAAGAAGAACTATCGGCAGAGGGAGAAGGCACCAGCGAACATGCCTGAATACGAGAAGCAGTACAATAATCATGAAAACGGCTGAAAGCCCCAGCAGTATACCCATACTTGAGCTCATCTCATAGTTCATGGAAATACCGAATGCTGGATCGCCAGTAACAATAATATTATAAGAAGGTGGAAAGTCCGCAAAAGAAACTGCACCTTCAGTGGCAGTAAGGATGTCTTCCTGTGTTTTTTCGCTAGCCGAACCAGCCATGACTACCGAAATCATCATATGAGTATTGTCAGGAATAATCTGTCCGAAAACCTTAGGGTTTCCATCTACTATAGCTTTTATTTCTTCATCAGTATCAGGAAGTTCATACCTCCCTGTCATTTGGTAATTGATTGTTTTGATCAGTGAAGCAGGGCTTGTAGTCTCAGTCACTCCATTCGTTGCCTGGATCTGGTGTTCTAACCTGTCTACAGCCTTCATCAGGTCAGCACTCTTTACCTCGTTGCCCTCTACCATTACCACAATAGATTGCGTCTGGAATATTTTTTGATAAAGGTGATCGTAATCTTGGTAGAGAGGAGAATCTTTCCCAACAAAGGTTTCTGTTCCTGATTTCATCTCAATAAGCTGTGCTCCCTGTATTGATAGTATTATGAACAGGAAAGCTACCAGGAGTATGGAAAAATGATTGTTGTGAATGAATACACCAATTTTTTCAAAAAATGTCTGAATGGTGAATTCCTCCCATTGTCTTTTTAAAATTACTATTAAAATAACTAATGGATTTATTAATCTAAGTTTACTTTCCAAAAACTCTGTTCCGATTTAAATCCATCGATGAGTAATTTCTCTTAAAATTATTATCATTGTCTCGAATTTCTGTAAGTATACTTCAGCATCCTTCAAATTTACATGATTAAAGATTTTGTCAAAGACTTGCCAAGATAATCGTAAGATTTAAATTACCTTCCTGTCAGGGAGATAAGCCCTTTTCTGTAGCCTTCAGGAGAACTTCCTCAAAAAAAATCATCCCTTATTATAGAGATCGTCACCATTCGGTGAAGCTGCTTTATCCATACAGGTAATTCCCAATAGCTTAAGGGCATATTTTGCCTCCAAGCCTATTGGTTTGATCAGCAAGGGCTGATCTTGTTTAGCTTCAAACTTACCAATAATCTTTTTATGGAGAGTCTGTTCAAAAACGTATCTCAAGAGTATGTCTGTCCAAAGACTAAAATGCTGACAGCACTTTGAGTCAGCATTCATTCTTAAGACATGTATGTATCAGGTACAGTACAAAGACCTTATTGACAACACTATTTAAGAGAATTTTTGAGATTTAGATTGGACAGTATGCCAGATGCCAGATAGATGTCAGATATTAGAGTGCCCTTTCTTTTCCTTCCGTAATATCGGCTTTGCTCACATCGCCGACCGGGTTGTAAGCCTCGTACACGTACCTTTGTCCTCTCATTGCCGATAGCACTGCTGCTATGCTGCAGAGTACAGCCCCGATTATGAACGAAATACGCAGCGCTGGCATGAACGCCTGCTGCAGTGTCTGTGGGAACCAGTAGTTGCTTGTCAGTGTGGTCACGATTTGTTGAGGTATTGAGCTAACGATACTCGGATCTATAGAGTTCAGAATCGAGCTCATTGGGTTATAGCCCAGAAAAGCAGAGAACAACGCATTTGTAGGCGACATTATTGCTAGCTGATTCGTGAGTTGTTGCAAAGCAGGAGCAATTTGTGCAGATTCAAGGCTGGCAAACGAGCTGTATACTGCACCTGGAAACGATTTTTGGATACCTACAATCACGATGGTGAAGAATATGGACATGCTCAGCGTACTGGCCGAGTTAGATAGTGTGGATAGCATGCCTGACGCGATACCCCGGTTTTGAGGCGGCACAGAATTCATTATCGAGGAGCTATTAGGAGAGGCGAACATACCGTTGCCAATACCCATAAAGAAGATCAATATTCCTAGCTCCCAGTAGTCGAAGTTATAGGGAAGCAGAGCGAGCCCAAGAAACACCAGCGCTACGATGCTCATTCCAGCAGTGGCGATCCATCGAGGTCCATACTTGTCCGAGAGCATCCCGGAGATCGGTCCCATGATCATAAAGCCAAGAGTCATGGGAAGCATATAGATACCTGCCCATAAAGGCGCACTCCATAATCAACACCTCCTTCCAATCAGATCATATTCTAAAGCATCATTTATTTTTACTTTGTAAATGCC
>DIQU01000032.1 GCA_002426555.1 Firmicutes bacterium UBA5454 | reverse complement strand
AAGGACGGAGCATTAACGCTCCGTCCATTGTTTCACATCAAAACTACGGTGATAAAAATGATAGAAGCAAAAAGAACGTCCCCTTGCTTCCCCCCGTTTTATTAGAATTGAATTTTTTAAACAAAATCAATCTGTGAGAAATCAATGTTACCTTCCTTGTCCAAAAGTTTTTCATCAGCATGAACATACTCAATTTTGCCAATGAACATCTCATGAGAACCGGTTACAATGGAATCAACCACCTTGCATTCTATATTCACAGGACAATCGGACAGAATAGGGGCATTAATTTTCTCGGCCTCCTGCATCTGAACATTCATGGCTGCGAGTTTATCCCCATCCCGTTTACTGTGACTTCCCAAATAGTTTAAGGTTTCCTGATAGCTTTTGTCTACAAGGTTTACCACAAAACACCCGGATTCTTTAATCATCTGATATGAATACCTTGTTGGAACAATACCAACCATCACCATTGGTGGATCATAGCTGCAATTACCGCAATACCCCACTGCCAATGCATTGTTTTCTCCATTTAAACCCCGACAGGAAACAAGCATCTTCGGCATTGGCTGAAGACAGGATTTCATATTGGCTTTCATTTTACAAGACTCCTTTCAAAATATATTTACCTCTTAATTTTAATAGATTCCAGATTATCTTAGCTTTCCACCCACTCTTTAGCGCAATCCAGACATTTTACGGGATAAAATTCCTAGTAAAATTGCCACCCTCTATATGAATGATCTTCCGTTTTCCAGACTGTCAGCAATTTTTCTCTTGCGCTAATTTCATAAATTCCGTATGTTCTTTCTATAAAACTTCTTTCCCTCATACGTAAACTCAAACAGCTTGCCTTGCTCCACCAGCTTGTTTATGATTGCTTTGTCCACGTTTCTTTTCTTGAGCAAATTATCAATAACATCTTTTCTGACCGGATGCACTGACGCAATACTTAACAAATCATCCGCAACAGCTTCGGTTAAGAAAAATCCTTCTTCTTCTTCATCTCCTGTGATACACTCAATTTCCGCTCCAGATATGTTTTTAATAATTTTAGCGGAATATTATTGATTCCAACGCTCTGACCCAAACGTCTTGACGGCACAGGCCCATATACAATCATTCGCTTCCATCCTCCTTTATTGATTATAATCGATAAATAAGCGTTATCTGCATCTCTGTATCCCGCAGTCTCTGCTAAAACACATACCATGCCTAACAATCACAATGGCATATGCCCATAACTATAATAACTCTATTATGAGCTTTATGCCATAGCCTAGTCACCAGAAACATTTCTATATTCCTCTTCCCCCTGTGCCAGCATCCTCGTAAATTCGTCTTCATTAACTATTTTCAAGCCATATTCCCGTTCAATCAGCTGACAGGCTCCGAATATGAGGAATAGTAATGTATAAGGACGGAGCATTAACGCTCCGTCCATTGTTTCACATCAAAACTACGGTGATAAAAAGTTTTTTCTTGTCTACCGCTTTTGTCGATCCATCTCCATTGAGGTATTACAAAAGAGGATAAAAAACTACAAGAAGGAAGCAAAAAGAACTTCCCCTTGCTTCCTTTATAAAATTGGCCCTGATGCACTTTCATACTAGTTACTAAGAGCAACAGAGCCAATATAACAGTAGCATCTGTTCATTTATAGCTCTATTTAATCAAACCCTGTTCTTGCAAAAAGCTCTTGGCTACTTCATCAACGCTTTTCTTGTCTATGTCTACTTCTTTATTCAATGCCATAATGGTTTCCTCATCCAGAACTTCACTCAGCTTTTTCATCTGTTCAGGAATTTCAGGGTATACATCAATGATTTCTTGTTTGAAAAGAGGTGCAGGATTATAAACTGGAAATACCATTTTATCATCCTCTAACAACACTAGTTCGTAGCCCAAAATCCGAAGATCAGTGGTAAAAGCAAGACCTACCTCTGCCTGTTCTGCATCCAAAGCTTCATAAGTCATATTAACTGCAATGTTAGCAACGTTTTCTCTTGGATAAGTAAAATCATAAACCTGTTCCCAGTGCTTCATACCATCACTGCGCTCCTGCTCTAGACTGTCATTCTTTATTTTTTCTGCTGCAAAAATTTGATTAATAGTGTAGCATTAAGTATGGAGGAGGTGAGTTAAGCTGATGTTCCAAGATATTGAACCTAGAACATTCCAGAATGAATTTCAAAATAAACAGGCGGAGCCAGAGGACTTGTTTCTTGCTTTTCAGGAAGGTACTGTGCAGGAAGGCACCGTACTGGTGCGAGAGGATAAGGATAAGCTTTGGTATCCGTCCTTTGCCGATTATTCCGACAGTCACACGCATCTGCTGCAGGAGGCCCAGTTTTTATTTACCATTGACGATTTAAATTATTATCTGGTTGAAGAAGAGGGCCTAGATGAGGTGCCGGGCTGGGTCTATGTGAGCAACAAGCGGTTTCGGAAAAAATACTGGCGCTCCTTCGCAGGTATAATCGGCTGGCAGCTGTATCGCTGGTACGCCGACCACAAATTTTGCAGTCGATGCCGTAAGCCCCTGCAGCGCTCGGAAAAGGAACGGATGCTTTATTGCGCAAGCTGCGGGATGACTGTCTATCCCACCATTACACCCTGTGTCATTGTAGGGGTGCATGATGGGGACAGACTGCTGATGACCAAATATGCCAATATCGACTACCGTAAATATGCTCTTGTAGCCGGCTTTAACGAGATCGGAGAAAGCCTCGAACAGACAGTGCGCCGAGAGGTTATGGAGGAAGTTGGGGTGCAGGTGAAAAATATTCGTTATTATAAAAGCCAGCCCTGGCCGTTTTCCGATACCCTCTTGGCAGGTTTTTTCGCCGAGCTGGACGGAGACAGCACGATCCATCTCGATGATGACGAACTGTCTGTCGGAGTCTGGATGTCTCGAGAGGAGATCCCTGATCCGGATGATAACATTTCTTTGACCGGTGAAATGATCAATGTATTTAGGAGGAGTAAATTGAATGAGTAAAAAGGTATTGATAATATCGGCAAGTCCTAGAAGAAGTGGAAATTCTGATCTCTTATGCGACCAATTTATGCTGGGAGCCAAGGAATCAGGAAATCAGGCTGAAAAAATATTTATCAGAGATAAGAAAATCAATTTTTGTTTGGCCTGCGATACCTGTAAAGGAAATGGCGGCATTTGTGTTCAGAAGGATGACATGAAAGAGATTCTAGATAAAATGATAGCTGCAGACGTGATTGTCATGGCGACACCTGTTTATTTTTATGCCATGAGTGGAAGAATGAAAACTTTGATCGATAGAACCTATCCAAAATATACCGAAATCAAGGACAAAGAAATGTACTTTATTATCACTGCCGCAGATGGCCGAGAACAGTATATGCAAAGAACCATAGAATGTTTCAGAGGATTTACTTCCTGCCTTGACGGGGTAAAAGAAAAGGGTATTATCTATGGGCTTGGTGCGTGGAAAGCGGGAGATGTTCAGGGCAGCCAGGCAATGGAGCAGGCATATGAGATGGGTAAAAACGTGTAACGTTGAATGTGGCACAATATACTAAACAATGTGTGAATTCACAATAAGTCCATTAGCTTTGCCGTCCATACACTCCGGGCTAGAAACTGCGGAAATCAAACATAGTTACGGCATCACGTGAGCTCTCCTCTTGATTCTCAAAGGTGGTTTGATTGATGAGAATAAATGCAGTAGGTTCATGTGCTGACTGCTTAAATATCTGCTTAGTGGCAATTCAAGTTCCAAGGGGTTCATATATTTTTAATACTGGATTTGAAACATACTTCAAATAAACTCTATTCCTGGTTTTTGATAATAGACAGTAACCCGTACGGCGCTACCTCCACTCGCCCTTACGGACAGGTGCGGTAGCGCCGTACAACAGTTAGCTTTTGGCTTGCGCCTGAGGTGGCGGAGGGACGTTTCCCTTGCCACATTAACAGAAACTGGCCCGGAAGCAACGGGACTTTTTTTTCTTCCAGAAATGCAGCAGGAACCGTCCCCAGTGCATAGAACGTCCCTTTGCTTCCCCGGGACAAATCAGTTTACCGGGTCAGGCTGCTTTTTGAGCACCTCCGGAAGCCCCATTGTGAATACACCGAAGAGAACGACTGCAACAGCTGCAAAAATCATGAAGACATTGAAGTTGCTGCCCGCGATAGGCGCTATGATGTAAGAGGGGAACACAAACGCAGCGAGAAAGCGCATCATGTTCGCATAGCCGCCAGCGGCGCCCATGTATTCAGGCTTCATGCCGGGGATATAGACCATCGCCGACATACTTACCGGCACCAACGCGCCACAGCACAAGGCACCGATAAACATAAACGCTGCCGTTATGGCGAGGGAAGCAAGCATCCACCCCACATATATGCAGATACCGCCGATGATACCGACAATCAAAGATGGAATACGGAACTTGCCCTTGCCAATCTTGAGTATCACAGCTCCACCGAAAATAGTACCGAGCATGATACCGATGGCAAATGCGGATGTAACAAAACCTGCCGTAGTCACGGGGACACCTTTGGTGGTGAGCGCCGTAGTAAGGTAAATGGAAACGGTCATATTGCCGACCATGAAGCAAATCATGGTAAGACCGATAACCCATATATGCTTGAGTCTAAGCACATTGCCAATTGTCTCAGAGACAGGCACGTCCGCAGGAGGCGGAGTGGCACCTTCGGGACGGTCAGAAGCGACGACTAAAAATAGGACATACGCTATGACCATCATGATCAGCGTCACTACACATGCGGTGTAAAATGTCCCGAAGTATGCGGTGATCGCCTGAGCAATGGCGTTACCTGCGCCACCGCCGGCCATGAATATGCCCATTGCCAGACTGATCTCTTTTTTCGGAAACCATTCGGATATGAGTTTTGCGGAGTTCGAAGAGATGAATACCGGAAGAAAACCGAGCAAAAAGCTGGCGATCATCAGCATCGCATAGGACGTGGATATGATCCTGAGTGCAGCACCGATGATTCCGATAATGCCGGCAATGAATACCGAAAAGCGGACACCTTTTTTATCGGCAAGGGTACCGGCGAAAATAGAAAAGAAGATACCCGTAAGCATAGGGCACATGGTGATGGCACCAAATTGCGATGTACTCAAACCGAGATCATTCATCAGATATCCGCCAAATGCTGTGGTCACAAACTGGGCGAAAGAACCAACAACACAACCAATAAATATAACGAAAAGTATAGCCCACCGCTTGCCGGTCGGTTTTACCATTGGATCCATTTGATATTTCCCCCTCTCTGTACGGTTATGGCACGGCCTGCAAAAGCGGAAGTGCCACCCGATGGTCGTTATACGACCTCTGAATAAATAAGCCGAAAACCTTCCTGAACATGGAGATATGCAAAAAGCAGAGAGAGGAGAACGAACTTCTCCCTGCTTTTCCATAGGACCAAGATAAGCGAAAGATTAAGAAAAATCAGATGTCTTGACGGCCTGTTCCCGCCTGTGCAATGGATGACTGACCATAAGCATAGACATAGCCCATGCCGCCTGCGACATACATGCAAAGCCCGGTGACATAGCTGGAGAGCTCGGATGCAAAGAATAGAGCAGGCCCTGCGATATCATCGGCGGTGCCAGTGCGTCCCAAAGGAACCTCCACGTCCGCGATCCCTTGCAGCATCTTGGTGCGCTCCTCTCCGGCTTCCATGAGTTCATCCCAGAATGCGGTGATGATTGGTCCGGGCTTTATGCAATTGACGCGAATACCAAACTTTGCAAGGTCCATGGCGAGGTTGACGCACAGCGATTCGCAGGCGCCCTTTGCCATATGATACTCAAAAGCGGGAGCGGTGGGGTTGAACGCTCCGTTGGAGGAGCAGATGATGATCTTGCCGCTCTTCTGTTTCTTCATCTGAGGGACAACTGCGAAGCAGCTGTAATACGTGCCCCACTGGTTGACAGCGGTGGTTTTTTCCAGGCACTCTTGTTGCGTCATGTTGGGATCGCCGTCAAAGGTCTTACCTGCGTATGCGGCGAGGATATCCACGCGGCCAAACTCCTCGATGGTCTTTTCTACAATGGACTCGACCTGAGCGCGGTCTGAGACATCCATGGGCTGATAGAAA
>DIQU01000031.1:6613-10710 GCA_002426555.1 Firmicutes bacterium UBA5454 | reverse complement strand
ACATCCGGTTCGCATTTTGTAAACAACTGCTCTTGCAACTGTGAAAGCTGTTGAATTTTCTCCTTTCTGGAGAGTAAGCGCTCTTTAATATCTGATAGTTGTGAAATTCTATTATCAACTTCTGTCAATGTAGCATCCAGTGTACTGTTCAAATCATGAATACCCAATTGATGCATGTTTTTTAATTTCGCTACTGGGACATTAAGCTGCCTATATAAGGAAATATCACCGATTTCCATCATTTGCTTCAAAGTATATTCCCTGTAATCGTTTTCTTCGTTTCGATTCAATTGGATTAAGTTTTCAGATTCCCAATATCGAAGTGTAGGTTTTGGAATCTGAAATATCTCTGAAATTTCCCCAATATTATACCGCTCTCTCATTCTTCACCACCTCACATTTATTCTACTACAAGTCGGATTGACATTCAAGCGGCTTTAACGTTTATAATGATTTATCATAAGGTACAAATTTGGAGGGGTACTACATGATGAAGAAAAATTTTCTAAAGTATGTAATTCCATCGATGATAGCATCTTTGGTTACAGGCATTTATACGAGCATTGACGGCTTATTTGTCGGCCGGGCCGTGGGGGACGCCGGGATTGCCAGTATCAGTATTGCTTGGCCTCTTGCCGCAATTATTTTAGCTGTTGGAACAGGGATCGGCATGGGCGGTGCTGTGAATATGTCCAACCACATGGGCGCTGAAGAAAAAAGCGAAGCAGACAAAGCACTGGGAAATACATTCACGCTGATGCTGATTGCCTCAGCGGTTCTTACGATTTTCATACGGATTTGCGCAAAACCCATTCTTCGGTTCTTAGGAGCGGAAGGGCAGGTTTTGGAACTTGCCTATGGATATGTCCGGGTATTGGGTATGGGTAGTGTTCTGCAAGTTCTTGGCGCAGGAGTAACGCCTCTTTTGCGTAATCAAAATAAAGCGTGGATAGCAATGGCTTTGATGATGACAAATTTTGTGATGGATACGGTTCTAAGCGGCGTATTCGTTCTGGTTTTGGGATATGGCGTTACAGGGGCAGCTTTAGCCACTTTAATCGGCCAATTCATAGCATTGGTTCCATCACTTTTTATATTGTTCAGAAAAGAAAACCGTGTACCAATTTCAAACTATTATTTGAAATGAAAAACGGTACAGAACATTCTCAAAATAGCCGTATCTCCGTTTGCCCTGTCTTTTCTCCCCGCTCTCACCATAGCTATGATAAATTGGCGGGCTTTAGCCTATGGTGGAACTGTAGCACTTGCGGCATATGCTGTAGTTTCCTATATGTTGAGTGTTGGTCAACTTCTCCTGCAAGGAGTTTGTGATGGAAGCCAACCGTTAATCAGCTTCTATCACGGTGCTGCCGACGCTCATTCGGTTAAGCAATTAAAAAGGCGGACGTACTATACTTCCATTACTACAGGCATTGTTATAACAATTGGAATCACTGCGCTTCGCAATGTAATTCCGACATGGTTTAACGTTTCTGCGGAAACAACCGGGGTTCTGCTCTTTGCCTTTCCGCTTTGTGCTTTATCCTTGCCATTTTATGCATTTTCAAGGTCGTCCTCGGCCTACTTTTATGCAATCAAAAAAGCACGAAGGGCTTCTATTATGGTATATGGTGAGGCACTTATTGTTTTACCTATTTGCGTATTTATCTTACCCATGTTCTTAAAACTTAACGGGGTATGGATTACCTTAACGGTGGTTCAGATAATTATGCTCTTTACAGCGATACTCCTTTTAAGAAAACAATGAATTAGAACAACGGCAGTATGTATTGATAAATCGCTGCTCGCTCATTTTTTTTAATGGTGTCGAAATGCAAGAATTCTTCTACAAAGTCGCCCAACTTACTGCCCTTACGCCCCTTTTTGGATGGATGATTTCGCAGCCAGAACCGCTGCGAAAAGTCCTCCCCGTAACAAAAGAAAGTGGGCCACATCAAGCGGGATCAGAGGAGCTTAACGCTATCCGGCAAGGAGTATAGCAAAAATATTTGCAGATTAAATCAAATATTACATCGAACAAATGTCGGATTAACGTGTCTTAATTTGTTTCATACATATTCTTTGCTTTCGGAAACTTTTTCAGCATGATTTCATTTGCGGCTTCAACCTTTTTATGGTACCCGGCATAAGCGGGGCTAAGTATTTTCATGTTAGCTATTAAAACTTCCTGATAGCCGCTTTCCTTTTGAAAATCCAGCATAGACTTTTGAATTTTAGCAGCCTCAGAGTTTTTATACTCATTTGAACATTTATATTCAAGGTATTCTTCTATTTGCTCATGATTGCGCTCCAGGTATCCCTCGGTATCAGTCAGCATCTCAAGCATTCTGCCATTTGTTTCTTCTTCAATTTTTACCGCATCACTTTTTGTACTCACAGTGAAGAAGGCTTCCAGAAACTCAGAAAGTTCCGCAGGTAAGTATAGATTTACATGATCAAGATATCGCACGATTGCATCATATGCTTTTCGTTGTTCCTCGGTTTCAATTGTCCCGTTCAGGAATCTGCCAAAATGCATAGATACATAAAGGCCATAGTTTCCGGGGAAAGCAAAAACCAATTTCTCTTTTATGGTGTATAAGTCCTCATCGTGTGTCTGCAGATAATCGAATTCCCGATTGACATCGTAATCTGCAACCAGCCTGTCCATACACTTTTGTATATCATTCATACGCTGCATCCGTAAATCTGTGATATATTTGCACTTGGCTAAAGCTGCCGGTTTATTTGAGCTGGTTAGTATCTCTGCAATGTCAGCAATGCTGATGCCGCATTTTCTAAGCACTGATATTTCTTTCAGCGCAGATATATCGGCATCGCTGAATTCCCTGTATCCGTTTTCGAGTATCTGCGGATGTATCAGATTTTTAGACTCGTAATAATCTATCGCTTTTTTGGTCAGCTTGCACTTCTCGCAAACTTCTTTTATCAGCATAATCTTTCCTCCCAATACAATTCTAATTGCTCCTATAATCATTTTAAGCCAGCCCATAAGGGGGCAGTCAAGTGTTTTCTGATATTTATTTTGTTGTCTTTTCCGCTAATTTTGATTGATTGTATGATCCCAAGGGTACTATAATAAGCAGCACAAATAGCAGGAGGGATTGTCAATGTTTGAATACAAATCAAAGGTTTTGAAAACAGGTGTCAAGTGGTTTTCGGACAAGGCGAATGATGCAGATGTATCTGCGCTTGACTCTTTTCACTATACCCTTTGGGGTCTCCCAAAATCACTCCCGGGTCGATATATGGCATGGCAAAACCAAAAAAACGGTAAAAGCGAGCTGGTTTCAAGCCAACGCCGCTTTTGCGACACTGGTATATTCGGTTAAATTGTGCCTATCTTCAGAAGATAGGCACAATTGTCTGTGTGTCCACGGGAGTAGATTTGCTGTCTACTGCTATTAAGATATTAAAAACAGTACCCGAGTAAGCAATACTTAACGTAGCATTATCCTTTTGCAGCATTGTTCCGACAGAAACATTATTTTCTTCGGAAGCTATCTTGGAATAGCCCTGACTTTTTAATTCTTCTATATATGCAGCAGACTCATCCGCCGAGATATTTTTTAGCACAATCTCATATCGGCTATCATCAGAAAAATCACGTATATAATCCATTTCACCATTATCGGGCTTGACAATTTGCGCAGTAAAATTATTTTCTGGCCATTCTGTTACGTAGACTGGCTCAGCGTCTGCTATATTCCATGAAGTCTCGTTGCTTTTTCCCGGAGTGCTGTTGTGCGAACACCCGGCAAGTAAGGCTAAGGTGAACATCATAATAAGAGCTATCAATTTATAGTTATTATGCTTCATGTTTTCTCCTTCACTTTTTCCCTATTTGAATTTGCCTTTTCCTTTTCTGCCTTTCTATGCAGTTAATCCCAAACTGTTCATATATGTTATCTGCAAAAGCCTCTCCTTTTCCTATGCAGAGATGCATAGCTTTACTAACTAGCTATATATAATATAGGCTTGCTTTTTGATTTTGTCAATCAACCAATTCATTTATGTGGGCTCATTTTATGTAATTTGTGTAATAAATATTCAGTTGACACCTCTGCTTTAAAGTG
>DIQU01000031.1:3904-6416 GCA_002426555.1 Firmicutes bacterium UBA5454 | reverse complement strand
TATGCTATATTTATAGCATATAGGCATGAGACAGCGGTGGATACCTATTCTTCGCCGAAGGAACATCCGCAGCGGCAAAGGCTTTTTGCTATGCATTCGGAGAAGCTCCCGAATATTTCAGACACTATGGACAGGAATCTTTATAAATTTAATTTTGTGTAAGGGAGATTCAGGTGAGCAGCAGACACAGGAGGATAAGCAATTCCATTACATAATATACGGGTTGTGTCATAATAATGTACTCACTCGTTCTCTTGCAAGGAGGAACATACATGAAAAAAGTTGTAGCAGCATTGCTGGCGGCACTGATGATTGTATCATTGTCAGCGTGCGGAAATCGTTCAACAGAGAGCCGCAGTACCGGCAGCAGCGGAAACAGCGGTACCGGCAGCGGCGGAGGTGCCAGGATCAGCATGGTCATGACTTCCGATCCTGATACACTTGATCCGGGACGCGCAGACGACACCCAGAAGAACCAGATTGTGTTGGAGACACAGGAAACGTTGGTTCGCCTTATTGACGGGAAACTGTCTCCTGCAGGGGCAGAAAGCTATGAACCGTCGGGCGACGGACTGGTATGGACGTTCCACCTTCGCTCCAACAAATACTCCGATGGAACGGAGGTTCAGGCACAGGATTATGTAAATTCAATTCGCCGTGTATTCGATCCGGAAGTGAACTGTCATAATGCAGGAATATTCTACTGCATCAAAGGCGGAGAAGATTTCAATACAGGGAAGGGAAGCAAAGAGGATGTAGGAGCGGAGGCCGTTGATGAAAAGACATTGAAGATCACATTGACGGAACCTCTGCCATATTTCCCACAGCTTCTTACCTTTTCCAATATAACTCCGGTTCCGGAGAGCAGGACAAAAGGAGGCGCAAACTCCTCATACGGGGCTACGGCTAAAGAACTCGCCCAGTCCGGTCCGTATTATGTAAGCGATTGGACAAGGGGCACGCAGGTCATCCTGAAGAAGAACCCGAATTACTGGGATGCTGACCACATCAAACTTGACGGGATAGATATGCCTCTGGCACAGGATGAAAACACAAGGCAGCAGCTTTTTGATACCGGAAAGATTGATATTCTGAGCAATGTTCGTGAAGAGTATGTAACCAGCCTGCAGAGCAGGATCGACTCGGGAGATATACAGTTCATTTCCGAACCGCAGGCGAGTAACTCATACATCTGTTTCAACAACAGTGATCCCGGGGGAGTATTTACAAACGAGAAGATTCGCAAGGCATTTGCGATTGCGTTTGACAGGGATGCCTATGTAAAAAAAGTAGTGAAGAAGGGCAAGGCGGCCGGCGGACTCATTCCTTACGGGCTGTCAATCGGTACGGACGAATTTCGCAAACTATACGACGAACCGATGTCAGAACTGCTCAGCCAGGATCCGAAGATGCTTCTTGAGGAGGGCCTGAAGGAGATCGGCAAGGCGGGACAGACTCTTGAAGTCACATTCCTGCAAAGCAACCCTGACAATGACACCAAGGTGATCGCCGAATATTATCAGAACCAGTGGCAGTCAAAGCTGGGCGTAAAGGTGAAGATCGAAACAGCATCGGATAACTCTTCTTTCAACAATCAGGTTTCAAAGGGACTTTATCAGATCTGCCAGACCGGATGGGGTGCGGATTACAATGATCCGATGACGTTCTTCCAGTGCTATACCACCGGTGATGGAAACAATCCGGCGTTCTTCACGGATGAGACATATGATCAGCTTGTAAACGCCTGCAAGACTGAATCGGATATGGCCAGACGCGGGGAGAACTTTGCAAAAGCGGAGAAGATACTCACCGTTGATAAATGCGGAATATCACCGATAACATTCGGTTATCAGAATATAGTATTGAACAAGAATCTGAAGGGCGTCTATATAAACGGAGCAGGCGGCCCGTCGATCGAGCTCAGGGATGCTTATATGGGAAAATAACAATTGAACCAACAGACGGAATGCCGGATGGTTCGATGGGGTTCACATATCGCAAAGACTGACGGCACTCCGCCTGCATGATTGCTTGATTGAACATGGACAACGGGTAAAGCGCAGAGCAGTTTTAAGCTGTATGGACATCGGCAATCAGGAGGCGTATATATATGATAAAGTATATTTTAAAAAAGATAGGCTATATGGTCGTTACACTATGGATTATACTGACGGCTACTTTCTTCCTTATGTACACAATGCCCGGAGATGCTACCCAGGCGAGCATAAAGGTGCTGCCGGAAGCAGTGGTGGAAAACATGAAAGCCAAATGGGGGCTGGACAAGCCTGTCTGGCAGCAGTATATCATCTATCTTAAGAATCTGCTCCATGGAGAGCTTGGGGAGTCCTACACGACCCCGGGTCTGACGGCAAATACGATCATTGGGGAGAGGTTTCCGGCATCGCTGCAGCTGGGGCTGCAGGCGGTGGCAGTGGGACTGATACTGGGGATCATACTGGGTATTTTAGCTGCGCTGAACAGAGGCAAGTGGATTGACTTTGTCACTATTTTT
>DIQU01000031.1:1889-3729 GCA_002426555.1 Firmicutes bacterium UBA5454 | reverse complement strand
CACTATTTTTATTGCGATACTCGGAGTCTCAATACCGAGCTTCGTATTTGCAGCGATATTGCAGAAGTATGCAGCGGGAGGATATTTTCCGATCGTAGGCTGGGTATCATCGGGAAGCAGTCTGGCGGACAACTTCCGGTATACTGCTTTGCCGACCATTTCCGCATCGATCGGAGGGATTGCGACCTATTCCCGGTTCATGAGATCTTCGGTGTTGGATGTTTTGAACAATGACTATATCCTACTGGCAAAGGCGAAGGGACTTTCAAAGTTCCAGATCATAACGAGGCATGTGATGCGCAATGCGATCACCCCGATCATTACAATCGTTGCACCGCAGATAGCGGGAGTCGTAACAGGTTCGTTCGTGATAGAGAGAATATTTTCGATACCGGGACTCGGACGATATTACGTTGACAGTGTAAACGGCCGGGATTATCCGATGATTCTGGCTACCACAGTATTTTTTTCGTTTATATTCGTGTTTTGTATGGTAATCATGGACATCCTTTACGCAGTGGTTGACCCGAGGGTACGTAAGAGTATCATCGAAGGCAAGAAGGAGAGATGAATTCTTTGTCAGAGACAGACGCAACAAAATTGGATATGGAAATGTTCACACGAGTCGGCGTAAATGAGCAGCGGTCGGAAAAGTTGATGCGTCCAAGCATCTCCTACTGGCAGGATGCGGTCCGCAGACTGAAAAAGAACAAAGTCGCAATGGCCAGCCTGTTTCTTCTTATATTCATTATACTGATGTGTATATTCGCACCATACATTTATCCGCATCCGTATAATGAGCAAAATATAGAGAGTACCAACCAGGGACCAACCTGGGATCATATATTTGGACTTGATAATCTCGGCAGGGACATCTTTGCGAGGATATGGGTCGGAGGCCGTGTATCGCTTGCGATAGGAGTTGTGGGAGCACTCGTTTCCCTGGTGGTGGGAGTTCTGTACGGCGGAATAAGTGCGTATTTCGGCGGACTGGTTGACGATATCATGATGAGAATCGTTGAAATACTTGTCGGGATACCGTATATGGTTGTCGTCATCATCGTGTCCGTGTTTTTGGGAAAGGGCATGTCGTCACTTTTGATAGCTCTCTGTCTGACCAGCTGGACCGGGCTGGCAAGGCTGGTAAGGGGACAGATACTTGAACTTAAGGAAAGTGAATATGTGATGGCGGCAAATGTGCTTGGCACCCCCACGTTCAAGATAATAACAAGGCATCTTATACCGAATACATTAAGCATTATCATCATAAATACGACATTCAGCATACCAGGGTTTATATTCTCCGAGGCTTTTCTGAGCTTTCTGGGGATGGGAATACAACCGCCGCTGACGAGCTGGGGCGCAATGGCATCCCTTGGGCAGCAGCAGATGGCCTACTATCCTCATGAGCTGATATTTCCGGCTTTGGCGATTTCGGTTACGATGCTGGCTTTCAACCTTCTGGGAGATGGTCTTCGTGATGCATTCGATCCTAAATTACGTCAGTAGACGGAAAGGTATGTAGCATATGAGTGAGAATTTATTGGAAGTAAAAAATCTGCAGGTATCCTTTCATACCTATGCCGGAGAAGTTCATGCGGTTCGGGGCGTAACATTCCATGTTGATTATGGAGAATGCATGGCGATCGTCGGAGAGTCCGGTTCGGGAAAGACGGTTACAGCAAAGGCGATATTGGGGCTTATCGAGCCGCCGTCCGGTGAAGTGAAAAAGGACAGCATGATTTTATTTGATGATAAGGATATATTGAAATTTACCGATAAACAATGGAGGAACTATCGCGGGAACGATGCGGCAATGATTTTCCAGGACCCGATGACC
>DIQU01000031.1:0-1731 GCA_002426555.1 Firmicutes bacterium UBA5454 | reverse complement strand
GATTTTCCAGGACCCGATGACCTCTCTGAATCCTACGATGAAGATAGGCAGGCAGATTACGGAGAGCATACAGATGCACAACAGGATGTCGAAGGAAGAGGCGCACAAAAGGGCTTTCAATTTGCTTGAGAAGGTGAATATCCCGAATCCCGGGGACAGGCTGAACCAATATCCGTATGAGTTTTCGGGCGGCATGCGGCAGAGGGTTGTGATTGCCATCGCTCTGGCCTGCAGCCCGAAGCTGATGATAGCAGATGAGCCGACAACGGCGCTGGATGTGACGATACAGGCGCAGATTATAAAATTGCTGAAGGAGATACAAAAGAACAACAACACATCCGTGATCATGATTACCCATGACCTCGGCATTGTTGCCGGAATGGCCGACTATATCAGTGTGATGTACGCGGGGAGAATCGTGGAGCAGGGAACGGTTTTCGATATATTCAACACCCCCCAGCATCCGTATACCTATGCGCTGCTTAAGGCTGTACCGAGTTTGAAGAATGAAAACAAATCAGAGCTGCGGATTATACCGGGAACCCCGCCGGACCTTATCGCACCGCCAAAAGGCTGTGGCTTTGCCAACCGCTGCCGGTACTGTATGAAAGTGTGCGGGCAGATGAGCCCTGAATATACTGAGCTTTCCGGGACGCATAAGGCGGCTTGTTGGTTGCATCATCCCAACGCCAGGAGGGCCTTTGGATTTGATGATGTAAGGGAGGTGTTTGAAGATGGCAGATAATGATAATCAGGAAATATTGCTGCATGTGGAACACCTTAAAAAATATTTTCCGGTAAGAAACAAGGAGACCCTGATGGCTGTGGACGACGTTTCATTTGATATATGCAAAGGGGAAACCATGGGGCTGGTCGGAGAGTCCGGATGCGGAAAGACCACCTGTGGAAGAACGATAATCGGGCTTTACCGCGCCACGGGCGTGGAATATAAAGGAAAGAATGTTACGAAGCTTGACGGCAAGGACAAGCAATGGTTCAAAAAAAATGCGCAGATGATATTTCAGGATCCATATGCATCCCTGGATCCACGGATGACCGTCGGAGATATCATTGCGGAGGGCATGGCAAATTTCAATCTCTATCCGAATCCGAAAGAGAGGGAGAAGAGAGTGCAGGAGCTGCTCGCTCTCGTAGGCCTCAACAAGGAACATGCCGGCAGGTTCCCGCATGAGTTTTCGGGAGGACAAAGACAGAGGATTGGAATAGCCAGGGCACTGGCAGTCGCCCCCGAGTTCATCATTTGCGATGAGCCCATATCAGCACTGGATGTATCCATACAGGCCCAGGTGGTGAACCTCCTGATGAAGCTGCAGAGGGAGCTTAAACTCACCTATCTGTTCATCGCGCATGATCTGTCCATGGTAAAGCATATTTCGGATAAGGTGGGAGTCATGTATATGGGGCATATCGTCGAGATGGCCGCAAGCGACGAACTTTACAGCAATCCGATGCATCCGTATACAAAAGCGCTTTTAAGCGCGATTCCGGTTCCGGACCCTGAAATAGAAAGGGGAAAGACGGTTCTCCCAATAGAACGGAGCATAAACTGCCGCAATTGCAGCAAGAAACATAAATTAAATCCCGTTTCTCCATAGTTTTTCTGCTTCAAGACTGGACGGGTAATAGTATGAAACGATTTTGTCGTTTCCTCTTTATTATATGGATATACTTGTTAATATGGAATGTTTCTGTTAGCGTAAAGTTACCGTA
>DIQU01000007.1:5576-18561 GCA_002426555.1 Firmicutes bacterium UBA5454 | reverse complement strand
GATGCGAGTAGAACGAAAAACTAACCCTATACTCGTAACTACCCGTGACCCGTAACCCGTAACCCGAAACCCGTAACCCGAAACCCGTATCAAGCCTCAGAGACTAACCCTATACTCGCAACTACCCGTAACCCGTAACCCGTATCAAGCCCCAGAGAATTACAGGAGGGAACAAACATGTTAACAAGCAAACAAAGAAGTTATTTGCGCAAGCTGGCAAACAGCGAGAGTGCGCTCTTTCAGATAGGTAAGGGGGGCATCAGTGATTCTGTAGTAAAACAGATAGAAGAAGCCCTGGAAGCTAGAGAACTCATTAAAGTTCATCTGCTGGATAATTCCGACCTGTCACCTAAGGAAGCATGCGATGCTCTGGCACAAGAAACTGGTGCGGACAGCGTCCAGGTGGTAGGAAGTAAATTTGTGTTGTATAAAAAATCCGGGGAAAATCCCCGGATTCAACTGCCTTGACTAGTAAGGCTTACGCCTTATGTACCGGTTTTTTCAGTAAAAGCCCCTGCTCTTCTGGTTTTTCGGGGTTTTTCCGATTGTAGAACCAAGTTAGCACGGCCAGAGCCAAAAAGGCTGCTGCAACAATTAGATAGTAGAGAGACATTCGGTCAAACAGTCTGGACAGGACAAAGAAAAACAAGGAATAGCCAAGGTATGTTCGGATTCGTTTAGGTGCCAGGATCTCCTTTTTCACTGCTTGAAGTTTTTCTCGTCGGTTAAAGATTTCTTTGTCAATGATTCTATCTATGGTTTTATCATCTGGGAACATGCCGGCATCTTCCATTATATCCAGCAGAATCTCCATATCCAGCAACTGCACTTGTAAGGAACCTTTTTTGTTTGCCAGGTCTTTGCAAGCTTCTGAATAGGTACCTGTTGTTATGTATATGGCATACGAATAGCCTGATAGCTTTGCCTGATTTAAAAAAGCAGACAGACAGCGTGGAGATATCTCTTTTTCAAGACCTGCATGATGGCAGGCAATAACTGCTTTCTTATCTTCTATAGTGGTTTCCAGGATATCACCATTGCAATTGATGTCTGTAATTCCGTCCAATTTCAGCAGTAAGCGCATGATCTGCCATTGGAATTCCTCTTTGTTCAGTTGCTTCAGCTCTTCAGCTATGAACTCTCCAGCTGCTTTACGCCGGGCTTCTGCTTTTTTCTTAACATAGGATTTTCGATATCGAAAGACGAAAGCGGTTGTCATCAAGCCAAGAACAGTAAGGGTTAAAAAAAGAGACAAGAGCGGAATTTTTGTTCTTTGGACGAACCACAAGTATCCTATGACGAACAGGGACAGTTCAGCAAAAACAATGTTAAACAAGAGAGCAGGCAGTGATTTTCCCCGATAGAAGCTGTTGCGTCGTAAGTTTTCCAACCATTTTTGCATGGTTTTCACCTCCTATGAAAATGATTGACGGATTTCAAGTATTTTAATCATTTGAGCATCACGAGGAGGCAGTTTACTAGTATCCACGAAGGAGAGGTGTTGTAATTTGTGTCAAAAAACAGGAATCCTGGGAGGTACCTTTAATCCCATACATACAGGACATTTGTTCGCAGCAGAAGCAGCAAGGGACGCTTTTGATCTCAATCAGGTTCTTTTCATACCGACCGGGGATCCTCCTCATAAGGAAAGCTCCCGACTGGCATCAGGAGAAGACCGGATTCAAATGATACAGAAGGCTGTTTGTGACAATCCTGCCTTTAAATTGGATACCAGAGAAGTGGAGAGAAAACGTACCACCTATACCATTGATACTTTAAAGGAGCTGAAAGAGCAGTATCCCCATGATGAACTGTATTTTATAATAGGTGGAGATACTTTGCTGAAATTGAGAACCTGGCGGGATTTTTCCTCTGTTGCAGGTCTATGTGACTTTATTGTATATGGCCGCTTTGGTTATAATATTCGTGAGCAGGAAGAGGAAGCAATCAGACTACAGCAAAGTTTTCGGGCAAAGATACATTTTGTAGCAGGGCCTTACCTGGATGTTTCTTCAAATGATATTAGAAATAGGCTTGAAAAAAACCAAACAATCAGGTATTTGCTGCCAGATGAAGTGGTTATCTATATAAAAGAGCATAATCTATACAAAGGAGATTGGTAAATGTTCGATCTCAATAAGATTACAGCGCTGCTTGAAAATTGGATTGATGAAAGAAGACTTATTCATTCCATTGGAGTCAGTCGCTGTGCTGTGAAATTAGCCGGGCATTATGGTGCAAATATGGAAAAAGCAGAATTGACCGGTCTTGTACATGACTGCGCAAAGTGCCTGTCACTGGAAAAATTAATGCAGTTGGGAAGAAAGTATGGATATGAAGCTGATGAAATATCACTGCGCAGCACGACTTTGCTCCATGCCCCTATTGGTGCATACCTTGCAGGAGACTTATTTGATATAAAGGATACGGAAATTTTAAATGCCATTGCTTGCCATACTACCGGTAAGAAAGATATGAGCTTATTGGATAAGATTATTTATGTAGCAGATTACATTGAAGAAGAGCGAAATTACTCAAGCATGGAGGAAATCCGAAAGTATTCTTTTGTGGATCTCAATGAGACCCTGTTCAAGGCTTTGGATCTGTCCATTAAACATGTACTGGAGAGAGGTAAGCTGCTTCATCCATTGACGATTGAAGCAAGAAATTATCTAATCATTAACAACTTGGTGGAAAAAGGAGGATTTTGTATTGAATAAGACCTATGCATTGGCTCAGGAAGCAGCCAACATTTTAGAAGACAGAAAAGCAGAGAATGTGGTGGTTTTGGATATAAGCCGCATTTCGGTGCTTGCTGATTATTTTGTCATTGCTTCAGGCAGATCGGAACTTCAAGTGGGAGCATTAAAGGATGAATTGGTGAAAAGATTATCAGAAAAAGGCTTTGTGCCCACTCGTTTGGATATAGGGAAGCGATGGGTGGTTTTGGATTATGCTGATATTATCGTTCATATCTTCCATCATGAGGAGCGTTCCTTTTATAATCTGGAACGACTATGGGCGGACGCCAGGGCAGTTTCCATATCGGCAGAGAATATCACCACCAATACCGCCGAGGACTGAAATACCTTCGGCGTTGCTTTTTACGCTGAATGAGAAGTATCGTAACCCACATAATGATAATGACTGCAATAACAGCTGTGACAAGTGGAGACCAGTTGAATTTTGCAGGGCTTTCCTTGACTGCTGTCTGATCCGGCGTCAGGATTTCCACAGCTGCTTTTTTGCGCTTCACACTCCTTACAGCTGTTACAGGTACACGGATCAATTCTCTTCCATGGAGAGTCAGGCGCAGTTCCCCTACTTTTTGACCTTTATTAATTGGCGCTTCCAGAAGGTTCATATCATCCGTTGAATTTTCCGACAGCAGGGACGGATCCCAAACAATATCCTGCTTGATTTGTCCGATGTCCTTTTTTTGAAGCACATCTCCCCAGTCTTCTGCAGAAATTTCAACTGCCAGGCTGCCTGAGTCATCGGATGTACAATTGTCTACCATAAGCCTGTCTACAATGGTGCCCTGTTTTAAAATATTTACATATTTGTAGTTATCAAACCCATATTCGAATAATCCCCGTGTTTCAGCCCATTGTTCTCCTGATTCAGTCTTCATTACAGCAGTTACAAGGTTTTGACCATTCTTGCTGGCAAAGGAAACCAGGCAGTGGCCAGCTTTAGCTGTATAACCGGTTTTACTTCCCACTGCATTTTCATAATAGCATTCTGAGAACTTTTCGTTTATCAATTTGTTTTTGCTTACCCAGAATCGAGGTAATTTAGAGGTCCAGAAAGCTGTTTTTACAAAAGTAACAGAAATGGCTTCACAGAACAGTTCATTTTCCATGGCAGCTCTGCCAATAAGAGCCATGTCATATGGAGTCGAATAATGCAAGGGGTCATGGTATCCATGAGGGTTGACAAAGTGAGAGTTTTTAGCACCTGCCTCTCGAGCCCGCTGGTTCATTAAACCTCCAAAATAGTCCAAAGCTTCCTGAGTGTCAAGGCTTTCCCCGGAAACCTTGCGGGCAATATGTACTGCAATGGTATTGGCTGCATCGTTGCCGGAATTTATCAGTAAACCGTAAACCAGGTTTTGAAGAGTTATCACTTCGCCCTCTTCCAGACCTGCCTTTGAACCATCCCATGCCAACATCTGCACTTCTTCTCCTACGGTGATTATATCATCCAGATCTCCATATTCAACAGCGAGGAGGGCAGTGAGTATCTTTGTGGTGCTGGCTGGGTACAGTCGTTGATTTTGCTGTTTTCCAAATAAAACCTTGCCGGTATTTTGTTCAATTACCACAGCTCCCTCCGCCGTCAATTCGAAGAGCCCTTGTTCTTGTGATGAGGGGATTACTTCCATGATTATTTCATTATCCATATCAATATTATGCTCTATACGTGCAACAGCCTGTCCTGCAGGTATGAACGATGCAGCAAGCGTTAAGACAATTATATTTCTTAAAAATTTATGTAAGTTTTTCATAAGCACAAATGACTCCTTGCATGATATCCGCCAAGAAAGATTTTTTACGAACTCCTGACTTGTGTTCTCTGACTTCTGCCGCTCCATTTATTGTAACATATCAGATGTTTTTATTCACCCCTTGTTTTGCTCGATTTACATAAAATTTACTTTTAAAGTTATTATTCACAGCTTGTATGCTGCTACACTTAAATCTTGTCATTCCGAGTTAATCGAGGAATCTGAACAGAAAAGATCCTTCGCAAATGCTCAGGATGACATATGAGAGTTTTAGATGTTACATGATTTTAGAAACAGTGGAAAGGAAAATAGAGGAATTTTGCATTTTTTATCGAATAACATCTATGAATCGAAAGTCAGAAGTCAGAAATCAGAAATCAGAAATCAGAAGTCAGAAGCCAACAGCCAAGAGCCAGAAGTCAGGTGAGAATATGATACATTTTGATAGAATCCAACAAAAGATATTGTTGATCATGGGGCTGCTTATCCTGGTCTTATCCGGACTTTTAATATATCAGGGTTCTAAGGCGCGTCAAAGCGATCCTGTGGATTCTGCCATTACAGGAAAGCAGGTTTGGGAAGGCAAAGCGACTCCTGAAGTGAGCCTGGTGCCCGCGTCCATAAAAGTATATGTCATTGGTCAGGTGAGGCATCCCGGGGTGATTACCATGCAAGAAGGGGATCGAGTAACAGACGCTGTAGATCTGGCGGGAGGCTGTCTGCCTGAAGCAGATTTGAATAGAATCAATATGGCTATGAAACTAAAAGACGAAGGAATGTATTATATACCCTTTGTTGGGGAGGAGATTTCCTCTGAAGTTCGATCATTTCTCTCCGGTGAAGAAAATGACGCCAAGGTAAATATAAATTCTGCAGACCAAAGGCTGTTGGAGACCCTGCCGGGGATAGGTCCTTCCAAATCCAAGAAGATCATTGAATATCGGGAAGTACACGGCAGTTTCAAATCCATAGAAGAGATTATGAATATTTCCGGGATCGCTGAAAAAACATTTGAAAGTTTAAAGGATTTGATAACAATACGTTAAGCTTATATAGGAAAAGTATGGAAGTTGACAATTAGGGGTAAAATTGATTTTAGCAGCCTTCTATGTTAGAATAATCATGAAAATTAGTGTTTGAAAGGACAGGATGTTATGGCAAAAAAAATATTACTTGTAGATGATGAACCTGCCATTGTAAAAGGTCTTTCTTTCAGCTTGAAACAGGATGGCTACATTATAGATGCTGCATATGATGGCGAGGAAGCAATTGAAAAGTTCAACAACAATACCTATGACTTGGTAATCCTTGATGTGATGCTTCCCAAGATGGACGGACTGGGGGTATTGCAGCGCATCCGGGAACGCTCCAAGCTGCCGGTTATCATGTTGACTGCCAAAGGTGAGGACATGGATAAAATATTGGGCTTGGATTATGGAGCAGATGATTATATGACAAAGCCATTCAATATTTTAGAGCTGAAAGCCAGGGTAAAGGCCATATTTCGACGGCTGAACGGAACAAATGACGAACAGCTTATTAGTTTTAAAAATATGGAAATCAATTTGTCCAATCGAAGTGTAACCATAGATGACAGTGAGGTTAACCTGACAGCGAAGGAGTTTGATTTGCTGCAGTTGTTTGCCACCAATCCCGGCAAGGTTTTCAGCCGCGAAAGTCTGCTGGAGACTGTCTGGAAGTATGACTATCTGGGGGATTTGCGTACAGTTGATGTTCACATCCGCCGTCTGCGGGAAAAAATTGAGGAGAACCCCAGCCAACCGAGTTTCATATATACCAAATGGGGAGTTGGGTATTATTTTGCGGATAAATAAGCAGTTTTTT
This sequence comes from Firmicutes bacterium UBA5454, assembly GCA_002426555.1. Lineage (GTDB taxonomy): Bacteria > Bacillota > Clostridia > Caldicoprobacterales > DTU083 > UBA5454. The sequence continues at coordinate 12,206 of DIQU01000007.1, read as the reverse complement.
TCCAGCTTGCGCTGGAGAATAGCCTTTGCATACCTGATGGTAATCGGCATAGGTTTTTTTATCATAAATGTATCCATTATGGAAATTTTGGAGCAGAATTTAATTGAGGATAAAAAAATTACATATCAAAAATATGCGATCCAATTGGCTCAAATTATTGCCAATGGATATTATGATCGAGATCCCAACATCTACTATCTGATTCGTGAGTTTGGTAATGATATCGACCAGGTAGAGGGTGAATCCACCCGTGTTCTTTTGCTTAATATAAATGGAATTGTAGAACAAGACTCCTACCAGAGCACAAATCTGCTGCGAAGAAACCTGATGGAAGATTATCAAGAGGTTTCCGGTGTTCTGAAAGGTACTTCGGTTCCGGCCAGGGATTTATATATATTAACAGGGGAGCCGGCAGAGTATAAAAGGGTTTTGTATGCATTTGCACCTATAACCCATTATAGAGAAGGAATCATAGGTATGGTGTTTTTGTCAGCCTCCCTGGATGCCATTGAACTGATTCTAAGTGATATTCGCACCACCATTAGCTTTTTTTCAGCGACCATCAGTTTTTCCATTATTTTGATAAGCTTGATTCTATCCGGTTTCATTACTCATCCCATTAAGGAACTGACAGCCGGCATTACCAGGATGAGTAAAGGACACCTGAACCAAAGGGTCAACATACGAGGAAGCGGAGAATTGCGTCAGCTTGGTGAGGCCTTCAATGTCATGAGTGAACAACTGGAAAACCTGGACAATACCAGAAATGAGTTTGTTTCCAATGCCTCTCATGAATTGAAAACGCCGTTAAGCGCTATAAAGGTTCTGGCGGAGTCTCTTTTGAACATGGAAGTAGAAGATCCAGCTGTATATAAGGATTTTTTAACAGATATTAATTTTGAAATCGACCGTTTGAATGCTATTATCACGGATCTTCTGATATTGGTACAGATGGATAAGGAGGATACCGTTCGCAGCCGTTTCAAGAAGGATCCCGTTCTTTTGAATGAACTGGTTCAAAGAACAATGAAAGGTCTGCAGTTGCTGGCAGACCAGAAAAACATCAGACTGGAGCTGTTCGATGAAGAGGAAGTTATTGTGCCTGGTGACAGGCTGAAGCTGCAGCAAGTAATTTCCAATATTATTGACAATGGTATCAAGTATACACCGGAGGGCGGCAGGGTAACAATTGAGGTGTACAACACACCAAATTTTGGTGTAGTCAAGGTAAGCGATACCGGTTTTGGCATTGCGCCGGAAGAATTAGGTCATATCTTTGATCGCTTTTATCGGATTGATAGAGCCCGCTCTCGATCTACCGGCGGCACCGGTCTGGGTTTGTCTATTGCAAAACGCATTGTAATGCTGCACAACGGAGATATTCGTGTGCAAAGTGAGGGAAACAGGGGAACAACCTTCCGTATAGAGCTTCCTTATGACGATCAGGAACGAATTGAATAATGCTATTCATGAACTTGTTAAGTTTACTTAAAGATTTCGTAAAAGGTAATTGCTATAATATAGTAGAAAGCAGGTGACTTTTATCCGAAAACCAATATCGTTGATGCTCTTAACCGCATTAATTCTAACAGCATTAACAGGATGTGCAGGGTTAACGAACAACTCCCAGAGCAGAACAGAAGCTCCCCGAGAAACATCAACCACTCCCCTTCCTGTTGATCCATACGAAAAAGCCAGGGAGACGCAGATTGTATTGTATTATAAACATGAAATTGCCGATTTCCTGGTACCGGAAGTACGCACTGTGATGCAGGAAAAAAAGAGCACTGAAGAGCTCATCGTGGAAGAATTGTTAAAGGGTCCCCAGGGTTTTCAAAAGGTATTGGTCATGCCTCCAAGTACAGAAATTATCGACGTCACGCGTCGAAATGATACCGTATTTGTCAACCTGACGGATGATTTCCTAAACCCTTTTGATTTATCCGCCATCCCTGGTAAAGAGAATTTGCCGGAAGAGGAGGTTCTGGCAGCCCAGCAGGAGATGAAGCTTTTTGCCATATATTCCATTGTCAACTCACTTACCTATTTGGACGGTTTAAATCAGGTTAAAATTATGGTGAGTAATACACAGCTGTCCTATAGGGATATGGATGCTGATTTGCTATTGCAGAAGAATTCCATTTTAGATTTGGATTCTCCCATGGTAGCGCTTCGAAGAAATAAAAATGTTAACCAAACCCCTGCTGAGACAGTGAGGTTTTTTCTAAACGCTTTGATTACAGATCCAAATTGGGATATACTCTACCCTTTCTTATCCAACAGGACCATGGATGGAAACAAGCTGCCTCCCCTGGATGAATTCAAAGCACAGATTTCCCCTATAGTAGGTGGTATGATAAGTTTTGAAGGAAATCTGATATTGGATGAAGAGCCCTTAAGAGAAAAGGCTTTTGTTACTGTACAGTATACAGACAAAACTGTGGAACCCCAAAAAGTAGTTATGGAGGTTCTTACATTGGACTATGTGGATGGAATATGGAAGCTGCGTTTACCGGAGTCATTCATCCAACTCAGATGACAACCAGTCTTACAAAAATCAATTTGTGTCAGGACATCAACCCGAGAAAGGAGGAGACGATGATGCGACGCAGGATATTGCTCTTAATTACTGTATTCTGTGCTGTTCTACTGGCAGCATGTGCTGCAGAACAACCTGCAAAACCCGAAAACAGCAAGCTCAATTGGTTTAACAGCCTGAATGAAGGGGAACCTGATTCCACAAATAGACAACAGGAGGATGATTCTCTTTTTAAAATGCAGACCGGGCAGCAGATCGGCATAAATCTGTACTTTTATGACGAATCAGACGGTCAGTTGTCTCCTGAAATTCAAAGTATATCTGATGAATTCCGCGGCAGTAATTTGATTCAACAGGCAGTGAAAGAACTGGCAAAGGGGCCGGATTCAAACGAGCTGATCTCCACACTCCCGAAAGATCTAAAGGTTAATCGGGTAAAATTTGCAGAGAATATTATAACAGTAGATTTGTCTTCTGAGTTTTATCAATCTGAAAATCTGCCATTGACCAGGGCTTCTTTGGTAAACACAATACTGGAATTAGGAAACGCCAAGTATGTCAAATTGCTGGTCGATGGGAAGGATGCTGTCGTATCTTCAGATCTTCAAAGGGTTGTACCGGGGCTCTTAACCAGATACCCTGTTAAGATTGCGGATATTATTGCTCAAGAGACACAAACTTTTGACAATCCAGCAACAGCTAAAATTAATCGAGAACTTTTTTTCCAGGATAATACAGGCAGATTTCTGTTGCCTGAGGTCCGCACCATAATGGTGAAAGGTGGGAAATATGCTGAAGCGATTATAAGGGAATTGACTAAGGGACCTGAAAAAGAAGGAATGGGCTACTTTCCTACGCTGCCAAAAGGAACAACTCTTTTAAAGACTGAAACTGTTAATGAGGATGAAAATACAGGCATAGCCCTGTATTTCTCGAAGGAATTCAGTGGTCAGTTTGCAGACGATTCCGAACAGGAAAATTTAACCATAAGTTCCATCCTTTATAGTATTTCTACTTTGCCTGGTATTGATTTTGTCAATATCCATTACGATGATGGTCATGGACAGTTTATCAGCAAACCCAGCACAATTAACAAATACCAAAGCAGCTTGCAGAACATGACAATAGAATATGAACCCGATAAGTTTGGCAAGCGTATACGGGTCTATTTTTGTGATGAGCAGGGCATGCTGTTGGTGCCGGAATACAGAGCGATCTCTCAAAACGAAAAGAATGTGCTGTCTCGTATAATGACTGAATTGAGCACAGAACCTCTTTCTCCCGGCAGTGTCCGGGTAATTCCATCTGAAGTTTCTCAGGAAGACATTCGTATAAAAACCTTGGACAATATGGCCGTTGTAGACATACCATTTCATTATTTCAACAGCATGGAAAAAGACAACAAACGTTTAATACAAAGTTTGTATGCAGTGGTAAATACTTTGACGGATCCTATCAATTCCTGCGGCATCAGCGAGGTTCAATTTACTGTAGGGGGGAATCTGGTGGATTCCCATATGGATATCTCCCTCAAGGAACCATTTATGATGAATCCCGCATTGATCAAGGAAGAACCTTAATACGCTGTGTTATTATACCGTCGGTATTAACCGGCGGTTTTTTGAGGGGGATTTACAATGAATAAACCAATCATATACGCCCATCGAGGTGCTTCAGCCTATGCTCCGGAAAACACAAGGGCAGCTTTTCGCATGGCTTTGGAAATGCAGACCGGCGGTATTGAAACCGATGTGCATCTTTCTAAAGATGGCAGAGTAGTTGTCTGTCATGATGAACAGATAAATCGAGTCAGCAACGGTTCGGGCTTTATAAAGGATATGACTTTAAAGGAATTGAAATCCCTGGATTTTGGATCCTGGTTTGGCAGGGAATATGAAGGTGAGAGAATTTTGACCCTGGAAGAGCTGTTGGAGATGCTTCAAGGCTGGAATGGCATTTTGAACATTGAGTTGAAGCAGGGTCCGATACTGTATGATGGCTTGGAAGCTGAAACCATAGATATTTTACGAGAATTTAACCAGCTTGACACCACCATCATATCCTCTTTCAATCATTACAGCCTCATGAACGTAAAAAAGCTGGAGCCGAGATTGAAGATTGGGCTTTTGTATGCAGCCGGTCTTGTGGAGCCTTGGAAGTATGCAAAGTACATAGGTGCTGAAGCCATCCATCCTCTGTTTTACAGTGTGGTTCCTTCAGTTATTCAAGGTTGCAAGGATAATGGTATTCATGTTAATGCCTGGACAGTAGACCAGCCTGAGCATATACAGGCTTTGGCAATCAGCGAAGTGGATGGGATCATTACCAATGTACCTGATAAGGCAATTAAGGCAGTCTCCCAAATGTTATGATATTGTAATAATTCCGTAACAACCTGCTTCATTTTGCTGCGTCTTATCATGGTATAATTATTAGCGGAATGGAAACAAATGCTTGCACCCTTGTCGTATAATGGTCGTATAAGCATAATGCCTGGAGGAGAAGAACTACATGAAAAAGAAGTATCTGCTCTTTGTAGCTTTAACAATCGTCGTATTGCTGACTGCTGGTTTTGTCTATCAAGGTTTTCGGGAGAAACAGGCGGAAGCCCTTGCAGCCGAACTTGCTGCAAAGAAACTGGAAGAGGAACGGCAGCGGATTGCTCATATGACCGAAGTAGTAGAACGAGACAGCTTCTATGAAGGAACTTATTTGGATGAAATACATTTAGTTGGTTTATCGTTGGCAGAAGCTTCCGAGCAGTTCCAAAAAATAGAAGAAAATATATTTGCCGGCTATAGTGTAACACTGACCCATGGTGATGAAAGCTGGGTCTTTACTCATGAAGATATTCAAGCGAAAATCGACTGGGAGCAAAAGTTGAACGGGCTGTATCAGCTGGCACGCAAGGGCGAATTGGAAGAACGCTATGAACAGGTAGAACAAATTAAAGAAAAAACTGTTAAGATCGAAACCAATAAAACTATGAATATAAATCTTATTCGAGATGACATTGCCACCATCGCAGAAGGCTTTTTTATTGAAGCAAAAAATGCGGATCTCATTTTCAGGCCTGGAAATAAGAATATGTTCACTCTGACCAATGAAGAGGATGGTCAAATGGTAGATGCAGAAGCTCTTTATCAACAGGCAAAACAAATTTTTCTCAGCGGCAAGCCTGGAACCATAACCATTGAGCCGGTAGTTGTTAAGGCAGAGGTCAAGGCCAGTGATTTGAAAAACGCTACATCAAAAATCGTAACCTTTACTACATATATGAAAAGCAGTACAGAAAATCGGAAAAGCAATATTGGCTTGGCACTTAAAAATATAAACGGCACCAAGCTTTATCCGGGGGAAATTTTTTCATTTAATAAAATTGTAGGTCCCAGGTCAGAAAAAACCGGATTTAAACCTGCCGGGGTAATCAAGGCGGACAGAAGTCTGCAGGATGGTATAGGCGGTGGTATCTGTCAGGCTTCCTCCACAATTTTTAATGCTGCAGCATTGGCGGGGCTGGAAATAGTAGAACGCTATCATCACGCCTACCCTGTATCTTATTTGGATTATGGGCTTGATGCAACAGTTTCCTGGGGAGGCGCCGACATTCGGTTTAAGAACGACAGGGATACCCCCATTTTCATTCAGTCTTATCGTAACGGAGATGCAGCTGTAGTAACCATATACGGAGAGCCTATTCCCAATAATGGAAAGTATAGGCTGGTAGTCAAAGACATAAGCATAACAAATGCTCCTGAAGCTGAAAGAAGACCGGATAAGACTGGAGAATATGTCGCTGCAGGTAAAACCGAGTTTGAGTATGTTAAATCCAAGCCAGGTATTGTAGCGGATACATATCGCGTCTTAACGGAAAATGGAAAGGAAGTTTCCAGGAAGCTGCTTGTTAAAAACAATTACCGCCCCGTTAAAGGAATTATTTACTATAAGGATCCAGCGCCGACACCGACACCAACACCGGGACCAACACCGACACCAACACCGGGACCAACACCAACACCGACACCGGGACCAACACCAACACCGACACCGGGACCAACAGAGGACCCGACACCGGGACCAACAGAGGACCC
>DIQU01000007.1:3851-5404 GCA_002426555.1 Firmicutes bacterium UBA5454 | reverse complement strand
ACACCGGGACCAACAGAGGACCCGACATCGGAACCGACTGATCCACCGGATGAAAGCTGAATCAATACAGAAATCCATACAGCGTAGAGCAGGTTGGAAAGAATTGTAGGAGAATACAAGAGGTATGTTTCAAACATACCTCTTTGTTTTACATATCGATAAGAGAGCGTCTAATTATTGTTCATTAATTTTGCTGTCATACCGGCATAATAAATACATGGATGAAGCAAAGCCTGACTCCTTTGGTGTCTGACTCCTTTGTTGCGGCTGAAAGCAGCGCTATGTTATAATAAAGCCAGGATCCAGGAAAGGAGAAAAATAATGACAAAAACAATGCAGATAACTTGGAATGGAAAACCATTAAAAGTAAATAAGGGAGTTACATTACAAGAAATCGCAACCCGGCAGCAGAAGGCAAATGAACCTTTGATAGTAGCTGCCATAGTGGATAACAGAGTGCGTGAGTTGACATATTCACCTGAAAAAGACTCCATTGTAAAGCCCATTGATTTATCCATGAAGGATGGAATGCGTATTTATTTACGGAGCCTTACATTTATTTTCATACGTGCTTGCAAAGAGCTTTTTCCGGAATGCAAGGTAAGCGTGGAACATTCTTATGGCGGAGGCCTATATTGTGAAGTTTATAACACTGAAACATTAAGTCCTCGTGTTGTAAGCCGCATAGAGCAGCAAATGCAGACTATTATTGATGAGGATGAGCCCTTTGGAAAAACAGAAGTAGCTATGGCAGAAGCAAACCAAATTTTCCTGGAAATGGGCATGGAAGACAAGGTAGAAATTATGAAATACAGAAAAGAGGATACCATCAGAGTATATCGCAATGGTTGGATGAGAGATTATCTTTTCGGTTATATGGTTCCCTCCACGGGTTATCTTAGGAAGTTTGGGCTGAAGTTCTATCTGCCCGGGGTAATACTGCAATATCCCAGTTTTGAGGAGCCAGGAAAGGTACGTCCCTTTCAGGATAATCCCAAATTATTCAAGGTATTCCGCCAGGCTGAAAAATGGTCGGATTCTCAGGGCATTAGAAATATTGCAGATTTGAATCGCTGTATTGAGGAAGGCAGAGGACCGGATTTGGTACGCATAAGCGAAGCCGCTCAGGAAAAGTTTTTTGGCTCTATCGCTGATGATATTGCGCAACACACAGATGCAATTCGTTTGATTCTTATAGCAGGACCATCATCATCTGGAAAAACCACCTTTGCTCAAAGATTGCGGGTACAACTTATGGTAAACGGGCTTCATCCGGTTCCCATTTCCATGGACAATTACTATCTTGATCGTGATCTGGTGCCTGTGGACGAAAAGGGAGAACAGGATCTGGAATCCATAGATGCCATCGACCTGGAGCTGTTTAATGAACAGATGATACGGCTGATTCAAGGACAGAGGGTAGAGATACCTCACTACAACTTCCTCACCGGCAAAAGGGAATATCTGGGGAATTCCATTCAATTATCACAGACTCAGCCAATTATAGTAGAAGGCATTCACGGATTGAATGAAAAGCTTACAGAGATGATTCC
>DIQU01000007.1:3549-3702 GCA_002426555.1 Firmicutes bacterium UBA5454 | reverse complement strand
TGAAAAGCTTACAGAGATGATTCCCAGAGAAAACAAATATAAAATATACATCAGCGCCTTAACCCAGTTAAATGTTGACGATCACAATCGAATTCCCACTACAGATGCCAGATTGATTCGCAGAATGGTAAGGGATTATCATTTTAGGGGTAC
>DIQU01000007.1:0-3377 GCA_002426555.1 Firmicutes bacterium UBA5454 | reverse complement strand
GTACTGCAGTTGAGGATACTTTGAAAATGTGGCGTTCAGTCAGGCGAGGCGAGGAAAGGTATATCTTCCCCTTTCAGGAAACTGCGGATATTATGATTAATTCTGCTTTGTTATATGAGCTTGCAGTTTTAAAGCCCTTAATCCTGCCTTTACTGGAAGCTGTACCTGAGGAAGATGCGTACTTTCCAGAGGTAAACAGACAAAAAAAATTCTTGAAATACTTTGTAGAGATGGATCCCGAGGTTATTCCCAGTAATTCCATACTTAGGGAATTCATCGGAGGCAGCAGTTTTGCATAATCTGTAAATCAGGAGTAGGTAATTATTTTGTTAACAAATATTATTGTTATAATTCTTCTGGTCATGTTGAATGCTTATTTTGCAGGTTCGGAAATGGCATTGGTGTCAATTAATGACAACAAGATCAGATTGATGGCAGATGCTGGGGACAAAAAAGCTGCTTCGGTTAAAAAGCTGCTTGATGAGCCTGGTAAATTTCTATCCACAATACAAATTGGAATCACCTTGGCAGGTTTTCTGTCCAGTGCTTTTGCTTCCGATGCTTTCGCTGATAAATTGGCAGCCTGGGTTTTATCTCTGGGAGTGCCTGTATCCTATAACGTAATCAAACACGTATCTATGATTGCAATTACACTGATTTTATCTTATTTTACATTGGTTTTCGGAGAGTTGCTGCCAAAGCGCCTTGCTATGCAGCAGGCGGAAAAAGTGTCTCTAAAAGTAGTAGGTCCTCTGCATGTGCTGGGTGCTGTAACTTCCCCTCTTGTGAAGCTGTTGACTGCTTCTACTAACTTTTTTGTCAAATTGGCCGGAGGAAATCCTTATGCCAATGAGGAAGAGGTAACAGAAGAAGAAATTCGCATGATGATAGATGTAGGTGAAGAAAAAGGTACCATTGACGAAATTGAAAAGGTGTTTATCAATAATGTTTTTGACTTCGATGACAAGGTAGTTGCGGATATTATGACCCATCGTACAAGGGTGGCAGCTGTTTCCGTAGATTCCAGCCTGGATGAAATCGTTGAAGTTATCAGCTTGGAGAAATATACACGAATTCCAATATACAAAGAATCCATTGACAATATCATCGGTGTACTTCATGTTAAGGATCTGCTCAAATATTTTACGAGCAAACAGGATAATGCGCCTTTTGAAATTCACAATTTCTTACGGAGAGCATATTTTGTTCCCGAATCAAAAAAAATAAATGAACTTTTTCGCGAGTTGCAGGTGAAAAAAATACACATGGTTGTAGTAGTTGACGAATACGGCGGCACTGCAGGTATCATTACTATTGAGGACCTGCTGGAAGAAATTGTAGGCAGTATCCTGGATGAGTATGACGAGGAGGAATACAAATACGAGAAGATAGATGAATCCACCTATCTCTTTGACGGTTCCATAAGCCTTGACCAGGTTGCCGAGCTGATTGGTGTAATTTTGCCTGTAGAAGAATATGAGACCTTAAGCGGCTATGTAATCGGTCAGCTGGGTCAAATCCCCGATGAAGGGGAAAAACCAGTGATTGAGTTGGATGATTTGGTATTCAAGGTAGAGGAAATTGAAGACAAAATGCTTTCCAGAATCAAGGTATGCAAAGTATAATCAAAATCAGGGTTACTATTGATAGTTATATATGATAAAATAGCATAAGTACTTTTGAAGATCTCATAAAATAGCGAAGGGTTGGGTGGAGCTTTGTTAATGGATTTCTTAAAAGGTATGGCTATTGGGATAGGTGCCATAGCCCCCGGTGTCAGTGGAGGTACTCTGGCGGTGATTTTTGGCTTATATGAGAAAATCACCGATGCCATTGCCAATCTCTTTCATGAATTTTGGAAAAAGGTTAAAGGATTTTTTTTCCTGGGCTTGGGAGGAGTCATTGGTGTCCTTGGTTTCAGCAATATTATCAGCTATCTGTTCAAAAACTATGAGCTGGAGGTTAAATACCTCTTTATCGGTCTTATGGCCGGAACCTTTCCCTCCTTGCGAAAACAGGCCGACAAAAAAGGGTTTCGTTACTCATATCTCATACCTTTTACCATTACCCTGGCTATAGCCGTCCTTTTCGCCATTCTTAACAATGCTGCCATCGAGGGAGCAGAAGGCAGTCATACCAGTTTTCTTTTATTTGTTGTTTATGGAGCCATTATTGGGTTTGGAACAATAATCCCGGGAATAAGCGCTTCCTTTCTCCTGATGTACCTTGGCTCATATGAAATTATGATAGATGGAATTTCCCGCTTGAATCTTACAGTCTTGATTCCTGCAGGAATTGGTTTTTTGATAATAGTCTTTGGTTTCGCCAAGCTGATAAATCTGCTGTTTGAAAAAGCCTATGGCTATACCTATTATGCGGTATTCGGCCTAACCATAGGGTCTATTCTATCTATTTTTCCTGGATTCGGCCTCAGCTGGCGCTATTGGCTGGGTTACGGATTGCTTCTGGGGGGATTTGCCTTATCCTGTTATCTAAGTTCCCTGGGCAAAGAAGGTCATCAAACAAGTCTCACTGGATTGAAGTAACATATCATAGCGCAGCTAGCTTCATTTTAGGAAACAAGGTTGAGTTTTGTAAATGCATTTAAAAGCACTTTGATTACAAGAACATAAATCGGTATTAGTATTAGAGCGGCAAGAATCCGCGGTGGAAGCAGTACTGCAAAAGCCTCCCCACAGAGAATTTTCAGCCATAGGGTATTCATCAGAGAAGTCACAATCGTAGTGATACTGACAGCCAGGCTTAATGATTGCCATGACAATGGCTTTTTATTCCACTTTCCCATCAATCCGGGTATAAAGCCTGATACCGCAGCGGTCAAGGTAAAACCCGGGAAATAGGCGCCCTGCGGGTTGAAGGGATAACCAACGAGATCTGCTACAGCACCGGTAAATGCACCGTATACAGGTCCCAGGATCATACCGCTGAGCATCAAAGGTATTTCACCAAAGCTCAGGCGGACAGTCTGTATACCTCCGATATAAACCATATAGTTAAAATAACGGGTCAGAATAATATTTAAGGCAATCAACATACCTGCAAAGGCTGTTTTTCTTGTTTTGTTTGTCATATAAAAAAGACAGCTCCTCTCCCTGTAATTGTAATAAATGCCACATCCAAGAAGAGGGATGTCTTCCAACTGTTCCAAACTTCTGACTGTGGCAGCGGATGCGAAAGGGTACCGCGGACTGTTTCAGTCCTTCGTTCAGGGGCAACCTCCCATCCCCTGACACTTGACGCACCATTCCTACTCTGCACGAGACAGCACTATTATATCACAGCATTGTCTGCAACCGCAAGTGCCCTGTATTACCTTTGTGTTTATTTTAAAACGGTGAATTGAAAAAGTAATTTCC
>DIQU01000046.1:1494-7027 GCA_002426555.1 Firmicutes bacterium UBA5454 | reverse complement strand
ATCCTTTATCTCCATCGGATCAACCGTGAAAATATCCCGGTCCAGCAAAACCATATCAGCATAATAGCCTTTCTTAATCCGTCCTTTCCTATCCTCTAAAAACTCAGCATATGCACTCTCAATCGTATAGGCGTCGATTGCAGTTTCCACATCCACGCACTCTTTGGGATAAAAACCATCCCGTGGTTCTCCCTGCCTGTTTTTGCGGGTCACCGCCATATAGATGTTTGGGAATGGGTTGCAGTCTTCAACTGGACAATCAGTTCCATAAGAAAGGTGCACCCCTTTATGAATTAAGGTTCCAAAAGCGTAGGAGGTAGATGTCAACTCCTTTCCGCACAACTCTTCAACAATTTTCATATCATAATCAATAAAAATCGGCTGGGCCATAACCAAAATATCGTCTTGCCTGATTCTCTCCAGCAAAGCCTCATCGGTAATCTGACAATGGTTCAAAGCATGGCGCAGATTATTCTTTCCATCCTCAAAGGTTTTCTCATAGCTTTCAATTGTCCGCCTTACCGCCTCATCCCCAATTACATGAGTAACCACCTGCATGCCGTACTTTTTGGCCAGTGCACAGTATCTGTCCATCTCTTCTGGCTTAATCCACTCTAAGCCATGATTATCCGGATCCCCAACATAGCCGTTTGTCATCAGTGCAGTTCTTGCACCCAGACTCCCGTCTTTAAACAGTTTCAGGGGACCGATTTTCAGCCAGGAATCCTCATTCTCCGCTCCCAGCTTATATACCCCTTCTTCGAGATATTTTTCAAAATCCGCTAAATCATTAAAACAAACCTGATGCCGATAGCGGATCAGGGCCTCCCCCTTATCATAAAGCTCCTTAAACATCGCAAAGGCTGCCGGGCCATCCATAAAACTGGTTCCTACGTCGTTACTTTGTACACTGGTGAGGCCGTGAGCCACCGCATACTCCATGGTCTGAATCAACATTTGCCGGCGTTCCTCCATAGTAAAATCAGGAATAATAGATTTTACTACATTGCAGGCGTTCCCGGTGAAAATGCCATTTGGGCACCCGTCTTCCCCCAGCATGAATTCTCCATCGGGGTACTGGGGTGAATTGCCGTCAATCCCCAGTATCTCAATTGCCTTAGTATTGCTGGTAACGATATGCCCGCAGACCCGCTCCAGAACAATAGGTATATCGGTGCTGATTTCGTCCAGATCATGGCGCGTCGGAAGGCGGCCGCCGTCTGTGAACAGATCCTGGTTCCAGCCTGCGGCATGGAGACCGCTTTTTACCCGTTCAGGATGCTCTTGCATAAACACCTGGCACCGCTTGATCATTTCTCCTATACTGGAAACGCCCTCAATCTGTACCTGGTTTAAACTCTCGCCGAACTGCATCAAATGAAGATGTGAATCATTAAGCCCCGGTATAAGGGTCCTTCCCCTACAATCCATTAACTGTGTCTCTCCATTCTTGTATTTCAAAATATCCCCATTGCCGCCCACATCCTTAATGTAACCGTCCTCCACCAGAACTGCCTGGGCATATGTACCTTTCTCTATGTACACCTTGGCATTATAAAGAATTCTATTCATTGCCGTTCCTCTTTTCTTTTTTCAACTTCAAATCAAAGATGTAATATACAACAGCACCAAGAACAGGCACTCCCAAACCTACCAGGCCTAAAACAAAGTCTTCCATGGCAGTGTTAATGATTAAAGCAATAAAGATGAGTGCCGTAACAATCACTGAAACCGGATAAAACCATACTTTATACGGCCGCTCGATTTTCGGGTATTTTTTCCTTAAAATCGGAACAGCAATAATAACCAAAGCATTAAATACCATGGCGGACATTACTACCATATCTGTCAGCTGGCTCAAATTTCTGATGAGCACTAATATTATAGAAAGAATACCCTGCACAATAATCGCTACATGGGGAACCCTTGTTTTCGGATGAAGCTTTGCATATGCTTTAAAGAAATGCCCTTCTTCCGCCATCGCATAATACATACGCGGCTGAGCCAGAACCATGCCGTTGGCCGAGCCAAACATTGAAAGAATCATTCCCAGAGAAACCACAAAAGCCCCTGCTGAGCCAAATACCTTCTTCGCTACAGCCGTTCCCAGATATAAATCCCCGCTGTTGATCATCGATACAATTTCTTCATGAGGTAAAACTCTCATAATGGCAAAATTAAACAAAACGTAAATAACAGTTACGCTTCCAATACCAATGATTAAAGCTAAGGGCAGCTTTTTCTTTGGCTCCTTGATCTCCTCGGCCACCGTATTCAGATTAGTCCACCCCTCATACGCCCACAGAGCGGCCACCACGCCAAAGGCAACCATACTGAAGATATTTGTGTTGTTATCGGCAGCGTAAGCTGCCGCCGAACCCAGAGAAAGATCCGGGCTCACCCGCCCGATGAAAAGAGCAACTAACATGATAAGTGCTATAGGAATAAGCTTGGCTACCATAGAAATGTTTTGCACCACCGAAGCCAGCTTGACCCCGCCTAAGTTATAAGCAGTAATAATGATAATCAAAACAATGGCACCTGCTTTTACACCAAAATCGCTCAAACCAGTATAAGGCTGCAGAACTGCTATAAGGGCGGTAGCTACTGCCGCAATAGAGCCAGGACCGCCAATGACCAGATCGGTAAAGCCGGCCATAAATCCCACCACCGGATGAAATGCTTCGTCCAGATAGACCAGCCGCCCACCGGATTTCGGCATCGCCGCGCCCAGTTCAGCGTAGCACAGACCGCCAAACAGGGAAATAATCCCGCCCAGCAGCCAGCAAAGCAGAGCCAATCCACTGTTCATGCCGACTCTTTCCAGGACATAAGAGCCTAAATAAAAAATACCGGAGCCTATCATGATACCCCCAATAATACTGACTCCACCGAAAACACCGATCTCACGCCTAAACTCGGTCTTCTCTGTCGTTAACTTACTAACATGACTTCCTCTTTTTGCCATCTCAAACCTCCTCATAATTTGCTTTAATACATTATAGTACTAAAACAATGAATATGCCAGTCAAACTTAGTAAACTTATCCCGTTATGTTTTCTATTGATTAATTCATACAATACTTTATAATGGATATATAAATGTGATACTAAAAAACTAAAGTGAAGGAGGTAACAAATGAGTAATTTAAACAATACCTGCATAAACACCATAAGAATACTGGCCGCGGAGTCTGTAGAAAAAGCCGTCTCCGGGCACCCCGGACTGCCGCTGGGCGCTGCTCCAATCGCTTACACCCTATGGGCGGAGCATCTGAAGCATAATCCCAAAGATTCCTCCTGGCCAAACAGGGATAGATTTATCCTATCTGCCGGTCATGGATCTGCTATGCTGTACTCTATGCTTCATCTATTTGGTTACGATGTATCTATGGATGACCTAAAAAAGTTCAGGCAATTCGGCAGTAAAACCCCCGGCCATCCTGAGTTTGGACACACTCCCGGCATCGAAATAACCACAGGCCCTTTGGGTCAGGGCATTGCAAATGGAGTCGGCATGGCAATGGCAGAGAGATTTCAGGCATCCAGATTTAACCGTGACTCTTTCAATATCATTGATCATTATACATACGTTCTCTGCGGTGACGGCTGCCTGATGGAAGGGGTTGCTTCAGAGGCTGCTTCTCTTGCAGGCGCATTGAAGCTCGGCAAGCTCATCCTTCTCTACGACCGCAATAAAATTACGATTGAGGGCAGTACAGACATTGCCTTTACAGAAAATGTGGCGGGACGTTTTAAGGCTTACGGATGGCAGGTTTTAAATGTTGCCGACGGCAACTCTGTAGAGGATATCAGTGATGCTTTAAGTGAGGCCAAAGCAGAAACCAACGCTCCTTCTCTGATCGTTGTCAACACACAGATCGGCTATGGCTCCCCTAAGGCCGGAAGTGCTTCAGCCCATGGAGAACCACTCGGGGCAGAGAATCTTAAGAAAACAAAAGAGTTCTATGGAATCAGCAGTGACGACTGTTTCACAGTACCTGCTAAAGTAAGCGAACATATGAAAGGACTCATTGCTAAAGGAATTGAGGCGGAAGAAAATTGGAATCATCTGTTTGAAAAATACTCCGCACAATATCCTGATTTAGCCAAGAGCTGGAAAGCAGAGCAGAGTTTTGATTACACTGAACTACTACTGGAGGATAACGGATTTTGGTCTGTTGACGGCACCCCCATTGCAACAAGGGCTGCTTCAGGAAAAATAATTAATTATCTGAGTTCCAAAATCCCCAATCTCATCGGCGGCTCAGCTGACCTTGCACCTTCAAATAAGACCTATATGAAAGATATGGGTGATTTCTCCGCCAATAATTACAATGGCAGGAACCTTCATTTTGGTGTGAGGGAGCATGGAATGGCTGCAATTTCAAATGCATTAACCGCGTATGGCGGTTTAAAGGTTTTTTGCTCCACCTTCTTTGTATTTACCGATTACATGAAAGGCGCCATGCGTCTGTCCGCGCTGATGAAGCTGCCTGTCATTTATGTAATGACCCACGACAGCATCGGCGTAGGGGAAGACGGACCTACCCACCAGCCAGTGGAACATCTTGCAGCAGTCAGAAGCATTCCGAATTTTATTGATTTTCGCCCGGCTGATGCAAACGAGACGGCGGCCGGCTGGTATACTGCGATTACAAGTACTTCCTCACCAACCTGTCTAATCCTGTCAAGGCAGAATCTGCCTGTACTTGACATAAATGGAAAGTCTGCATTGAATGGGGCATATATTCTTTTAGACTCAAAAAGTGATGTCCCCCAAATCATATTGATTGCCACCGGGTCAGAAGTCCATATTACATTGGAAGCAGGAAAAGCACTTCAGGCAGAAGGCATTGACGCAAGAGTTGTAAGTATGCCATCCTGGGCAATCTTTGAAAGACAGTCTGAGGAATATAAAGAGAGTGTTCTTCCCTCTTCCGTTGAAAACCGGATAGCTGTAGAAGCTGCATCCTCATTTGGCTGGCATAAATATGTAGGACTCAAAGGAAAAATCATATCCATCGACAGCTTTGGCGCTTCATCTCCGGCAGATAAGCTTTTCAAACACTTTGGATTTACGGTGGAAAACATCATGGCTAAATCCAGAGAACTTCTGAATAAGTAAATCCGGCAGATTGTTTAAAAACGCTGATCTCCTCCGCAGTGATGAGATTAGCGTTTTTAGTATTTTACTTGACTTTTTGCATCTGTAAGGATTATGTCTCTGACTTTATAAATTCCCGATACTGTCCTGGCGTATATCCAACCTTTTTTCTGAATAGCTGGCTGAAATAGCGGGAATCTGTATATCCTACATTGGCAGCCACCTCGTAAATTTTCAGGTTAATATCTTGAAGATACTTTTTGGAGGCTTCTATTCGCACATCAGTGATATATTCCTTAATAGATGTCTTCTCCATATTTTTAAACAGAGTGCTCAGATAGCAGGCAGAAAGCCCAATTTCATAAGCAATAGATTCCAGGGAGATATCATCAGCATAATTTGTCTGTATGTAGATTTTCGCCTTATC
>DIQU01000046.1:357-1257 GCA_002426555.1 Firmicutes bacterium UBA5454 | reverse complement strand
ATAATCGCTTAGGATTCCTTTTATTTTTTCAAGATTTGTGCAGTTCTCTAGTTGTATTACAATCTTCTGTGAGGGGGTTTTATCAAAGTTAAATTCCTGACTCAAAGAATTGGAAAGGTAGTAATACAGCTCCAGGAACTTATTTGTTGCCAAAATCCTATCACCGTGAAGCTGCAAGACATTCAGATAAAATATGTTTAAAAACTGTTCTGCATGCTGTGAATCACAGAGTCTAATATACTTCAGCAAGTCTTCCTGAATATACTTAAAATTGGGAACAATTTCCCCAACATTACGCAATCCCACATCTGTGGTGCAGATAATTTCGTTGAAGCCAATATAAAAAGAATACTTACTGGCAGCAATAGCATCCTTTACAGACTGCCGCAGCTGAGCAATGTTTTGCACAATTGTGGATAATCCTATAGAGAATGGATGCTGGTAATTGAAATCCAAATACTGCCGGATACGATCTGCAAGATGATAATTTCTCTTCTGTACTTCTACCATATCACTGCTGTCCGAAGACAGGATGATAGTAATGGAGCTGGTATCATAAAAATAGATTTTCTTAAGATCATCCTCGATAAAAAGTGTAATAGTTTGAGCTAATCTGGATACATTTATAAATTCCTTCTCAATTTCCTGAGCATTATTATCCTGTAAGAAATCAATAAAAAGAACCTGATATGATCTGTTCAAAATGTCGATGTTAAACAAACAGAATGTTGAATCTATAATCTCCAGGTTATCTAGATTTTCACGTATGATTTTAAAAAACCATTCCTGCATCAGGGGCAGGCACTCTCGGAGCTGTTCCTTTAACATAAAATTCTTCGCTTCCGTTTCCTTTTCCTGCTCCAACAGACTATTCACCTGGGCGAGCTGGGCATGTAACTC
>DIQU01000046.1:0-175 GCA_002426555.1 Firmicutes bacterium UBA5454 | reverse complement strand
AATATTCACCTGGACGAGCTGGGCATATAACTCCTTCTCGTTAATAGGCTTTAATAGGTAATTGAATACATTGCAGCGCAACGCTTTCTGCGCATATTCAAAATCATCAAATCCTGAAAGTATGATTATCTTGGTATGCGGCATGGTAATCGTAAGCATATCACATAAATCAAGC
>DIQU01000074.1:4425-19590 GCA_002426555.1 Firmicutes bacterium UBA5454 | reverse complement strand
GGCAGAGCCATGGTTGAATTGGTAAAGTTTATTGCACAATCACTGGTGGACGACCCCGATCAGGTAGATGTACAAAAAGTAGAAGGGGACGACGTAATCACCATAGAACTAAGAGTAGCCCAGGAAGACATGGGTAAGGTAATCGGCAAGCAGGGCCGTATTGCTAAAGCCATCCGCACAGTAGTGAAGGCTGCATCCCTGAAGGAAACGAAAAAAGTAACTGTAGAGATTATTTAGGGTGGAAGTGTAATGCTGGAATATCTATCCGTTGGTATAATAATCAAGCCTCAAGGCTTAAAAGGTGAAATAAAGGTCAAACCTCTAACTGATGACCCAAGACGGTTTGACACCCTGCAAAAGTTGTTCCTTCTAAACAAGGAAACCCCGTACAAAGAGTTAAGTATTGCTTCTCGGCGTTATGACTATAGTTTTGCGTACTTGAAGTTAACAGGGTATGAAACCATCGAATCTATAGAGCCTCTCCGAAATCAGGAGCTTTGGATTTCCAGAGACATGGTCCGTAAACTACCCAAGTTTACTTATCTCATTCCTGACATTCTTAATAGCCGAGTGGAAACCATAAATGGAGAATACTTGGGGCAACTAACTCAAGTATTGGAAACCGGTGCCAATGATGTATATGTGATAAGAGGAGGTCCCAGAGGGGAAGTCCTGATACCCGCCCTGAAAAAAGTGGTTACCCATGTGGATATACCAAATCGGTTGATTCGGGTTGACTTGAAGGACATGGAAGGATTGCTGCCTGATGAAGATTGACATACTCACCCTTTTTCCTGAAATGTTTGAGGTTTTTAAAACATCAAGCATTCTGGGACGTGCAGTGGAAAACGAGCTGGTATCCATCCAAACCCATAACATCAGAGACTTTGCTGCAAACAAGCACAAGCAGGCAGATGACTACCCCTATGGAGGCGGTGCCGGAATGGTGATGATGCCTCAGCCTCTATCGGATTGCATAAAGCATGTACTGTCAGCTTATCCGGAAGAAAAGCCCAAGCTCATCTTCCTATCCCCCCAGGGGAAGCTGTTAACTCAGGAGCTGGCGCAGCTTTTATCGAAAGAATCTTCCTTGATTCTTTTATGCGGTCACTATGAAGGCATCGATCAACGGGTCATTGACAAATATGTGGATATGGAAATATCCATTGGCGATTATGTACTGACAGGCGGAGAACTGCCGGCAATGGTGCTGGTAGACTGCGTCACCCGCTTAATCCCCGGTGTACTGGGCAGCTCCGAGTCCATCCTGGAGGAGTCCCACTCCACAGATCTTCTGGAATACCCCCAATACACCAGACCGGCAGTATATGATGGTCAAGAGGTTCCCCCGGTATTACTTTCGGGAAATCATAAGGAAATTGACAAGTGGCGCAAACAACAGAGTTTAATAAATACCCTGCGCAAGCGGCCCGATTTAATGGATCAAGGTGCATTGTCAAAGGAAGACAGAGACTTGCTCAATGAGTCATTGGATTCATTCCAACAGCTATTGCGCAGAGAAAACCCCATATGATATAATCTAGCTTGTTATTACGGGCGGTCCACTTTCCCTCAGCGGGATATGAACGCTTGGAAGAAGGAGGTAAAAACCGATGAACATAATTAAACAGATAGAAAAGGAACAATTACGCAAGGATATGCCGGAATTCTCCATTGGAGATACCGTAAGAGTATTTGTGAAAGTTGTTGAGGGAACTCGTGAAAGGCTGCAGGCTTTTGAAGGCACCATTATTAAAAGAAACGGAGGCGGCATCAGTGAAACCTTTACTGTTAGAAGGCTTTCCTACGGAGTAGGGGTTGAGAGAACATTCCCTATTCATTCCCCCAGAATCGATCATGTTGAAGTGGTTAGAAGAGGTAAAGTTCGAAGAGCCAGGCTGTATTACCTGCGCGATAGAATCGGTAAGGCTGCCAAGGTTAAAGAAAAGCAAACAAAAAGATAATGATTCCATGGGGCTGGTCAACAGTCCCATTTTACTTTCTACAGCAGTAAAGGCAGGTACAGCATGGAAGAACATGATATCAACAATGAGGCTGCAAAGAAAAATGTAAATAATTCCGATAAGGATTCACCGAAGGATCCTTTAAAAGAAATCAAGGAATGGGCTCAGGCAATAGTTACAGCTGTAATATTGGCATTGCTTATTCGAGTTTTCCTTTTTGAAATAATTCTGGTAGTTGGAGAATCCATGGTACCTACCCTTGAGGGCGGGGATCGGGTATTTGTAAATAAAATATGCTACATAATCGGCGAACCTTGTCACGGGGATCTTGTTATTTTCAAAACACCGGAAGACGGCAGGACAAGTTATGTAAAGCGTTTGATTGGTCTTCCGGGAGATAGGGTGAGAATAGAGGACGGTGTTGTTTATGTCAATAATGAACCTCTGAATGAACCCTATATAGCAGAACCTCCCTATAACGATTTTGCAGAAGAAATCGTGCCGGAAGACACAATCTTTGTCCTGGGTGATAACCGCAACCATAGCAAAGACAGTCGAGATTATCATGTGGGTTTTGTCCCCATGGATAATCTGATAGGTAAAGCCATGTGGCGTATTTGGCCTTTGGACAGCCTGTCAGCAATGAAATAGAAAGAGGTTGTGTTATTCTTGAATATCAACTGGTATCCCGGTCATATGGCCAAAGCAAAACGAATGATGAATGAGAATCTAAAACTGGTGGACATGGTTATTGAGCTGCTGGATGCCAGAATTCCTAATAGCAGCACCAATCCGGAATTTCAGGGCATGTACCATAGCAAAATAAGAGTTGTAGTATTAAACAAAAGTGACTATGCAGATGCCGAGAAAACCAAGCTTTGGAAGAATTATTATAAAAATCAAAGCATCACTGTTGCTGCCATAAATTCACTAAACAAGAAGGACATACAACAGCTTAAAAAAACCTTGTTTTCTATTGCAGATGAAAAACAAAAAGAGATCAAACAGCGAAAGGGTATAAACAAAACTATCCGTGCTATGGTAGTGGGCATTCCCAATGTTGGAAAATCTACTTTGATAAATGCCATATCAGACTCAGCAAAAGCAAAGACCGGCGATCGTCCAGGAGTTACCAAAGCAAAACAATGGGTTAAAATAAATCCCTACTTTGAATTATTGGATACTCCAGGTCTCCTATGGCCTAAATTGGGTGACGAAAAAACAGGCCTGCATTTAGCCTATACCGGTTCCATTCGAGAGGAAATCATGGATATGGAAGAAATAGCTGTTCGATTCCTGGAGGAAATGACACAGCTTTATCCTCAGCTCCTTACAAGTCGATATCGACTGGAAAACCTGGATAAAAGAGCTTATGAACTGCTTGCAGATATAGCACTGAACAGAGGATGGCTGCAAACCGGCGGCATTCCGGACATCTCAAGAGCTGCAAGGCAAGTACTGGATGAGTATCAGTCCGGCATCATTGGCCGTACTACATTAGAACTACCTTAAAAAAGTAAATCAATAGGGGTCCCCCAAATAAGAAGGAAATTCAACAGGAATAACGAATAGGTAAGGGATGAGGGGGCTATTCGTTTGAATATACAGCACAAAACCATTTCAGAAGTAAAAGAGATAATACAGCGAGAAAACATATCGGATTCATTATTGGCTGCCATGAAAGATGACAGTCGTATTGGTATACAAAAATTACTGGAAAGATACTATCGTGAACAGGAAGATAAAATAAAAATCCAGGAAAAATCACAATATATGCTGGTGTATGAACGAAAGCTCTGGTCAAAGGCTTATTCTTTCCTGGGCGGCATAGATGAAGCCGGCAGAGGACCCCTGGCAGGTCCTGTAGTCTCAGCCTGTGTTGTTTTGCCAAAAGAATTATTGATAGAAGGTGTAGATGACTCCAAAAAGCTAAGCCCTGCTAAAAGAGAGTATTTCTTTGATACTATAATGGAAAAGGCTTTAGCAGTCGGCTTTGGTATAATCGATCATAACCGAATTGACAAGGTAAATATCTATCAGGCAACCATAGAATCCATGGAACAAGCAGTAAAAGCCTGCAGTCAAGCGCCTGATTATCTCTTATTGGACGCCATGCGTCTTAATAATATTAAAATACCTCAGCTGTCTCTAATCGGCGGAGATGGAAAATCCCAATCCATCGCAGCAGCTTCCATCACAGCAAAGGTTACACGTGATAGAATCATGGAAGGGTTTGCAAAAATCTATCCGGAATACGGATTTGAAAAACATAAAGGCTATGGAACGGAAGAGCATGTTGAAGCCATACGAAAACATGGTCTTTCACCTGTTCATCGTCAAAGCTTCTTGAAAAAATTTTATAAGGAGGACATTTCCCATGCTGGCTAAGGTTAAGAGCACCGGACTGTTTGGTATCAACGGCTATATTATAGATATAGAAGCAGACATATCCAGTGGTCTGCCCGGCTTTGATATCGTCGGGCTTGCTGATACTGCCGTCAAGGAATCCCGTGAAAGAGTCCGATCTGCTGTCAAGAACAGCGGCTTTGACTTTCCCATGAAGCGGATTACTGTAAATATGGCACCGGGGGATACCCGAAAGGAAGGACCTGCCTATGACCTGGCCATAGCTGTGGGGATTCTTATGGCTACCAATCAGGTGAAAGCCAGCTCTGATTTTCAGCCGCTATTTTTAGGCGAGTTATCTCTTGATGGAAGTATCCGTCCGGTAAGCGGTGTTCTTCCCATGCTTTTGTCTGTTTCCGATACGGAGCACAATGTCATACTTCCTGTTAACAATGCACCGGAAGCCAGCCATGTGAAAGGAATGAAGGTATTTCCATTCGATAATTTGAAAGATATGGTTTCTGCACTCAATGGTGAATGCTCTGTAACCCCCTATATGCCTGCAGATGATTTCAAGTCACATAACGAGGACAGCCTTTACGAGGATTATTCCGATGTCAAGGGTCAGGAAGGAGCAAAACGGGCATTGAAAATAGCTGCTGCAGGGAGCCATAATATACTGATGATTGGAAGCCCCGGTACAGGAAAAACCATGCTGGCAAAAAGGCTGCCATCTGTTTTACCGGAGCTCAGCTACGCAGAAGCTATAGAAACCACTAAGATTTACAGCGCGGCAGCTGAATTGGATACTGCCCGGGGTTTAATCCATACCAGACCATTCCGGGCGCCTCATCATACTGCATCCGCTGCAGCACTGGTAGGCGGGGGAAGGGTTCCCAAGCCCGGAGAAATCAGCCTGGCACATAATGGTGTTCTCTTTCTTGACGAGCTTCCAGAGTATAAAAGAGAAGTGCTGGAAGTTTTAAGACAGCCTCTTGAGGATGGGAAAATTACCGTTTCAAGGGTGCAAGGTTCAGCCGTCTTCCCTTCAAAGTTCATGCTGGTAGGAAGCATGAATCCTTGTCCGTGCGGTTATTATGGAGACAGCAGCCGCGACTGTCATTGTACACCAGCTCAGATTTCCCGCTATCTTGACCGAATATCCGGACCCCTGTTGGATCGATTTGACATTCATCTGGAAGTTAGACCCATCAGTTTTGAAAAGCTCACAGGCGGACGTAAGGGAGAAACTTCCCGGGAAATGAAGGAAGCGGTGGATAAAGCACGCAGCAAGCAGCTGGAAAGGTATAAAAATAAGTGCATATACAGCAATGCACAATTGAATTCCAAACAGATTGAAAAATATTGCAAGCTCACTGAGAGCCAGAAGAAAATGATAAAGCAAGCTTTTACTGCCTTATCTCTGAGTGCCAGAGCTTATGACCGTATCCTGCGGGTATCCAGAACCATAGCGGATCTGGAAGGAGAAGAGAACCTGCTTGATCAACACCTGGCAGAGGCCATTCAATACCGCAGCCTGGACAGGCAATTTTGGTCCTATTGATCCAGTTCCTTCCTTAATTCTTCCAATCCCTTTTCTTTCAGACGAGATACCTTTCGTTGGTTGATACCCAGCTTTGCAGCAGCTTCTTCCTGAGTCATATCTCTGAAGAACAGCATGTATATTACTTTTTTCTGCAGCTCATTGAGTTTGTTGACAGCCTGTATCAATGCCAGTTTATCTTCAACAGGCAGCTTGAAGCTCTCCAGATTTTGATTGCTTATCTTGGATATATCCAAAGTATCGAAACTGACCATACCGCCTTTCATAACCTCGATGACAGCGCCTTCCTTCAGGTTTAAAGCCTTGGATATTTCAGATATATCAGGTACTTCGCCGGTTATTTTCAGTTTATTCTCAACGAATTGTTCGACTCGATATTGCAGATCCTTGATTACGCCGGGATTGTAGTATGAGGATTCAGCACGTAAGTAATGACGCAGCTCGCCCATTATGCAATGACCGGCATAGGTTGAAAATTTGACACCGATTTCTGTGTCAAATCTTTTTATTGCTTTCAGCAGACCTTCAACTCCTTCCTGATACAAATCAGAGGAGTTTCTATCTCCGCCATAAAGCCTGATGAAGTAGTAGATCAGCCCTTTACTGCTTTCCACAATTTCATGAAGGAGCAGAGGGTTGTGGTTCTTTTTGTACTGGATAACCAGTTCATCAAGGTTGTTCTCTTTGGGGCTTGGTTTTGTTTGAGCTGTCATTACTAAGCCTCCTGTTGTAATATGTATAGTGTAATTAATATAAAAACCAGTCATCGTTCCATTACTGTATTAATTATATCACAAGTAATGCATAAGATGAAGCATTTGCAGATTTTTCTACAAAATATTTTCTAAAGTTTGTCTAGAAGATAATGTTATGGGTATAAACTAATAGAGCAAATATATTTGTCAAGAAATAATATTTGTTGTATTATTAGTTTTGTGGTGTAGTCTATATCAATAATTTATACCAAGACCTACATATTAAGAGTTTTAAACGACAAAAACTAAACTATAGGGAGGAACAAAACAATGAACAAAAAAATTAAAAGCAGGAAAGGTTTTACTCTTATTGAACTGATTGTTGTTATTGCAATACTGGGGATTTTGGCTGCGATTGCTATTCCGAGGTTTACAGGAACACAAGAAAGGGCAAGAGAAAGAGCCCATAGTGCTAATGAATCGATGCTGAGAAGTTCAGCTAACATTTGTCTTGCTGAGCATGGTGCACCTTCGGATAATGTTATATGGACAGCAAATGAAAGTGGAGAAGCTTCTGGTGGAAGCGGTGTATATAGTGCAGCAGATTATGTAGATGATTGGCCGGCTAGTCCATGGACAGGAGGTTCTGCTTACTCTGTAACGTTAAAAAGTGATGGATCAGTAACGGTAACTGGTGGAGGTAAATCTTAAAACTAAAAGACCTAAACCAGGATTCGAGTATATAGGTGTAGTAATTCTGAAGGAAAAAGTGTTCCCATATACTGAATAAGAGAAGTTTGTTAATCTAAGATAGCCAATTCCTTCTTAATTTAAGGAGTTGGCTTTTATTTTGTGTCCTTAGAAGTTGACAGAGATGATAAGATTGTGACATTCAAAACAATGGTAAAAGCTATATCAGCTCTTCTTCCTCTTCGTTTTTCTAAATAATGATATCCCGCCAAAACCACTGATAATGGATATATAGAATCCAAAGTCGTACCAGAATCCAGTATTGGCAACCTCATAGATTCTGATATTGTCTCTGAACAAGGATAAAATCAATGAAACAGGTGCTAACCAACCATGCCATATTCCCCATAGGAAGCCGGCAGGGTTATCAGAAGTATTCTTACCATCTCCAGGAACACAACTGGATAAAAACACTACCATAGCTAAAATGAGCACTAACAGCAGTATTTTCTTTTTCAATAGAATCATCTCCTATGATACATAATACTTAATGGATAATCTTTTTAATATCTAATGGTATGGCCATCGCTACGGCCTTCAATTTTACTAAGATTTAAACCTATTATACTTGTTTCTACCTTATAACCAAATTTTCCTTCTTTGTTTCCTTCTAAAGTAAAACCGGACAAAAAGTTAATGATAGTTTGTTTCAGTTTAACATATGATGCTAATAAATATAGTAAAAATTAGAAAAAATAGATATTTAAGGATGAGATAATTTCCTGTCAAAATGCAATCTGGACTTGTTACATACAATATGGTAACATTATCAATACCTGAATTTATTATATTGGGATAAAAAATACAAGTTGATTTATCTTAACATTTGGAGTGAAAAAGATGCAGCATCATAAGAAAATGCAAGATACACTAAACAGGATAGCTATATTTGATAAGCTCTATGATGTAATCAGATTAGTAGATCCCACTATGAAAAGGGTTATAGAGCATGATAATTTTAGCAATACCAGCGGAAATGTGCTTGATAGCACGTGTTATTATTTTTGGCAAAGAAATCAAATATGTGATAATTGCATATCAATACGTGCATTCAATGAAAATACAACTTATGTCAAGATTGAATACAACTTGAAAGATATATTTATGGTGACTGCGATTCCATATGAGATGGAGGAGCGAAGGGTTATTATAGAGCTTATAAAAAAAATAACCGATAGTATGGTCTTTGAAAGTACAATACCTGGTAAGAAGTCAGAAGTGCATACATTAATAGACGGGATTAATATTCTTGCCTTAATTGATTCCTTAACAGGTTTATATAACAGACGTTATATAAGTGAACGGCTTCCGGTTGATTTGGTCAGCTCTGTTCTTGCAAAACAGGATATTTCCATTATCATGGCAGATATCGACAACTTCAAGGAAGTTAATGATAAATACGGTCATTTAGCTGGAGATAAAGTTTTAAAAATGTCTTCAAAAGCAATTCTCAATTCTATTAGAAGAGAGAGTGACTGGGTATCTCGATTTGGCGGGGAGGAGTTTTTAATTTGTCTTCCGGGTGCTGGTACAGAGAAAGCTGTAGAAATTGCAGAAGGCATAAGAAAAGAAATTGAGGCTATGGAAATTGATCTTGGTAAACAAAAAATACATATCACTACCAGCCTGGGTATCAGTTCTTTTGGTTCGATACAGGGACATACAACAGATGATTTAATCGAGGCTGCAGATGCTAAATTGTATTTGGCAAAAAATAAAGGAAGAAACAAAGTAGAATACTAAAGTTTTGTACAGTCCGGCTCTAAAATAAGTGTAAAAAACGTGTAAAAAATATAGAATTATTTGGTTTGAATATGGTAATTTATGTTTAAATAATATATAATAAAGAGAGAGTTTATCAGCAATTATAAGCAAGTATATATCTTGATGCCAGGAGACGGTTATTATGACTTTGGTTGGATTGTTAAAGAAAAGAAATGGTTCTGCACTTGTTACAGTAATAATGTTGCTTGCTGTCATTGTCATATTAACGAGTTCAGTATCAGTAATATTTGCAAATAATCTGAGACAAACAAGATTACAGGAACAGAAAGTACAGGCATACTACCTGGCATTAACAGGTATAGATATGACTCTTTCAGCATTAATGTTGGAAGACGGACCTGGTAACACCCTGCTGAATGAATTCAAATGGAATCCTTCACAGAGTATTGAAGATGATCTGGCAAATAAGCAGCACTTGAATCAAACGGATACTATAAACCTTGATAACGGAACTGTTACAGTCAATATTCGACCTATCAATACGGATAACAGGAGGGAAGTGGAAATACACTCAATCGGAAGGCTTTCGAATACAGAAATAACTAATAGCCTGACTTTAATACTGGAAGCCGATAATCCGCAGGTTCAAAGATGGGATTAGCTTATGTCCAAGAGAATTGTTGTATATAAAAGGATGTGAAAAAATGAAGAAAAATAGAGGAATTACCCTGGTAGAGCTCATAATAGTCATGGCCCTTTTAGGTATTGTTTTAACGACCAGCTTCAGCATCCTTAGCTTTAGCTTTAAGGCACATGGAAAGACAGTTGACGAATATGATTTGCAGTCATCTTTCCGCCTGGTAACGGAATATACAAACCAAATAGCCAGATTCTCAACTGCCGTATTTACAATTCCCCAGTCCAGTTTCAGGGAAAACAATCTGACTGACGGCTGGAGTTATATCGGTGTTATGGATGGAGCAATAGTCATATATGAGTACCAGAAAGTCGATGGTGTGGTCGATCATTATAAAAGAGTGCTGGTTCCGGCTCATCCTGATATTGATTACAAAGTTATATACGAGAAGAATGATGATGACAAGGAAGAAAAAAATATTATATTTTCCATCCAAGCTTTCTTTAGAGACAGACCTGAAAAGTATGACGATGACGGTAACATTGTTGGGCATATGAGTTTGTTGTCAGAAGTTGAAGCATTGAACTCTCTGCAGATTATTCATAAGGGTACAACGATGAATCCTGCCGTTGCTTTGGCATACAGAGGAGAAAACCGTGAAGATCCGATATTTGAAGTTGAAAGACCTGTTGCCCAGGTTGCCATGGTTCTTGATACCTCCGGCAGTATGAACTGGGATATGAACGGTTATGAAACAAATGTTGTAAATAACAGACGGATACGAAAGTTGCAAAATGCATCTATAGATTTAATTAATAAATTCGCAGCGTCACAGCAGACTGTCAGTATCTCACTTGTTCCTTTTGCAGATCATGCAAATGATCCAAAAGCTTTTCAAGATGCATCAACCAACACTGGTAGTCTTATAGCTAATATCGAAACCTTAACTAATCAACACAACGGCAAAACAGCAGGGGGCGGTACAAATACCGGCGACGGCCTAAGAAGGGCATATTACCAGATAAGAAACGGTCGAAATAATCCCGATTACGATGATGCCAAGATAAATGATTATGTAATCATCCTGGTTGATGGTGTGACAACATTTGCCAGTGCAACAAACACCTTTTCCTGGTCTTATTATACAGGTTCTGGTAATTTGAGCTTGACCGGGTGGAGTCCGGCTCATCAAATAGTTGGTCCGGGTAATTACAATAACAACACAGTAAACGAGTATGTTAGAATAATAGGAAATATGATAATAAATGATGGTAAGATGAAGGTATATGTTATTGGATTTTCTGCAGATCCCGATGACTTTGGCAACTTGGATCAAATAGCGGAATATACAGATGCGGAAGAGGTATTTGAAGCCAATGACTATGATGAATTGAATATTGTCTTTGATGAAATTAAGAAACAGATCTTAAATGATTTGTGGCATATAGACGGTCCTGAATTATAGTCTATATTTACAGGAGGCGGAATTTTGTTTAACAGGAAAGGCATGACATTAATTGAGATTATATTGGCACTTGCCTTATTGGGGATTATTGCTGTTACTTTTCTCAGCGCCCTTTCAGGACATTTTGTATTGCTGACGGATACCAGGGCAATAACAAAAGATGCATTCTCAGCTCAAAAAAATGTTGAAGATGAGATACAATCAATAAAAAGGCAGATCAAAGAGGGCTCTGATGTAAGCGGCGGTGAAGAGGTAGTCCGCAGTTTGTTTGGGCGCAATGTAACCGGTTACCTCGTTGAAAAGGAGATAAAAAATAACAAGAAGATACAGACAATAGTAGGTGAAAGCAGAACTCCAGCATATCCTGTACCCAGTGCATCCAATATCAGGCTTGATATATATAATAACGATACGAAGCTTCCGGTTAACTATGGTTATTCTGTAAAATCCGGAGTAAACTTAAGGGCAGCATCCAGCATAGACAGTAATGGTGTATTTCTGTTAAATCGCCATGAGTGGTATATTTCCCGAAAGGGTTTCAATATACCTATAGTAAGTAAGGATAATATAGACAGAGATTTGGATTTGGGGCGGCTTTATCCTTTGTTTCCCAATGATTATATAGCTGTACCGATCTTAGCAGATTCAAATATGTTAAATACAAGTAAATTAACAGAAATCCATAAGCAGTATGCAGGCAGGCATGTAATATACTCCATTACCCCGTATGCAGTTTCGGGAAGAAAAGGAGAGACAGTCTTAAGCGAGCCCGTATTCTTTTCCGGACTGCCTGTCATAAATGATTCGGTGCTTCATCTTGATGCTTCTTTAATCAGCAAGGAAGATGACTCCTCCATTGTCGAGTATTCTGACGAAATTCATGTTCAAAAATGGATTGACAACTCTGTACAAAACAATAATGCCATTCAAGCCAACAACAATCTAAGACCTATATTGGAAGAGGTTCAATACAGGGAGGAAACCTTTGTATGGGGTAAAACCTTGAAGCAAAATGATACTGATACATCAATGAATATTAACTCATTCACACCTAACCGCATGGATAATGTAACTTTTTTTATAGTTGCAAAGGGTAATGTGAAACGACCTTCGGAAAATATTATTAAGGGAACCAACTGGAGCTTTGGCTGGCAGTCAGATGGTATACTCGGATTCGAAGTTTCCGGAAAACATGCCAAGCTTGGGGAAAATGATGGCATGGACGGCAAATGGCATGTTTTCACGGGAATAGCAGGAAATGGCGTATTAAGTGCCAGGATAGACGGTCTTCAAAGAGGATATGATACATATACACCAAGAGTAAACACAAACTCGCTGAACATAAATTGGAAGGGCATGGAAATAGCCGAGTTGATAATATACAATAAAAGATTGTCCGATAATGATTTGGAAGAAGTAGAAACATACCTTATTGAAAAGTATAATCCGGATCCATCTTTGACAGAAATGAGAATTCTGTCTATGAAGCCAATTCCGACGATTACAGTATACAAGAATAAAAACATAGACTTACCGATACTGCTGCCAGCAAATATGAGCAATGGAACAACGCAGAAGGTAGAAGTGATTTGGTCCAATCCTATCGATACATCAACTGTTGGATGGAAGACCAGTACTGCCGTAGCAGCTATGGATAATTCAAAAACTGTTGAATACAAGGTAAATGTATATGAAATAAACTATTTCAAACCCTTGGATCCAATTACAATTGACCATGGTTATTACAAACCTTTACCGTCTACACTTACTGCAATTTTGACAAATGGTGAAGAAATGGATGTTGAGGTTACCTGGTCGACAAGAACGGATGAGCTTGACATTGGTGATCACATAATAACTGCCAGAGCGCGGATGGATAACACAAAAACACTAGGGCTGCAGGTTACAGTAAACGCTGTGTCTGTTACAGGAGTAACATTAAACACCAATGAAATTGATTTGCCTGTTGGATCAGATACGATTCTATATGCTGCCATCGATCCCCCCAATGCAACAAATAAAGCTTTAATCTGGAGCACCGACAATCCTTCTATTGCCGCAGTAGACAATAACGGCAGGGTTACAGGAATATCAGGCGGTACTGCGATTGTTACAGTAGAAACTCAGGATGGCGGATTTGCAGATAGTTGTCAAGTAAATGTTTTTGTATCAGTTTCAAGTATTGAGTTGATACCATCGACAGTTGAACTCGGTTATAATGATGAAATGCAGCTTCAGGTAGTTTTGACCCCGGAAGATGCATACTATGAAAAAATCGAATGGGAATCCAGCAATCCCTCCATCGTAACAGTAAATGAAAATGGACTTATAACCGGGAGGATTGCAGGCAACGCTTCTATTACAGTAAAACTTACTACTCCCCAAGGAATTTTGACTCAATCCTGTTATGTAACTGTCAAGCCGGTAACGGCCGAAAGATATGAAGCAAGAAATATCAAGACAGATACTTCCCTTTTCGGGCTGGTAGGGATTACCAGTGCGGATATTTATATAATTTTCAGTGATGATACGGAACATCTCCACGGCACACTGGAAGAATCAGTATTTTTATCATTTTATCCAGTGATAGAAGAAACAGTTAGAGGGGATGTCTTAATATCAGGATATTATGTGCATTATGAATTTGATGTTGTAGTAGATCCTAATTAGTTGCAAGGCGTTAAAATCCATGTAATCATAGCAATACATAAAGATGTTGAGCGATTTTTTATGAAAATATTGGATTTTATGTCTCAAAATATTTTCTCCGGGTATAAACTATATACAAGAGGAATTTGGTTCTATTGTTAATATTTTTACATATTATAATCGTACCAAAAGAAAACTGAATAAGTTTTATCGAAAAGGCAAACTTCCTGAAAAGGAAGCAACGCAAAGTCATGAGTCTAAGGTATCTATAAGATATTATGATAGTCAGGCCGCCGTATTTTAATTATGGTGGTCATTTTTATTTAAAAGGAGAGATTCAATATGAAATTAAAAAAGGCAGGTGCTCTATTACTTACTGTATTACTGTTGGCATTAACAATGCATTCAATTGTGTTTGCAGATACACCTGTATACAGGTATACAGGAGGCGGGACTAATGGAACTTCTGTTACGTTAAAGTCAGGAACCAATATAAGTACAAAGTTGTTTGAGGTTAAAGAATATAAGAATAAAAATTATGTAGGTGATCCGATTTATGCATATTGTATAGATTTTGACACCAGTATTAACAATAGTTCTAATTATAATGTGGGAGTATTAGAAAATGCGGGCTATTTTAGCAATGAAAATGCGAAATATGTTAGAGCCATTATTTATAACAGCTATCCATATATAACTTTAGACCAGCTAAAAGCAGCTGTTACCGGTGTATCTGATCTATCAATTAAACAGGCAATAGCTGGTACTCAACTGGCAATATGGCATTATACTAATGGAGCCGTACCTGTTTCTAGCACCAATGATAATATTCTTAAAGTCTACAATTATCTTCTGGGTTTAGATGGTATGGATTTAGAAAGATTAGCTAAGATCGAAGCAAGCGGTCCAACTGTAAATGATTTGGGAGATAAGTGGGAAATAGTGTTCAGTTACAATATTAGTGACAGCGTTAATAACAATGATCAAACACCGGTTACATTTAGTCATTCTCATAATGGGCCTGCAGCAATAGAAGAATCAATATCTGAAACTGGTAAAAGACGAACTGTCACTCTTCGTGTTTCAAAAGATGCAATTGAAGAACCGCTGGATTTTGTTATCACCATCACAGGTAATCAAACTGAGACAGAAGCATGGATTTTTGCTCCTAAAATACGAAAAGACAGCCAAACATTAGTTTCGGTAGGTTTTACTGCTAGTGGTGAAATTACGGAAACATTAAATATTACGACTCCAGAACCTACAGCAGAACCTACACAGGAACCTACAGCAGAACCTACACAGGAACCTACAGCAGAACCTACAGCAGAACCTACACAGGAACCTACGGCAGAGCCTACACAGGAACC
>DIQU01000074.1:0-4226 GCA_002426555.1 Firmicutes bacterium UBA5454 | reverse complement strand
GCAGAGCCTACACAGGAACCTACGGCAGAACCTACACAGGAACCTACAGCAGAGCCTACACAGGAACCTACGGCAGAACCAACACAGGAACCTACGGCAGAACCAACACAGGAACCAACTCCAAGCCCGACTACTATCGATCTTGACGATGATGATATCCCGGGAGGAGATTCTGACTTGCCTAAGACAGGTGAATTGCCGCCGATCTTATTCTATGGTGCCGGTTCACTCTTAACCCTGGGAGGTTATCTATTACGTAGAAAATATAAGATGGCAAAATAACATAAACAAGGTTTGTAGCTTGAAATCAAAAGGAGCTGATTAATAATCAGCTCCTTTATTATTCGATAATCAGTAGTAAAATATAAAACACAAGGTGTTACATAATTGCAGTATGGTTCTTATAAGTTTAGCAGCAACTCTTTCTTTTGGTGCTCAAGAGATTTTATCTTCTGATTTGCCGCAGCTTTTTTATTTTCCAAGGTTGAAATTACTCGCTGGATACCACCGGCTAGTTTTCTTGCCTGTTCCATATCAGCACGGACTCGGTTTCTCACATTCAGATCTGTAAAAATATTGTCAAACCAGAAGTCGATTGTTCTGGTTGTAGAGTCAATTCCTGTGTAATTTACATTGGAATCCATTTTTACATCCTTTAACTCTCTTTTTAAGTCTCTCATTTGGGAGTGAAGCCGGTTGTATTCGGCTTCTGCATTGTCGATATTTCCGTACTTATTTAAGTGGGTTATTATACCGCCTTTAAACCACACATCGTATGCAGCCCAGTTATCAGCTTTGTTCAAGTACTCTATTATTCTGTTTATGGTTTGACTTGCCCGAGCAGCAGCACGAACAGCTTCTTCAATTTCAGTTATCTGTTTGTAAATCTCTACTTTCTCTATCTCCAGGGCATTGAATTTTTCAGCTTCTTCTCCTTTAGTATTTCTCCGAAGCTCTTCTTCTCGTTTTTGCAGTTCTTTTTCATATAGATTTTGGTCACGTCTGAGGTCAGTAATTCTTAGACTGAGTTCTTCCCGTTCTTTAGTCAGTTCACGAACTCGTTCAGAAGCTTTGTCCAACTCCAGCTTGGCTTGTATCATTTCTTCTGTTTCTTTATCCAGTTTATCATCATAACGCCCTATAAGCCGCATAAGCATTACAGATAGTGATTCCTTCTCCAAATTCTCTACATCCAGAGCTTCTGCTTCATATTTCAATTGTAATGAGCTGAATTCTCTTTGAGCATCTGCGACCCGAGTGTTTAACTGATCCAAACGAGTCTTCAAAGCCGGCAGGCGGTATAATTCATTTTTGATTTCCAATAATCTTTCCTGATTCATTATGTCATGCTCCTTTATAATCCATTATTTATTTAATTCTACTTTTCTCAAGATATACCTTTATTTCAAAGAAAGCCAAATCATATTGAATTTTATTATAACTTATTGTAAGATTGAAGGTGAAAGCGAGGAGGAATTACATGGATGCGTTATTAAAAACACCTCTTTATTCCCTATATAAGGATAGCGGGGCAAAGATAGTTGATTTTGCAAGATGGGCACTGCCCATACAATTCGAAGGTATACTACAGGAACATCATATGGTAAGAGAAGCAGCAGGTCTCTTTGACGTTTCTCACATGGGGGAAATAGAGGTTAAAGGGAAGGATGCACTACCTTATCTGAACTACATTATGACCAATGGGATATCCAGATTAAAGATCAATCAGGTTCTATACACCGTAATGGTGAATGAACAGGGAGGCACCTTGGACGATGTAATGATTTACCATTTTAATAACAATCATTACTGGATAATTGCCAACGCCTCCAACAGAATCAAGGATTTTAACTGGATGCTGAAACATGCAGATGGGTTCGAGGTTGAGATAAACGACATTTCCGACAATGCAGCACAATTGGCTCTGCAAGGTCCAAATGCAGCAAAAATTTTAAAGGCAGCAGCTGGGGAAGAATCAGAACAAATTCGTTTCTTCCGTTTCAAAGAGTCAGTTGACGTGAATGGAACATCATGCCTTATTTCTCGTACCGGTTACACTGGAGAAGACGGTTTTGAATTATATTGCAAGCCTGAAGACGCAGCTTCACTTTGGGAATATCTGCTGGAAGTTGGAAAAAAATATGGATTAAAGCCTGCCGGCTTGGGATGCCGTGACACTTTGCGCTTCGAAGCATGTTTGCATTTATATGGGAATGAATTAAGTGAAGATATTTCACCCCTGGAAGCTGGGCTTGGATGGCTTGTTAAGTTCGACAAGGATGAGTTCATCGGTAAACCAGCCTTGGAAGAGCAAGCAAAACCAGGACCAAAGCGAAAGCTTATCGGCTTTGAGTTGCTGGGTAAAGGAATCCCCAGAGGAGACTATAAGGTTCAAAAGGATGGAAATGCCATAGGTTATGTTACCACAGGTTATATGGCACCTACTTTGAAAAAAAGCCTGGGTCTGGCCCTTGTGGATTCGACCTGTTCTGAGATTGGTGAAAATATTGATGTTATGATTAGAGGAAAAGCGGTTAAAGCTGTTATTATAGAGACGCCTTTCTATTCAAAAAACTATAAAAAGTAGGAGGAAGACAATATGACGATATTAAATGAGCTGCTATATTCCAAGGAACACGAATGGGTAAAGGTAGAAGGCAATCTTGCCCGCCTGGGTATTACCGACCATGCACAGTCAGAACTGGGTGATGTAGTATATTTGGAGCTGCCCGAGGTGGATGACGAGTTCAGCGCAGATGATGCAATAGGTGTTGTAGAGTCTGTGAAAGCTGCATCGGATCTTTATACCCCGGTTTCAGGCAAAGTAGTAGAGGTAAATGAAGAATTACCAGACAATCCGGAAGCTATAAATGAGGACCCTTACGGCAGCTGGATGATAGTGCTTGAAATGGATGATGACAGTGAACTGAAAAATCTTTTGTCACCGGAAGAATACAAAGAATTCTGTGAGCAGGAGGGTTAACTATGTTACCTTATTTGCCGGCAACACCTGAAGATGAAAATGTAATACTTGACCAATTGGGTCTCAAGACGGCAGATGAGGTGTTTCATGAGATTCCCCAATCAATTCGATTGAAAAAAGGTCTTAATCTGGAGGGATCGAAATCAGAATTGGAAGTGGAAGGAATCTTGAAAGCATTAAGCGAACAAAACCTACATGCTGGCAATACCCCGATGTTTCTGGGTGCCGGAATGTATGATCATTACATACCATCTACAGTTCGCTATGCCACCGGCAGGTCGGAGTTCTATACTGCCTATACACCTTATCAACCTGAAATCAGTCAAGGTACCTTGCAGGTTATTTTCGAATATCAGAGCATGATTTGTGCCATTACAGGCATGGACGTTTCCAATGCTTCTCTCTATGATGGCGCAAGCGCCGCTGCTGAAGCTGCTTTGTTGGCTTCTTCAAGTACACGCCGCAATCAAATTATTGTCTCTGAAACAGTACACCCTGACACTGGAAGAGTTTTGTCAACCTATATGGAACAACAGGGTATAGAGCTGATTACGGTACCCATGAAAGATGGTATTACTGATTTGGAAGTTATGAATGAGCTTGTCAGCAAGAAAACTGCCGCTATCTTAATTCAAACTCCTAACTTCTTGGGATATATGGAGCAGGTAGAGGAACTGGAGAAGCTGATTCATCAGAATAAAGGCTTGTTGATTCTTTCAGTAGATCCTATCTCCCTTGGCTTGTTTAAGAGTCCTGGGGAATGGGGGGCAGATATTGCCATAGGTGATGGACAAAGCTTAGGGAATTACATGTCCTTTGGGGGACCTGCTTTAGGTTTTATGGCATGTACCAAATCGCTGATGCGAAAAATGCCGGGAAGGATAGTAGGACAAACTCAGGATACTGATGGCAGGAGAGGCTTTGTTTCCACACTGCAAACCAGGGAGCAACATATACGCAGGGAAAAGGCTACATCAAATATTTGTTCAAACCAGGCACTGAATGCACTGGCAGCTTCTGTTTATCTGACCACCATGGGAAAACAGGGCTTACAGGAAGTTGCACGACAGTGCTATGACAAGGCCCACTACGCCGCAGAGACCATTACTAAATCAGGTAAATATCGTTTAGCCTATAATCAGCCATTCTTTAAGGAGTTCCCAGTTATAAGCTCTGTTTCTCCTGAGAATATCCAGAGCACCCTTTTAAAAAATGGTATTATAGGGGGATATGCTTTAGAGAG
>DIQU01000039.1:2697-8395 GCA_002426555.1 Firmicutes bacterium UBA5454 | reverse complement strand
TCCGTTGCTTTTCCAACGCCGACACCAACATGTCCGTTTTCATCTCCTACAACCACTACTGTATTGAAGCGAAAGTTTCGTCCGCCCTTTACAACCTTGGAAACTCTGTTGATGCTAACCACTCTGTCTTTTAAATCCAATGTACCGGCATCTATACGGTCCATCTGTTTCCCTCCTTTAAAATTCCAGCCCGGCTGCTCGTGCACCAGCTGCAACTTCTAATATTCGTCCATGGTAGATGTAACCGCTGCGGTCAAATACTACCTGCTTGATACCCTTCTCCAAGGCCTTCTTTGCTGCAGCTTCACCTACGATTCTGGCAGCCTCTTTTTTGGTCTTGTCTGTAATCTGATCCTTTAGTGCTGGATCCAGGGTAGAAGCAGCTGCTAAGGTTGTTGCGTGTTCATCATCGATAATCTGTACATATATATGGTTTAAGCTTCTGTATACGCTTAAACGAGGTCTTGCTGTTGTCCCTGAGATTTTTCTCCTGACTCTATCATGTCTGGCTTTTCTGGAGACATTTTTATCTTTCCTGGTAATCACCTAAGCTACACTCCTTCCCTTGTTATTTTCCGGCTTTTCCTTCTTTGCGGATAATTCTTTCATAATCATATTTAATACCCTTACCTTTATACGGCTCAGGCTCTCTTACACCTCTGACCTTGGCTGCCATAGCTCCTACCTTCTGTTTGTCAATACCTTTGACAATAATTCGGTTGGGAGCAGGTACATCAAACTCAACCCCGCCTTCTTCAGGTATCTCTACAGGATGTGAATATCCAACGGTCAAAACCAGCTTCTTGCCCTGCTTTTGTGCTCTATAGCCTACACCGTTTACCTCAAGGGTTTTTTCGAAGCCTTTCGTTACCCCGTCCACCATGTTGCTGATCAGGGAGCGACTCAATCCATGAAGAGATTTATGGGGCTTGCTGTTCGATGGACGTTCAACCAATATGGTGTTGCCATCTACTACAATACTCATATCTTTATGAATCTTCTGTGCCAATTGACCCTTGGGGCCTTTTACGTCTACCAGGTTGTCATCGCTTACCGATACTGTGACTCCACTGGGCAGCTCCACAGGAAGCCTGCCTATACGCGACATATCTTTACACCGCCTTCCGTTATGTTGATTTCTACCAGTATCTTGTAACATCTTAAACTCTATCAAAACCCCTTATGTCATCCTGAGCACTTGCGAAGGATCTTTCCTGTCCAGATTCCTCGATAAACTCTGAATGACAAGTTTTAATCGGTCTGACAAGATTTAACTGTTACAGCATATTTATGCATTTTACTCACTACCAGATGTAGCAAAGAACCTCTCCGCCAACACCCAGCTTGCGAGCCTGTTTGTCTGTCATTACACCCTTTGATGTGGAAATTATGGCAATTCCAAGTCCGCCTAGCACCTTGGGAACCTCATCCTTCTGGGCATAAACTCTAAGACCCGGCTTGCTGATTCTCTTCAAACCGCTGATAACACGCTCATTGTTTGGGGCATACTTTAGAGTAATCTTCAACACACCCTGCAGGCCATCGTCGATTACGGTATATCCCCTGATCAAACCTTCTTCTGATAATATATCTGCAATGGCCTTCTTAATATTGGAGGCCGGTACCTTTATATCAACTTGCTTTTCTACCAGTGCATTTCTTATGCGGGTTAACATATCCGCGATGGGATCTGTCATAACCATATCTTCTACCTCCTTCCAATCTCGACTAACTACCAGCTTGCTTTCTTAACACCGGGTATCTGTCCCTTATATGCCAGTTCTCTAAAGCAAATTCGGCAGATTCCAAATTTCTTCAGTACAGCATGCGGACGACCGCATAATCGGCATCTTGTATAGGCACGGGTTGAATACTTGGGAGCTCGCTGTTGTTTAATCTTCATTGATTTTTTTGCCACTTATCAATTCCCTCCTTAATTCATGGGCTGGTTCAGTTTCTGGATGCAAAGGGCATTCCCATCATACGAAGCAATTCTTTTGCTTCTTCATCACTTTGAGCAGTTGTGACGATTATAATGTCCATGCCTCTTACCTTGTCAACCTTGTCGTAGTTGATCTCAGCAAAAATCAACTGTTCCTTGATTCCCAGTGCATAGTTTCCTCTTCCATCAAAGGACTTGTCAGAAACACCGCGAAAGTCTCTTACACGGGGAAGGGCTACATTAACCAATCTATCCAGGAATTCATACATTCTATTACCGCGAAGTGTAACCTTCGTCCCGATGCTCATACCTTCTCTTAGCTTAAAAGCAGCAACGGATTTTTTAGCTTTTGTAATAACCGGTTTTTGACCGGAGATAACAGTCAGGTCTTCCATAGCTGATTCAAGGAATTTTGGATTTTCCTTTGCTTCTCCTACCCCCATGTTGATGATAATCTTCTCCAACCTGGGTACCTGCATAACGCTTTTATATTGAAAGCGATCCATTAGTGTGGATACTACTTCATTTGTGTAATAGTCTTTTAAACGAGCCAAATCATTTACCTCCCTTCAAAGAAGAACTTAGTCATTGATGACTTCTTTGCAAACCTTGCAGACTCTGACCTTTGTCTTGTCCTCCAATATCTGATACCCTACCCGGGTACGCTTGTTGCATCTTTTGCATACAAGCATCGCTTTGGAGGAATATATGGGACCTTCCTGCTTGATGATACCACCCTGTTGGTTGGCGCCTCTGGGTTTTTGATGCTTTTTTAGAATATTGACGCCTTCAACTATGATCATGCCTTTTTTCGGTGATACAGCAAGTACTTTGCCTCGCTTGTTTTTATTTTTACCGGAGATGATTTCCACGGTATCTCCTTTTTTTACATGCAATTTTCTGGGTACTCTCACCACAGCAACCACCTCCTCCTATAATACTTCCGGGGCCAGAGAAATGATTTTCATGTAATCCTTTTCTCTCAGCTCCCTGGCAATTGGACCAAAGATACGGGTACCCCTGGGTTGTCTTTGATCGTTTATAATAACGGCAGCATTGTCATCAAAATTAATCGATGAACCATCATTTCTGGAAATACCTTTCCTGGTGCGGACAATGACCGCCTTTACAACTTCGCCTTTTTTCACAACACCGCCGGGTGTTGCACTTTTTACTGATGCAATAATGACATCGCCAATATTGCCATATTTTCTGCCTGAGCCGCCTAAAACCTTGATGCACATAATTACTTTTGCGCCAGTATTATCAGCTACTCTCAGCCGGCTTTCTGTTTGGATCATTTTGTACCCTCCTTTCGATGCTAGAAGTTAGAAGCTAGAGGTTGGAGGTTGGAATTACAGTCCACCTTCGAATACAGGAGTGTCCCCTGAAACTTCTGTTTCCCAACTTCAAGTGTATCTATTACTGTGCTTTTTCTATGACGGACACCAAACGCCAGCATTTATCGCGGCTTAAAGGTCTGGTTTCCATGATCTTTACACGATCACCGTTCTGACAGATATTGTCTTCATCATGTGCTTTCAGCTTGGTGGTATGTTTGATATATTTTCCGTATAAACCGTGCTTTATTTTGGTTTCAATGGCAACGACTATGGTTTTATCCATTTTATTGCTTATCACTTTACCAATGCGAACCTTTCGATTGCCTCTTGTTTCATCGGCCACAAATATTCCTCCTTTTCCGTCAAGCTTCCAGGGCTTTAAGC
This sequence comes from Firmicutes bacterium UBA5454, assembly GCA_002426555.1. GTDB lineage: Bacteria > Bacillota > Clostridia > Caldicoprobacterales > DTU083 > UBA5454. The sequence goes on along the minus strand of DIQU01000039.1, from coordinate 4,726 downwards.
TCTCTTTCCCGAAGTATGGTTTTTACCCTTGCAATATTCTTCTTTACTTCTCGAATCCGCATGGGATTCTCCAATTGGCCTGTGGCTAACTGAAAACGAAGGTTGAACAGCTCGGTTTTGAACTCGGCCAGATTCTGGTTAAGCTCATCCTGGGACATCTCTCTAAATTGATTAGCCTTCACTACCTTCACCACCCAATTCTTCTCTAGTCACAAACTTGGTTCTCACCGGAAGTTTGTGCGCTGCCAGCCTAAACGCTTCTTTGGCTTCTTCTTCGGACACACCGGCAATTTCAAAAAGAATTCTGCCGGGCTTTACAACGGCTACCCAGTACTCAGGTGAGCCTTTTCCGCTTCCCATTCGGGTTTCAGCGGGCTTTTCGGTTACTGGTTTGTCGGGGAAAATCTTTATCCACACATTTCCGCCTCTCTTAATGGAACGAGTCATGGCGATACGTGCTGCTTCAATCTGATTGCTGGTAATCCAACTGGGATCCAGTGATTGCAATCCATATTGACCGTAGGTAACCGTGTTGCCGCGGTTTGCTTTTCCGGTCATTCTGCCCCGGAATACTCTGCGGCGTTTTACTCTTTTAGGCATCAACATATTATTTTCCTCCTTCCGCAACCGGTCTGTTCTTTGCCTGGGGAAGGACCTCTCCTTTATATATCCATACCTTTACACCAATCTTACCGAAGGTGGTATTGGCTTCTGCAAAACCGTAATCGATATCGGCACGTAATGTTTGCAGCGGCATGGTACCTTCATGGTATCCTTCACTTCTGGCTATGTCAGCTCCACCCAGCCGTCCCCCTGCCATGGTTTTTATTCCTTTTGCACCGGCTTTCATAGCTCGCTGCATTGCCTGTTTCATGGCTCTGCGGTAGGAAATCCTGCGTTCGAGCTGAGCTGCAATGTTTTCTGCTACCAGCTGTGCTGAAGTATCGGGGGACTTCACTTCCACAATATTCAGGATGGTTGTCTTCTTTGTAAATTTCTCGATATCCTTCTTCAGAGAGTCAGCGCCTGTGCCGCCTCTGCCAATAACTATTCCGGGCTTGGCAGTATAAATATTTACCTTGACACGGTTGGCTGCTCTTTCTATCTCTATTTTTGAGATACCTGCGTGAAAAAGCTGCTTTTTAAGCATTTCACGTAATTTCACGTCTTCAATCAGATTATCTGAAAATTCTTTCTTGGATGCATACCATTTTGCATCCCAATCCTTAATTATTCCGACTCTGAGTCCATGGGGATTTACTTTTTGGCCCACTTAATTATCCCTCCTTGTACTTTTCGTTTATGCTTCCATCTCATCCAGTACTATGCTGATATGACTGGTTCTTTTGCGTATTCTGTTTGCACGACCCTGTGCTCTGGCTCTCAGCCTTTTCAATGTCGGTCCCTGGTTGGCATATACCTCAGCTACATACAAATTGCTGGAATCCATTCCAAGGTTGTTTTCAGCATTGGCAATGGCAGACTTTAAAAGCTTGGCAACGGGCTCTGTTGCTGCCTTGGGAGTAAACTCCAATATGGAAAGCGCCTCTCCGACATTTTTCCCTCGAATCAAGTCAATGACAATTTTGACTTTTCTGGAAGAGATTCGAACATATCGGACGGTGGCATAAGGGCGTTTATCTTTGTTTTCCTGTCGAAATTTTGCCTTTTCCTTAATCCTGGTTGCCACTTTAATTCCTCCTTCGACTATTTCAGTGCAGTAGACCTCTCCGCAGAACGTCCGCTATGACCTCTGAAGGTTCGGGTGGGAGCAAATTCTCCCAGCTTATGTCCTACCATTTCCTCTGTGATATAAATCGGAACATGCTTTCTTCCATCATGAACAGCGATGGTATGTCCGACCATTTCCGGGAATATGGTTGATGCTCTGGACCAAGTCTTTACTACTGTCTTTTTTCCTTGATCATTTAATTCCTGTATCTTCTTTAAAAGATCCACACGAGTGTAGGGTCCTTTTTTAACCGACCGGCTCATCTATGGGCCTCCTTTCAGTTAGTTAGGCTCTAGG
>DIQU01000039.1:0-2423 GCA_002426555.1 Firmicutes bacterium UBA5454 | reverse complement strand
ATCTAGAATCTATTTACTTCTCTTGATAATATATTTATCAGATTCTTTCTTTTTCTTACGAGTTTTATATCCCAAAGTAGGTTTGCCCCAAGGTGTTACCGGTGAAGGCATACCAATGGGCGCTCTTCCTTCGCCACCGCCATGGGGATGGTCTGCAGGGTTCATAACGGAACCGCGTACAGAGGGACGGAAGCCCATATGTCTTTTCCTGCCTGCTTTCCCCACGGTAACATTCTCATGGTCGGTGTTTCCTACCTGACCAATGGTAGCTCTGCATTCTGCGCGCACCATACGAACCTCTCCAGAAGGGAGCCGAATTTGTGCATAGTTACCCTCCTTGGCCATAAGCTGCGCGGAGTTGCCGGCGGAACGAACCAATTGTCCTCCCTTTCCGGCACGAAGTTCAATGTTATGAATAACTGTACCTGTAGGGATGTTTCCAAGCGGAAGCGCATTACCAACCTTGATGTCAGAATCCGGTCCGGATTCAACCATTTGACCAAGCTTTAGACCATTTGGGCTGATAATGTATCGTTTTTCACCATCTGCATAGTGCAATAATGCAATGTTTGCGCTGCGGTTTGGGTCATATTCGATTGCTGCAACTTTGGCGGGTACGCCGTCTTTGTCGCGTTTAAAGTCTATAATGCGGTACTTTCTCTTTGCTCCTCCACCCTGGTGACGAACAGTAATCCGCCCCTGGGCATTCCTGCCGGCTTTGCTCTTAAGGGATACCAAAAGAGACTTTTCCGATTCCTTCCTGGTGATTTCTTCAAAGGCAGAAACGGACATATGCCTTCTGGCAGGGGAGGTAGGTTTATATTTTTTAATTGCCATTTTCTTTAACCTCCTTATTGTGCCATTCCTTCGAAGAATTCGATTTCCTTACTCTCAGCAGTCAGCTTTACATAGGCTTTTTTGAAGGATGGCTTTCTACCGGTGTGTGCGCCTACTCTCTTCAACTTGCCCAGCTGGCGAAGTGTGTTGACACTTTGTACCTTTACACCGAAAATAACCTCAACGGCCTTTTTGATTTCAGTCTTGTTGGCTCTGGGGTCTACGATAAAGGTATATCTCTTGTCCGGCATTTCATCATAGCTTTTTTCACTGAGTACGGGTCTGATAATGATATCATGTGGATCTTTCATTAACCATACACCTCCTCGACAAGGCGTGCTGCATCCTGAGTTATAATGAAACGCTTGTAATTCAGGATGTCCAGTACATTAATGGTGTTGACAAAGGCCAGTTTCACATTGGGCAGATTGCGGGCTGCCCGTTCTACTGTTACATCCTTGCTGGGAATGACTAGCAAAGCCTTGTCTTCCACCTTCAAGTTTTTCAATACTTTTACCATTTCGCTCGTTTTGGCCTCTGATAAAGCAAGAGAATCCATAACTATGATATTGTTCTCCTGCACTTTGGAACTTAGAGCACTTTTTAAGGCAAGTCTTCTTAATTTTTTGGGAAGGGTGTAACTATAATCTCTAGGCTTGGGGGCAAATGTTACACCGCCCTTTGTCCATATAGGTGAGCGCGAACTTCCATGACGGGCTCGGCCGGTGCCCTTTTGCCTCCATGGCTTTGCGCCGCCTCCTCTGACCTCTGCACGGGTCAGGGTAGACTGGGTGCCCTGCCTTTTGTTGGCCAGCTGCATTTTTGTTACCTGATACAGCGCATCTTTGTTTACTTCTACTCCGAATACTTCATCCTTTAATTCGATTTCGCCAACAGATGCACCTTCCATGTTATATAAAGCTACTTTAGGCATAGCCTGACCTCCTTTCCGTCTAACTTTGAACTAATTCTTTTCGGTTTCTTTAATGGTAAGCAAGGTTCCCTTGCTTCCAGGCAAAGCTCCTTTGATTAAAAGCAGGTTGCGCTCCGTATCTACCTTCACAATCTCCAGATTGGCAACGGTTATTCTTTCGGAGCCCATGCGACCAGGAAGCTTTTTTGTCTTAAATACACGGCTGGGAGAAGAACCTGCACCCAGGGATCCTGGACGGCGATGGTATCTGGAGCCGTGAGACATTGGTCCTCTGTGCTGATTCCATCTCTTAATGACGCCGGCAAAGCCTTTTCCCTTGCTTATGCCGCTTACGTCCACTTTGTCTCCTTTGTCAAAGATATCGACTTTGAGCTCACTGCCAACGTTGTATTCCTGTATATTATCGAGCTTAAGCTCTCTAAGATAACGTTTATAGGATGCATTGCTTTTATCAAAATGACCTTTCAGGGGCTTGTTGACCAACTTTTCCCTGATGTCATTGAAGCCGACCTGAAGCGCCTGGTATCCGTCTTTTTCTTCAGTTTTAACCTGAGTTACGACACAGGGTCCGGCTTCCACTACGGTGACGGGTACCATCAGGCCGTTTTCTGTAAAGATCTGAGTCATGCCCAGCTTTTTACCCAGAATGGCT
>DIQU01000022.1 GCA_002426555.1 Firmicutes bacterium UBA5454 | reverse complement strand
AAAAACTGATTCGATTACCCCTTTTAATCCAATCAGTTTTTCGGTAGAATGATTGCAGAGCATATCGATAACCTCCCAAAATGGTATATTGACAATTCCCATTTTAAAGGTTTTTCATCGAATATGCTCTGCTTTTTTATTCTTTTTCTCAGGCGCTATTCGTTCCTACCCCAACTTTTATTATAGAGCCATAAAGTTTCAGCGCGATAAAGTAGAGCCACTGTTTATATGAATCAAATGACTGCCAGATTCCCGCAGCAATCTCCAAATTTGCATAAGCTCCAAAGACATCAGATATATACTGCATCCAGGAGCCGTAACTATTTAGCCTGTCGAGGGCAGTATCCCACTGTGTTTGAGTGCCATACGATTCCTTCAATTGACCCGTCGAAAAATCTAGACTACACAGGGCTTCAAAAGAATTGTTCTGTTCCTTTATGGTATAGAGCGAGAGTGGGTATGAAGACTTATGCTTGCCCGTGCGCACATACAGTTCTTTAACCGTGTCGCTCTCAATAAATGCAGCAATATTTTCAATTCCCTCCACAAAAGCTTTCTCTGCGGGAATCGGCATGCCAAAAGCCACGAACACAAGTTGTGGGAGATCTTCCGATTCATCATCCACTGCGTATACAAACTGAGAATACCGCGTATCCAGCTCGGCAAGCAGTTTTTCACACTGATAGCAAACCACGACAAGATGTAGGTTAACCAAAGACACCCCTATCATGCGGTTCAGAAAATCACGGAGTTTCTGTTCACCAAGCATCTTGTAATAACTGGAAAGTCCTATTAGGAACACCGCTCCGCTGGCACTGCCCAGATAATTGAACAGAGCATCTTCCGAAAGGTTCTCATCTGGCAATGAAAAATCGGATACGGCTTTGAATGCGTTTTCTCCAACGTCAAACTGCTGTAAAATCGTGTCTGCGTCTTTCGGATTGTTTACATTGACAAGACGCGGATGTGTGTCGCTGGAGCGTAAATATCTCCCAATCCGCTTTATAGCATCTTCCTTCTTAAGGCTCATAACATGTGCCTCCTCACTTTCCTTTAATGATCTCCATGCCGACGATCATGTTGTCCTTAATAAGACGCTTCAGATACTGCTTTACGTCCGCAATATCCATATTGTCGATTTTTTCAAGAGCTCTGTCGCAGCCCGTCGCGTTATATTTGAATTCGGACATTTCTTTCAGCTTCTTGTCAACTTCCGGTAGGCCAAACCAATCGTACGGTTCGACAGCCATCACCTTCAAGAGATGCGCTCGTACCTCGTCCAAATCTTCAAGCATCACGCTGTAAGACTTCACAACTGAGTCCCGGAAGGCATTGTCCCGTTCTTTCTGACTTCCCAATCTGTCAAAGAAATCAGCACGCTCCAAAAACTCAATTGCCTTGTCTATGGATGCCGCATCCGGCTGCCTTTTGTTCAGCGTGCTGAAGGCGGCTCTTGCAGCAGGTACATCCTTATCCGCAACCATACACAGAATTGGCGTGCGATACGTCTTCGACCACTGTCTCGGGGTATCCGTTTGTGTTTTTTCAAACCAAAGTTCCTTTAATTTTGTAGCGCTCTGCTCACTGACATATTTGTCTACAGCAGTCTGTACTGCAGACTGGTAATCAGATTTCTCCGCAGTAAAAAGGTTGCTGGGAAGAAGCTTAAAAATGTCTCGTGCTTCTTCCTCAGAGAACCGCCCGACAATATACGAGCAGGCTTTTCTGAACAGTTCTGTCTGGTTGTTGTAAAATCGAATAAATGCATCACCGTTCGATGTGATCTGTTCCAAAAACTTCTGCCGCTGAGAATCAAGCAGCGTTCCGGATTTCTTAACATTATACAACATTTCCACTAAGTCAGACAGGTCTTCCCAGTAATTCTTAGCATATAGATATGAGACACGGATCAAGCTGCACTTGTCTGTCCATTCCCGGATGGTCGCATCAAACGAGATGTTTTTGGGCAGAATTTTGTTGCTTGCTACAATAATCCGGTACTCTAAAATAACTTCATCAATTTTTTGATTCGCCGTGTCGGTATTCCATACCCAGTTTGCGGCATCCGCATCAAATTTTTTCTTTAGGCGGTTAATGTACTGGCCGCTATCACCGACTTCCTTTGCAAGACAAAGGAGCTCTCCACTTTCATATTTTGACAGATATGCTTTCATTCCGTCAGAACATTTATCCTTTGTCACGAGCACCGCCAGATCGTCCGACACTCCCGGATTATCCATGCAGAGTTTGCCAATGGCCATCGCAATATCGCTGTCGGTTTTGGCAGCGCCGAAGTTATTGTTATTTACAATTCCGCTGAAATCATCTATCAGCTCTTCGACCTTGTCCTTGCCGGTTTTCAGCTCTGCATCGTTCAGAACATATTTCAACACCCAAATCGGGAAGGACATTTCCTTCATCTTCTGGCGGATGCGTTCTCTAGTATTCTCCACAGAGGAGCACAGGTTTATCGAAATCTCAAATATCTGTGAAGATGCTTCATTAAAGGCCTTTTCTTCAGCTGTGGTCGTAACAATATACTTGTCCTTATAGCGTGGTATCGGATTGACCTGATGCTTAATGATTTCAGAGACCATCTCTTTGAGTTTTGTCACGTTCAGAACATCATTGTTCAGACCATCGCTGTAGTTATATGTTCCGTCCGTATACTCTTTCAGAAGGAACCCGACTACGAACGCTGTTAGGTTACACGGCATAAAGCCATACTTCCCGTTTTTATCCTGCAGAAAGTCATAGATCTGCGCGATAGAGATCCGATCCCCTGCCGCAAAGGCATCCTGAATCAGTTTGTCTACCTCAATTTTTATCTTTGAGATAGGCAGATATGGTGCAGTCTTCCAGTATTCAGGAACCTTCCATGCCTCTTTGCCGATATAATTTTCAAGTTTTGTCTGATCGTTGCCGGAACGATACTGATATTGTGTAATTTCTTTGGCACCGTATTCCACACCTGCCGGGAGAGAAGTAGACTGCCACATCGTATCGTTTACCGATCCATGGGTCTCGAGCCCTTCGCTGTAGCGCTTTCTGTCAATGGCAGATAGATACTCATACAGCTGGTCGAACGTAGCTGTGCGTTCTCCCTCCGGCTTGTCCTGTGTATATACGATGAATTCTCCATTGGAAACCTTCCCGCGCCATTTCTTTAAGGTCTCTTTAGCGTTTGACTCATACTGCGCTGCAAGGCCTCTGTCCTGTTTTAAGTTCACGATAGAATTTGCCATCGCGTCGACGTACTGCTCCAGTAAATCGCTGCCCAGCGGCGTGATAGACGCATCAATAAACACAATGTGATAACTACCGTCAGAGATTGCTTCCTTGATTGCCTTTCCAATTGCGGCGCCCTCAGCATCGTCTTTTGCGAAGGTCGCAACCGCCATGATTTTGTTACCGAGGGAGTCCTCTTGATTCCTCAGCTGATTGATAGTGATTTTGAAGTCGCTGGAAGCGGCACACTTCACCATATAGCGAAGGCTTAGCGCACCACTAAGAGAAATTGCCGACTGCATGTCCGCTTCCTGCAGCAGCTGAGAAGTGGACTTTCTCCTTTGTTCTTCCTTCTGTTTGTCAATCTCTACGGCGCTTCCCGCATTGATCAGAGCAGAGTACTGCGTCTTGCCGCCCGGCATAGGCTTCTTAAAGAGAATGTCGGGGACCATACTGTCTGCGATGCGGACAGGCTCGTCGTTTTCGAGATCAGAGCCTTCAAACGCATTATTCAGGTTCCTCTCATTCGGAATAAAGAGGTCGACGGAGTCCCCAGCCCTCTGTGAAATTGCCTGCAGGAGCAGCACGGTTTTCAGTACACGCTGCCGCTCAGTATCCAGATTCTTGTTTGCCGCAAAAACATAACAATCCAAAATTGCCCTGATATCCGGAGCAAGGTACTCTTTTCCTTTCTCGTAGAAGAAGTCCCAGAGCATGTCGATGGTCAAGAGCGGATTTGCGTCATACGGGCCACAATTATTTATGAACCACTGGAAGCCCTTAATATCATCGCCACGGTCGTTCTTAATGAAATCGAACATGCTCCTTTGGTTCGAATCAAAGGCTGAGGAAATATGCTTCAGCAACAAAGCGGCGTATGGGTGAATCGGCAGGATATTTTTCAGTTCCTTATCCGTAATGTTGACCTTCTGCTTGACCAGCTGTCTAGAATCGTGCGTCCGGTCATACAGCTCATCCCGTGTTTCCTGCCAGTCCTCCTGAACCACGGGATCACTGTTTTTTTCCATAGCATTACCCATAAGACGAAAAGCCATATTCTCTGGAAGCTCAATATTGCAAATAGGCTGAACAAAACGCCCCATCGTTCTCTTCCAGTCCTTATCTGATTCCGGGAAAATATGAGTCACGTTGTGGGTAACGATGATGAGATAAAACGGCTTGTCTCCACTGAAGTCCGCGATTTCTTGAAAGCCGGTCATCGCTCGCATGTTGTTGCGGAAGTAATCTGTAAACTCGTCCCAGATGAACACAATAGCCTTGAGGTTGTTCTTCTCAATGACGGTCTTGATCCAGTTTACCAGTGACGTAGTGCTCATCGTCAGAGCAGAAAAATGTTGCTCTCCGGCAACTTTCATGATCTTACTAATAAGTACCTGAATGGCTTCACCCTTGGAAGGTTGCTCCATCGCTTCAGCGTCATATGTATTGAGTTTCTCAATGATCGCATCAACATCATCGCCATCAAACAAATCCGTGTACTTTTCCCGAATCAGCGCATTGAAATAATCTTTATTGATCGGATCAGAGAGCCAGCTAACTGCAGAACCTTTCAGCGCCCCTTCGCCCTGATCTTCAAACCCTGCGGAACGCAGTGCGGCGACAATGCTCTGCTGGATAGCAAAGACGAGGTCATCATCGCCATGAATATTTGACGAGCCGTAGCGATGAACAGTAAGAATTTTTTGGCTGCCACTCTTTATCTGCTGGAATTTATTATATAAATCTGTATTCAGCTGATCTTTGTACTTATTGAAGTATGCTTTTGTATCCTCATCGGAGGCGTCAAGCAGCTTCTTCAGGGTAAGCACAGCATGAGATTTACCCGTACCATACGCGCCCTCCACCCAGATGGAGAGTTTCTGCTTTCGGGAGATCACACTGATCGTATCCTTCACGAGCTTCACAAAGGTTTCGTGCGGATAGAACGATTTCCAGAGATCAGGATGACTTTCAATCTCCGCTTCATTGATCTGCGCCAGATACTCAGGGTCAATGTCAAAGTAATCGCGATATTTGTCTAACATGGCTTTCATGAAACGGCCTCCTTAAAACAGTGTCACCACGTCCTGCGAGGTTTTCTCGCTGCGGAGCGTGATATTATCAAGATCAAGCGTAAACGACGCATTGATAAATTCCGGGTAATTGACAGAAAGGCCGGTCAACAGCTTCTCCATCCGGTCACGGTCTATTCCAAATATCTCCGTCGGACTCACACCGTCACTATCAATAGTATGGTTCAGAAGTCTGCTAAGCGTAAACTGATAATACCCGCCACAGCCCTCTGCAAATTTATATAGTGAGTATAGAATGACGCGAGGATCTGGATTTTGCCATGGAGTACGCATAATTGATACCACATGTTTTTTCTCTTTTTTTGAAGAACCCATTCCAACCTCGCTAAATGGAAGTTCGACAAACCTACCAAACGAACTCCAGATGTCATTTACCCAGCTTTCTTTGGCTCCGTCATTTACCAATAGCGACAATGTATAGTCCTTGGTGTAAGTTTCAAACATGTTCAATCTCTTTACATACCAGTTAATCTGTGGCGTATAAGAAAGATTGACAAGCATTATTCCCCAACTTGAAAGGTTATTGAGGCCGATTTTATCAATTACCTCTGCTGTATTACTAAATCCGTTTTCGTCCAGTAATTCAGAATCTCTGAGAAATCGCCTAAAGAAACTATACATCTGCGATCCGAGAGAATGTTTCTGATCGAACTCGTTCCTGTAATTAAAATACTGAGTAAACCACTCCATCTTCGGAGCATGGTGCGAATAGCAATTTAAGCTCTTATTTGCTGACATTATTAGTCCTCCTTTTGGCATTTCCAATGATTTATAAACAAGGCAACCTTTATCTACCTTATGACATTGCGAACAATGTATACAATCGTCGCTAATCTTCAACTGCCCATCTTTCATTGAAATACAGCCATTATGGCAATCAGCTTCACACTCATGGCAATTAATACAGCAAGCCGCTTTTCGGAATACATTCTTTAATAGCTTTACAAACAGCGGATCAGCCTTTGCAAGTTCCTCACCTATATAAACATTGTACCCTTGCTTTGTTTCGCTCACCTCGAACCTATGTTGGGTATTATGAAAAAGTATCGTATAAGGTGATGATTCGTTAAGAAGCACTCCTATGGTTTTAATCCATTCTTTCCAATCCGTTCTTGGATTTACAACATTTAGTATCTGCTTATCACGAGCCGTGGACTCTGAGTACCCAATCTCTATAGATATATCTCTTCCATTCTTTCGTGCTTTCCACCCTCCATTTTCAATGAACTCATTAAGGGCGTCTTTAGAAAGAAAATTCTTCTTATATAATTTCTTAATGACATTGATAAACTTATCAAAGTCATTCATATACCAAGTGCGGCTCATAAAATCATTACGTTCTGCCGCTCTTGGGCATACTAAACATCCGACTCTTTTGTTCCCCTTTTTATATGCCTCATTCAACAAAAGATTTCCCATGAAAATATATGTATACAGTTCTGCAGAATTCCATTCCAGAATGGGATTGCAGCTATATTGTCCTTTATGCTTTTCTCCCAAGCTGATGTAATCATACTCACTTCTGGAAATGCTTTCGCTTGCACGAATGCCAATGAATGCCATTCCAGTAAAATCAGGCTTACCGGTTCTTTTTCGTAAAGCAAGCACCTGTGGAACAGTCTTATGAACATTGCAGCACCATCTTGTTACCGTTGCCGGTGGCCCAAACCGAGACCACGTGTACTCAGGGCTATATTCCGACTTTGCGCGTACGAAATCTATATTATTATTGATGCAATATTTTTCTATTTTATCGACCGTCGCATATGTGTCTGGAAACTCCATACCTGTGTCTCCAAACAGCACTTTAAATGCATTATGTGGCAGCGCTCGTTGTACGATATCCAGTGTTACAATACTGTCTTTTCCTCCTGAAAAAGCGACATAAAATACATCAACTTTTTCTTTGTATTTTAGATAGGTATTGTAAACTTCCTTAATTGTATCCTGCACAAGGCCATCCAGGATCCTTCTATTCTTTTCTACCATCGCCGGTATATCGACAAAACGCAATAGTTCTCCATTTGGTTCCGGATCTTCAAGAATCACAATCTCTGGAGCAGTATAGCAAGAACCTCCTTTAGTCTGAGCAACCTTCCTGCCTCTATAATAGTAGCTGTTTGCTTCTGCCCACATGTAAGGGTAAGCATCATTCTTTTCGTAATTCCAGTATTTGTTGAAGCCGAGAATATCTAATTCTTTATAATAAACGGGACGCGGTTCTTTGCTAAAGGCCAGCGGTGAACTAGTCAATAGCAGGCCTCCCGATTGTTCGTCATAGGTATATGCATACATGGCGTCTTATCCTTTCTTCAACCTTTGTAGTTTTGCTTTGGTCAGAATCTGGTCTATTCCACTGAAGTGTTTACGGGCAAGAAAGCCCACGTCAATCAGATACTGCAAAGCACTTTGTCTGTTGAGAGGAATGTTACTGTCAGCCAAATCCGCGCTTATCAGTTCATCAAAATTCTCGAAGCGAGAGCTCCGCTTGACGATTGCTCCAACAGTTGTACCGGCTGTATAGCCGACATGCAACAATTTATATTTCATGCTGAAATCCGCTGCGTAATGTTCCAGCAAAAATTCATTCCAAGGGAATCCAGCATCCGGGAAAGATCCGAAAAAGTTGATCTCCTTTAAGGCAATATAATCGCCATCACAGAAGCGGTCAATTGCGGCATCAGTTGTTGCAACATCAAACGCCTCCTGTTCGCGCGACACAAATTCATTCTTATTGATACGGAGAGAATTCTCATATACTGAATCAAAATAAATCGGCGTATCCAAATCCCGTTTCAAAGAATTCAGTTGCTCCAACGTAAAGTGATCATGTGAACTTGCAAAATGCGCAAACACATCGGACATGGATAAGTCTTGCCCATAAGCACTGATGATCTTTCCTTTGAAAGAGAACACGTTCCGCAGTTTATACGCGATGACATTCCGCAGACCAAGCCATGTAAGAAATGGATAGCGTTCCCTTATGCCGGGCAGTTTGATCTCTATAGCATCAGTCAGTTCCTTACCACCCATATAATCTTTGTCGTCAATCGCCTGCTGAATCAGTTCTGTAATCGAGTCGATTTCTGGCTGCGTAAAGCGGACAATGTCGGCGTGGAAATATTCTCCCTTTTGGTTACGCACAAACTCAGCGCTGTTAGTTCCGGCTACTGCCCAAATAATTTTATCTTTGTCAATATGCGCGAGAGCTTCTTTTAAATCTTCAACAGAGACAGGAGCACCTGCTGTAATGAGATAATCCCTGACCTCGTCTGTCGGATTTACCTCAGCATCCACCTCTGCAGTCAAATAGCTTCGATGAACGAAAAATCTGTCGTCATTTATATAGGTCAGATAGCTCTTGAGCATATTGGGGTTGTTTATGTGTTTTCCAATGAATTCAATTTGAAATTCATTATAAAGCGCATCAAAATAAACTGCGTTCTTACCCTCTTTGAAGCAGCTGTCTAGATATGCCAACAATAGTTCGGTAGTACCCTCATCCAGCATAGTTTCCGGCAAATATACGAAATCCTGATACTGAACTGTAATATGCGCTATGTATTTACGGACAGTATTGTCATCTTCAGTCAAATCAGATCCATACTTCTCTAACCAAAATGTGCGAAACCGCCCCATATCCAGCCTTGAGGCAATTCTGAATCCCTTAGTAAAATAAGTAGAAAGAATCTCCCGGTATGGTTCAAAATCCACATCATCAGAGCTATCCTCAAAAGGCTCAGGCACACCAGTGTAGTGTTCATTGTCCAAATACTGAAGATATTTTCTAAGCGCTGCGCGGAACCGATTGTGCTGCCTTTGGTTTAGCTCTATAAACACAGGATTTTGTAACAAAGCATCAGCGGTTTCTTTCACAATAACGTAATCAGCTATACCGCGAATTTTGCCATTGCCAATATGATGCTCTTCGGCAAACACATTTGCGGTATTAATCGCAGAATCGTAACTTTTACCGGTACCCTCAGCCATACCTTGTATTTGCGTCATCCACTGATAGAACGAAATATTCTCTGGATGAAAATTTGTCAGTGCTACCTTTGCCGGAGCGGTAGGCCCCGATACAATCTTTGAATCCGAATATGTAATTACCACATTTTCAAAATTGACTTCACAAATATTCAACAACTTTCCGATCTTTGTAATGATGGTATCAGCGCTTTCGTTCGTCTCCAAATAGAGATCATTGCAGATCTCCTTAGGCGCGTTCATAGCATCCGCCCCAATTGAATTGGTGACATCAATGCGTCCGCGATCACTCAGGCTCGAATTTATCAGAGAGCGAATCCTATCAGGGAAGTCATTATAAAGGCACTTTACAGTTTGAACGTAAATCTGTGCCCAATTTCTGACCGGATAATGCTCATCAAAATATATTAATTCGGACGGACGGGTATAGCTGTATGTCCGAGACTCTGCAAATGAAACCCGCAGTGTTCCGCCTTTCTCTTTTTCTGCCTCAAGATTGAGAACAGCGCCTTTCGTGTCAGGAATGTCAGATTGCCCATTGATCGTTTCTTCAGCGAGGCACTCCAAATAATTCTTATATGCTTCTAAAGCAGCCAAGCAATTACTTTTTTGCTGTTTGGAGTGGATATGGATTCCCTTATTTATCTTGATTCGATTAATCAAAGAATCGATTACCGCAACATCAGTTATCTTCAAAACGCTATCCCGTATAGTTTTGTTCCTCAGCAGAAGGACAGACAAAATATTTATTGTTGCCTTGATACTTGTAGCATTGGACCCGCTTTCTGCAAGCCAGACATCAAAGCTTTTCTGCTCCTTTGTGGCTGGAACTGACATTGCCTTCACCTCCTGCAATAAGCCGTAATATTTCCCGCGATCTTCTTTGTACAGACGGACAATATCAAAGTACTATCCAGTCTGTACACGCAGTCCCGATTCTCCATCGGTAAAAGCGTATTCTAGCTTGCTCATCTGCAGAGTAATGCAATTTTCATTTCGGAACTTGTCATCTACAGAGACTCCTTGTCTAACGGCAAGTTTTCGCAATGTTTGTGACACCTCTGCTATGGCACGCTTTCTTCCTTTTTTTGTTATTCAAGACATTGATTAATGCCTGCAGCAGAATGGCGGCTTCGCGTATATCCCATGGAATTCTTATAGCCATGCCGATCCTGCCTCCTATCCAAGCGTCTTGTAGTAGAAGCCATTCCTTGGACTCCTTTCTACAGTGTGCTCTGTTTTACTCGCGGGTCAATCATCTTAAGGACTATTTCCCCCTACATCAGCCGCATTTCCCGACCGTAGCCACTCATCCACCTCGGAAATCTTAAACCGCCACTGTCGTCCAAGTTTGTGCGCAGGCATGCCCTTTTTATTGATATATTGTAGGATAGTCTCACGACTAACGCTGAGATACTTCTCAATCGCAGCCATCGGCTTCCATTCCTCGAGACTGTTGATATTATCTTTTCTCATTTTACTTGCCTCCGTCTTCTTAAGACTGCACGCTATTCAGTAACCCATATCAGTTGGAATTTTTGTCTTTGTGATTTAAAGCGGGTTTACTATGGAGATATCCAGTGTCGGTGTATCTTGTCCTTAATAAGGATAACCTGTCTAAACGGTGGACTTCCCAGCAGATACTTGAATAGTCTCTATCTTTGTGTCAGGTCGTCCTGCCGTCCACGTCTGCCACCAATGACTGATCGACGAATCAATAATCAGTGTTGACGGGGCGTATGTGTCTGTTTCGGCACAGAACTCCGCGAGTGCCATCACTGTATTCTGGCATACTTGAAAGCTTACTGTAAATCATCTATCAGGCTGTCTCCAAAAGATATAAAAACATAATATACAGTATATCACACCATCCAACAAAAATCACCATCAATCTATTATTTTAAGCGGAATCCGTGCCATATCGTTTCAATGATGCTTAATAAAGCACAACTTGGCATAAACCGACAACAAGACGAGTAGAAGGAGATATAAAAATGCAGCAAACACCCAAGCTAAGACCACAATAATTTTTATGTAAATGCTCAGAGCTACGCTTGAAATTTTCTGTTGCACATAGGTATAATTTTTGCTATACTGATACATAATGATACTAAATACTATCGCAAAAGAGGTGAGTATATGGACGCGGCGCTTTATGCCAAAATACTCTCGGACAAAAGCATAACAGATTTGAAAAAAATCAAATACAAATTCCCTGATGTCGACATAAAGGAACTCATATCGCTGTTGAAATCCAGCGTTTATAAAAGTATGCCCATCTATGACTTTTCCGGGAACGATCTTGTCTATATGGAAAATGCGGTACAGGTTCGGATGAAGGCAATGAAACTCCTTCTCATGCCCCAAAGCTCAAACGAAGCTTTCGGGCTCAAGGCAATGGAGGACGAAATCGCATCTTCGCTTACCATAGAAAGCATTGATTTCTCACGGGATAGCGTAAGAAAAATACTGCGCGGCTACGCGCCTGCCGACGAGAGTGAGAACCGTATCTTTGGCATGAAAAAGGGCCTTGAGTTTAT
>DIQU01000038.1:35409-38148 GCA_002426555.1 Firmicutes bacterium UBA5454 | reverse complement strand
AAGTTACTTTTTCAATTCACCTTTATTTTAAAACTATGAATTAGTAAAGAATATATGGATAAGAGATGACAAGATTAGTTGCGCAGGTAGGATTTTTGTGTTTTATGGAGAATATTGCAGTTGAGGTGATTTTATTTGAGTCATTTTTTTGCCTATCTGGCTAGAATGAAGTTTATACAACGCTGGGGTCTTATGCGAAATGTCCGGCAGGAAAACATACAGGAGCACAGCCTTCAAACAGCTATGATTGCGCACAATCTTGCTATTGTCAAAAACAAGTGGTATGGAGGAAAAGCAGATCCTCAGAGGGTGATGCTTCTTGCTGTATACCATGAAGCAAGTGAAGTGATTACCGGAGATTTAGCTACACCAATAAAATATTTCAATCCAGAAATCAAGAAGGCATACAAGGACATTGAAAAGGTGGCAGGCAGGAGGCTGCTGTCCATGCTTCCCGTGGAATTGAAGCAGGATTATGAACCTATACTTTTTCCTGGATCTGAAGATGAAGAACACTGGAATCTTGTAAAAGCAGCAGACAAAATTTGTGCCTGGTTGAAATGCATTGAGGAATTAAAAGCTGGGAATTTGGAATTTTCCAAGGCAGAAAAAACCATATATCAGGATTTGATTGATATGAATCGCTCGGAAGTCGAGTATTTTATGAAACAATTCGTACCAAGCTTCCATCTTAGCTTGGACGAGTTGAATTAGAATAAATAATTGTTTAAAATGAATGAGGAATCAGGAGTGAGGTTTTGATGAAAGAATTGAACATGATAGCTTTTGATTTGGGTGCCAGCAGCGGAAGAGGTCTGATAGGACGCTTTAATGGCAGCCGGCTGGAGGTAGAGGACTTACACCGTTTCTCCAATGATCCAGTGGATGTATCAGGACATACCTATTGGGATGTATTAAGGCTCTATTGGGAGATGCAGCAGGGGTTGCTTAAATTCGTCAACAGCGGGCAAGGCGAAATTGCTTCCATTGGGATCGATACCTGGGGTGTTGACTTTGGACTGCTTGATAACAGGGGTCTGCTCATGGGTAATCCCTATCACTATCGGGACATCCGAACCGAAGGAATGTTTGAGGCGGCTTTCCAAAGGATGCCCAGGGAAGATATTTTCAACAGGACAGGAATTGCTTTTCAAAAATTCAACACCTTGTATCAATTGTTGTCCATGCAGCTGAATCAGCCAGACATTCTGGAACAGGCGTCAACCATGTTGTTTATGCCTGACTTGTTAACTTATTTCCTGACCGGTGAAAAGATGACAGAGTTTACTGAGGCCAGCACCAGTCAGATGCTGGATGCTGCAAGCGGACAATGGAGTGATGAGCTTTTAAAAGCAATGGGTATTCCCGGTCATTTTCTGACTGACATTGATTATCCTGGATCTCCCCGAGGCAGGATTAAGAAGGACATTGCAGAGCTTTTGGGAATTAATGAAGCACCGGTATTTGCTGTAGCTGCACATGACACTGGTTCTGCTGTAGCAGCGGTTCCTGCAATGAATGACAACTATGCATTTTTAAGCAGCGGTACCTGGTCTTTGATGGGAATTGAGGTTGATAAACCTATCATCAATGAGAACACTCTGAGGTGGAATTATACCAATGAAGGCTGTGTAGGAGGCAGATATCGTTTACTGAAAAACATCATGGGTTTGTGGATATTCAATGAATGTAAACGGGAGTGGGATCGCAGGAGCGAGGTGTACAGTTACAGGGATATGGATCGTATGGCAGAGCAAAGCATGCCATTTGCTGCCTTTATAGATCCAGATGATGATTTATTCTACAATGCCGGTAACATGCCGGAAAAAATTCAACTCTTCTGTCATCAGACAAATCAGACTGTTCCGGAAAGCAAGGGAGCGATCGTCCGCTGCATCTATGAAAGCCTGGCTCTTAAATATCGCTGGTCATTTGAAAGGCTGGAGGAAATTCAGGGGCAAAAACTGGATGTTCTGCATATGGTGGGCGGTGGCATAAAAAACCGCATGTTAAATCAGTTTACTGCCAATGTATTGAAAAAACCGGTGATTTGCGGACCTATAGAAGCAACTGCAATTGGAAATCTCATGGTACAGGCTATGGCACTGGGAGAAGTGAAAAATCAAGGTGAGATGCGCCAAATTGTCAAAGAATCTTTTCCAACAGAGGATTATATGCCGGAAAATACCGATACCTGGGATGATGCTTATATCAGGTATTTGAAAATACAGAATAAATAATACAGCATTATCCATATCAACCATTGTAATTATCCACTTAGCAAATATTACATTTTTATTTTTTTACCGGGTGGGAACAATACAATTACAAGGGCTTGAATTGATCTACTGACATCAATTGGTTAAGCATGAAAAGGCAACTGTGAAATACCCTTTTCTTTGACTTGGTTTTCAGCTTTGTTTCGCTATTGGATCAATTTTGAGCCCTTTTTCAGGAGAATCCCTGCATGGGATTCTCCTTTCATACTTGAAAAGCAGTTTTTACTTCGATTTCATAAGGCTGTTTTGCACAAGCGCGGTGTGTGCGATGTTTTTTCCAGTTGACAAACCCCCGGCTATAGGTTAATATTATAAAGCATTGAACTTGGTGCTGCTATTTGGGGAGTTAGCTCAGCAGGCTAGAGCGCCACGTTGACATCGTGGAGGTCGTTGGTTCGATCCCAATACTTCCCACCATTTAATTTTAATATCGCGGGGTGGAGCAGCTGGCAGCTCGTCG
>DIQU01000038.1:1305-35192 GCA_002426555.1 Firmicutes bacterium UBA5454 | reverse complement strand
GGGTTCAAATCCCTCCCCCGCAACCAAAAAACACCATTATCTTAGATGATAAAGGTGTTTTTTCAATGTCGTTTTATTTTATTTTGACTCCTGAATTCTGACTTCTATGGTTGTGGCTGAAAGGCTTGCTATGGTATAATTTTATCAAGTTCTAAAATGTAGAAATAATGGGGGTTTCAACAATGAAAACTTGTCCAAAGTGCAATGAGTCAAATGGGGATAATAGAACGGAATGTTTCAAATGTAAAGCATCATTAGGACCAGTTGATACATACAAAAAAATATGTACTAAATGTAATCTTATATACTCACAAAAAACCGATACATGTGAGAATTGTGGGAGCAGGTTATCGGTTTATTCAGGAGATAATTACAGCACTCCTTACTCAGGAAGCTCTGAAGGAGGCTGCTGGATGTATATAGTATCAGTATTAATACCATTGGTTGGGATTATCTTAGGCTGCATCTACACAGCTAGACGAGAGGATGAGCTGGGCAAATCTCTTATTATTACAGGGGTTGTCTCTAATATAGTAGTGGTGATTCTTGGAATAATGTTAGCAAGCTGCTCTGGATATTAATAATTAAAACAGAACTTACTCTTGAGTTATCGATTATAGTGGTGTTTTTGAAAATGATTTTTCTGAGAACTCAAAATAAAGTGGGGTTGGGAAGTGAAGGAATCGCTGTTTGAAAAGATATATAAAAGCAGAAAATATGTTGGTGTTTTTCTGTTAATTTTACTTGGAATAATATTAAGAGCTTATAAATTCGGCAGCATCCCGGCTGGCTTAAATCAGGATGAAGCATTTGCAGGCTACGAAGCTTTTTCATTGTTGAATTATGGAGTAGATTCTGCAGGATATCGCAACCCATGTTATTTTGTATCCTGGGGCAGCGGTATGAATGTATTGGAAAGTTACCTGGCTGTTCCTTTAATGAAATTATTTGGTCCTTCAGTAGTTACTCTCCGCTTGCCTCAACTAATTTTATCTTGTATTTCTTTGCTGGTGTTTTACTTGTTATTGCAGAAAATATTTTCTGAAAGAACTGCTTTGATAGGTTTGGGTTTGCTGGCAATTTCACCATGGCATATCATGTTAAGCCGGTGGGGTCTGGAATCCAATCTAGCGCCATCTTTCTTGCTGTTTGGTTTGTACTTTTTCATATTGGGCATAGAAAACAACAGATACTGGATTGCCTCTGCTATCATGTACGGTTTGTCCCTATATGCATATTCCATTAATTGGATAGTTATCCCTCTAACACTATTTGGCCTTATTATTTATATCATTGTATCCAGACGGAAAATACGCTATAGATATGCAGTCATTTCTTTTGCTGTTTTGTTCATTTTAGCACTGCCTCTTATACTTTTTGTACTTGTGAACAGGGGATATATACCGGAACTTACAACAAATATTTTCTCAATTCCTAAATTGTTGGTTATGAGGGATTCAGAGATTTCTCTTGGCAATCTGTTTTCTTGGGAATCCTATCAAAGTTTGCTGAATATAATATGGCATCAAAATGACAGACTTATATGGAACGCAAGCTCAGACTATGGTCTTTTCTACAAGTTCAGTCTGCCTTTTATCTTAATGGGCGGAGTAAAGCTGTCAGCCAAGGCTGTAAAAAGTTTCAGAAGTAAAGCATTTGGTTACGAGGCAATACTATTACTGGGTATGGTTTGTTCGATATTTACCTGCTTAATCATATCCAGGCTTAATATTAACAAAGCCAATTCTCTGCATTTTTATATGCTTATATTGTTAGCAATTGGTATAGAAGAGGTTTTTGTAATATGCCACAAATATCCTTTAATAGACAAAGCAATTATAGCAGGCTATGCGATCATATTTGTGTTCTTTATGTCATATTACTTTGGCAGTTATAATGATCAGATATCATATACATTTCGAGAAGGCGTCGATGATGCAGTTGCCTATGTAAACAACGAGAATTTTACAGATGTCGCTGTAGATTCCAGTATCTATTTTCCTCAAATTCTTTTCTTTGATCAGACACCACATGATGAATATAGAGAAACCGTAAAATACACCAACTATCCATCTGCATTTCTAAATGTGGAAGAGTTCGGTAAATACAAGTTCGGAATCGATTATGATAACATGGCACAGCATGAAGCCTATATTATTAAGAACAATCAGGAGCATATCTTTTCAGCACTGGGGTATCATGTTGTTAGATTTAAAAATTATTCAGTTGCACACGAAAAATAATATGTTCTATCTCCAAGCTTGCACTTTCATTTACCAATATGGTGCCGGTCATCAGTTTGCTATAAAACAATAATGTCAATAAAATAAAAAAGTCGAATCACAACTAATTGTGCTATAATACAACTAAAGGAACTCAGAGTCATAAGTCAGAATATAAGTGATTTTGTAAATAATACTGAGGTGAAGAAAGTGTACAATGAAAATGATTTTATAGAAATAAAAGGGCAGCTCAGGAAGATTATCTTACTGGCAGTGTTAATTGCTCTTGCCTTTATTGTTACAGCTGTGGCTTTCCTGCTGCGTAAGCCGCAATGGATAGGGGCTGTATTTATTTCGATAGGTGCGTGTCTGTTCATTTTTTTCTGGGGTGTATATGGAACCCCTATTTACAATTACTACCGTTATATAAAGGATATCAGAGAAGGACGTGCAAGAGAATTAAGAGGTAAAGTGGTAGAAATTACAGACGAACCGGTATATAAGGATAACAGGCTTTTATTTTATGAAATTACTCTTAAGGATGCAAAGGATGGTGTGGAAAAACTTATTCTGTTTGATGGAAATAAAGGAAAACCGCCTCTGGAAACAGGCAGCAATTATTCCTTTCGCTCCCACCAGAATTACATCATCCATATAGGCGACTTTTAATCATTGATATCAACATTTTCCTGAATAGGCAGTTCACTGGATAAAGTGTTCTGCCCCAGTATTTTTCCTTCCTGGGTGATATATACAACAGTGCAGTATTCATAAGGGTTTGGTTTCGATTCATCCTTCCGGTACAGGCGTATCTCCAGATATTCACCTTGATATTCCACGATTTTTCCATCTTCAAGAGGGATATGAGCTGTTGTTGATGCAGCATCATGGTATTCAATATAGGTTTCTTGAAAACTAACAGTTTCACCCTGCTCCTTTAAATATTTTGCTGCCATATTTATAGCTTTCAGATCATCCATATGAGTGAGAAATGAATGGGTTTCAACTGAAGGTGCAGGTGTACTGCAGGAAGAAATCCATAACAGGAAAACTAATATAATGCTTGCTGCTATTAACTTACGATTCATATGCAACTCTCCATTTCCTTACTGTTAAGAGTATATGCATCAGTTTGGTGTAAGCATTCCTGCAACTTACAGTAAAGTGAGAATTATTATAAAAAATGGCATCTATGGAAACATGGTTTCTTCCAATGGATGCCTTTTTTCATATATTGCAGAAGTTATTTGTTATTCTTCTATAGGGACTTCTGTCAATACTTCTATCTGTTTTTTAAGTTTGTTGTCCCAATCCATTGTATCTTTATCCAGAAGGTACAGCATGGGACAAAATCGAGTCACCCCTTCTGCTACCTTTAAGGAACCCAGCAAAGAAAGGGTTTTTGAGCAACCCATAATTCCAATGCCAAGCAGAGTCAATCCTCCTGCAATACGGCAGTACGCATCCAGCTCGCCAACATTTTTTCGCATTGAGTTTATACATCCTTTCCAATCCAATGAAAGCCATTTTCTCTATTTTATCCAAAGAAAGAGATGATATTCGAAAAATAGGATGCATTTATTTTACGGCTGCTTATTTGGTTCATGTTCTGGTGCATCTGTCTTATATAAAAGGATTGTGGTGTTACGATGATTCAGATAGTAAACTGAGGTATTGGCTGCACCTGCTCTATAAGCGGCCTGCATAAGGCGCAAGGGATCAGCTGAGTAGTCGAAATCTTCCCGATTGACCAGTGTTAACCCTTTAGGTGAATATCTCTCATAAAGATTGGTTTCCAGCACCAAATCGGAAATGGTCAGCTGCTCCTGAGCTTTGTCTTTTAATACCTTTGTCTGGGATAGAAGCTCATCGGAATCTTCAATTTGTATACCGGTGTGTGTATCATATGTACGTTCACCAATACAGGTAAAGGAAGGTGAAACCATATCACCGTTTCTCAACGAGACTATTTCATCCCTTTTTGGAGAAAGCAAGTCCTGACCCATTAGAATTTGTGACTTGGTACTGATTCCCAATAGGTGGAGAATCGTAGGGAGAATGTCTATCTGACCACCATATTCGTCATCGATAAAGCCTTTTTCATACCCTGGAATGTGAATGATCAAAGGCACTCGTTTCATCTGAACATCATCAAACTCTGTCCAGCTGCTCGGATCCCGTTCCAAAAGCGGTGCCAGATCCTTATTTCGGTTTCCTGAAATGCCATAGTGGTCACCATACAGTACGATGATGGAATTTTCATAGATTCCTGACGCTTCCAGATAATGAAAAAACTCCTCCAGGGCCTGATCCGCATAATTGGAGCTTGGGAAATAGCCATTCACCGAATCATCTGTTGTATTTGCCAGGGGGAAGGGGTTGTTTTCATCTACAGGGAAAGGATGATGGTTGGACAGGGTAATGAATTTGGCATAGAAAGGCTGTTGAAGCTGTTCCAGATACTGAACCGACTGCTGGAAGAACAGCTTGTCCTTCAGACCGTAGTTAGTGGTATTTTCTTCAGTCAGGCTGAAATCCGCTGCATCAAAAAAATAGTCATATCCAAGACCGGGATATATATTGTTTCGATTCCAGAAAGAACCTGTATTTCCATGAAAGGCGGCGCTGGTGTAATCAGCCTTACAGCGCAGAATTTGCGGAAGAGCATAATAGGTGTTTTCAGCGTATCTTATAAAAGCTGTTCCTGCAGCAAGACCAAACAGTGAGGTTTCAGTCATCAATTCCGCATCACTGCTTTTACCCTGGCCTATTTGAGCATAGAGATTGGAAAAAGAAATGCTGTCTTTGCTATGGTAGAGCTTATTTAAAAATGGCAGTACCTCCCAGCTCTTTCCATCATCATCGGTATATTGATAATCAATTAGAAATTGTTGAATACTTTCCATGTGTATCATAATCAGATTGCGATCTTTAGCGATTCCGAACTGCTCCTCAGCAGGCGCTGCATGATGTTGACTGATATAGGAAGCTGTTTTCTCAATATCACTTTCTTCCAGAGTTACTGTATTGGATTGAAAGGTTTGGATGCTGTCATAGACAGTAAATCCGCTGATACCCAGGTATTTGACAATATAATTCCGATCAAAGGTACGTGTCAGCAGCATGGGACGGCTTATTTCTGCCAAGCCCAAATTTACGAGAAAGAAAACAAGGGACCATATCATTGCTTTTCGACCGCAAGGCCGGGTAAAGAACTTTTTTTCATCTGCCAGTACCAGGAACGAATTTCTTCGCCGCAAAAGCAGAAACAGACATAGCAAATCCAACCAGTATATGAAGTCGTACCATTTCATAAGGGCAAAGGTTGAACCAATAAGATTGCCAAAGCCTGCAAATATGCTAGTGGATTGAAACATGGTGGACAGGGTTAAAAAATCTGTGAATTCTCTATAATACAAAACATTGGTATAAAGCAGCATGGAATTAAGCAGGCAGAGGGCAAAAAGAATTTTATGGCCCTTGTTCACATTTCTGGCAAAAAGGCTCAGCGACAGCAGAAATACTATGCCTGAAAGCGGATTGATAAACAAAATAAATTGCTGAAACCAGCCGTTGACACCCAAGTTAAAATCAATATGATAGCTGATAATAGTTTTAACCCACATAAGAATGATGGCTAAAAAAAATATACATCCGTATTTATGATATAAATCAATTATCTTTTGTTTCATGGAGCAAGTCACCTCAACACTTACACATTAAAACGGAACAATACAACATCTCCGTCTTTCATTATGTATTCTCTGCCTTCAGAGCGAACCAAACCTTTTTCTTTGGCAGCAGACAAGGAGCCAAGTTTCATCAATGTATCGTAATGAACTACTTCTGCACGAATAAAGCCTCTTTCAAAGTCAGAATGAATGCGGCCGGCTGCCTGCGGAGCCTTGACTCCATTTTTGATGGTCCAGGCTCGAACTTCATCAGGTCCAGCAGTAAGAAAGCTGATCAAACCAAGCAAATGATAGCAGCGCTTCACCAGGCGGTCCAAACCGGATTCAAGTATGCCCAGCTCTTTGAGAAATAACTTCTTTTCTTCTGGATTCAATTGTGCAATTTCTTCTTCTACCCTGGCACTGATAACAAGAACTTCGGAATTTTCCTTCTCTGCATATACTATGACGTCATTTACCAGGGGAAGTTGCATAGGATCCGTTTGCAAAGAGTTTTCTGCAATATTTGCAGCATATATAACCGGTTTGGATGTAAGTAAAAACATCTGCTTCATAAGTTCTTCTTCTTCTTTGCTTAAACTCAGATTGCGAGCAGCTATACCTTTTTCCAGCCCTTCCTTGATTTTATCCATCAGATCCAACTCAAACTGAAACTTTTTATCTCCTTTCAGCAGCTTGCGGGTCCGATCCATACGTTTTTCCAAGCTCTCCAAATCTGAAAAAATCAATTCCAGGTTGATAATTTCAATATCACGGATGGGATTGATGCTGGTATCTATGTGGCTGATATTAGCATCTTCAAAGCAGCGTACTACATGAACAACAGCATCTACCTCTCTGATATGGGATAAAAACTTGTTACCCAGACCTTCACCGCGACTGGCTCCCTTAACCAATCCAGCTATATCCACAAACTCAACTACGGCAGGTATTACTTTCACAGGGTGTACCATTTCAGCCAGCTTGTCCAGCCGCTCATCAGGAACAGCTGCCATACCTACATTTGGTTCTATAGTACAAAACGGGTAGTTTGCCGATTCGGCTCCTGCTTTGGTTAATGCATTGAATAATGTACTTTTCCCTACATTGGGCAACCCTACGATTCCCAGCTTCATTGCTTATTTGCGCCTCCAAATCTTCCTTGCTGAAACTTTATTATATACCAAAACGAGCTGACTATCAACTGATGCAGAAGCCGAAGATATCACAGCCAGGTAAAGAAGATAATTCCCAAAGCTGCACTGATAATGATCATTAAGGCAGGGTGAATCTTAAGCTTTATGATTCCAACAAGCCCCAGGGCAAATATGGCTATGCTTCTCCAGTCAACAGCTGACAGCAATTTTGCCCAACCTTCCCATCCAGTAATATAGAAGGCATTTTGTGCAATCATAAGTGTTGAAGAGGCGATCAAGCCGATTACAGCCGGTCGCAAACCGGACAGAATTCCTTGTACGATATGATGATCCTTAAACCTGGTAAAGTATCTGGCAACGACCACAACAATGATGAAGGAAGGGGTGGCAACACCCATGGTAGCTGCAACGCCTCCAATAAGACCTGCCTGCTGGATGCCTATGAAGGTGGCAGAGTTGATGGCAAAAGGCCCTGGAGTCATCTCAGATATGGCTATGATGTCAATAACCCCTTCAAGAGTCAGCCAATTGCGCTGGGTAATCTCTTGAGTTATCAATGGTATCATGGCATAACCGCCGCCTATGGTGAATAATCCGATTTTTGCAAATACCAGGAAAAGCTCCAGTAAGATATTCATTTAGTTGGCTCCTCCTTATTTTTTACATTGTAAAGAGTACTTGCAGCCAGCCCCAATACACCTGCTATAAGAAGTACGCCAATTGCCGGTGCACCAAAGATCGTAAGTGCTAAAAAGGCAGATAGAGCCAAAACAATGGCAAATCCGTTTTTAATACTGGATTTGCTCAGCTTATATACTACATTGCACATAAGAGCTGCAACGCCGGCTTGAATTCCATAAAAGGCTTCATTGACAAAGGGATAATTCCTGAAATTGTAAAAGAACAGGGCTATAATTGCGATGATGATATAGGAGGGCAGGATCACACCCAAAGTAGCCGCGAAAGCACCTAACAGACCTGCAACCCTGTAACCAACAAAGGTGGAGGAATTGACAGCTATAACGCCGGGTAAAGATTGCACTACTGCAAAGATGTCGATAATATCTTCGCTTTCAATCCACTTGTTCTTCTCAACAATTTCATGCTCAATATAGGGGATCATGGCGTATCCGCCGCCAAATGTAAACATGCCGATACGAAAAAATACGGTAAACAGCTTCAACGACTTCTTCAGTAACTTAGTATCCATGTAACAGCTCCTTCATGTAATGTCCTCATCAGTATGATTACCATTTGTGTATTTATTTTTAATGTACTCATCAATTGCTGCGGCTGCGGTTTTGCCTGCTCCCATGGCTAGTATAACCGTAGCTGAACCGGTAACGGCATCTCCGCCTGCGTAGACGCCTTCACGGGAAGTTAACCCGGTTTTTTCATCTACAATAATTCCGCCCCATTTATGGGTTTCAAGTCCTTTGGTTGTAGACTTTATCAATGGGTTGGGTGAAGTGCCTATGGACATAATGACACTGTCTGCGTCTATTTCAAATTCACTGCCAGGAATCGGTATTGGTCTAGCCCTGCCGGAATCATCGGGTTCACTGAGCTCCATTTGCTGGCATATTATCTTGTCAGTCCAGCAATTTTCATTGCCTTTTATTTCAATTGGACTCGTCAGGAACATAAATTCGATGCCTTCTTCTTTGGCATGCTCAACTTCTTCCATTCTTGCAGGCAATTCCTTTTCAGTACGACGGTATACTATACTTACATCTGATCCAAGACGTTTTGCACACCTGGCTGCGTCCATAGCAACATTTCCGCCACCGACAACTACAGCTTTCCTACCAATATATACGGGAGTGTGACTGTCTGACTTATAAGCCTTCATAAGATTGACACGGGTAAGAAATTCATTTGCAGAATAGACACCGTTCAGGTTTTCACCGGGTATATTCATGAATTTGGGAAGCCCTGCTCCAGAGCCTATGAATACAGCTTCAAAGCCGTAATCTTTCATAAGTTCATCAATGGACAAAACCTTTCCGATAACCATATTGGTGGCAATTTCCACACCAAGATCCTTTAACGTGTCAATTTCCTTTTGTACTATTGCTTTTGGCAGCCTGAATTCCGGAATTCCATATACTAACACACCGCCTGCAAGATGCAATGCTTCAAATATGCTTACTTGATAACCTTTTTTTGCAAGTAACCCTGCACAGGCAAGACCGGATGGACCAGAACCGATTATAGCAACCTTATGACCATTTGATGCCGGCTTTTCCACCTTTTCTTTACTGTTCGCCATATGATAATCTGCAACAAAACGCTCCAATCTGCCTATTGCTACAGGTTCACCTTTTTTGCCTCGAACACAAAATTGCTCGCATTGAGATTCCTGGGGGCATACTCTGCCGCATACAGCCGGCAGAGAATTGGATTCACTTATAATTTCATAAGCAGCCTCAAAATTTCCCTCGGCGGTCTCTTTGAGAAATGCCGGAATATTAATCCCTACAGGGCAGCCATTGACACAAGGCCTATGTTTACATTGGAGGCAGCGTTTTGCTTCGTCATTTGCCTGCTTCGGAGTATATCCGAGGGCTACTTCCAGGAAATTGCTGTTTCGCACATCTGGAGCCTGTGCAGGCATTTCATTTTTCTTCATTGACATATTAGGCTTTGCCATGTTATTCAACCTCCTTGTTGTACAGATTGCATACTTCATCATGAGCTTTTCTTTCAAAAGGTTTATATGTGGCACTGCGAGCCATTGCTTCATCAAAATCAATCTCATGAGCGTCGAAATCCGGACCGTCGACACAGGCGAACTTCGTCTTGCCCCCTACGGTGACACGGCAGCCTCCACACATACCTGTTCCATCTATCATGATGGGGTTCATACTGGCAACAGTTTTAACTCCATACTCTTTCGTCAGCTTACTTACAAATTTCATCATAATAAGGGGGCCAATAGTGATAACCTGGTCATACTTTTGACCACCTTCAAGCAGTTCTTTCAAAGCATTGGTGACAAGACCCTTTTGTCCATAACTGCCGTCATCAGTCATGATAATCAGCTTGTCGCTTGCTTGCTTGAACTCATCTTCCAGTATTAACAGGTCCTTGTTGCGAAAACCGATGATGGAATGAACTTCACAACCCTGATTATGAAGCTTTTTGGCAACAGGGTAGGCAATCGCACATCCGACACCGCCGCCTACGACTGCTGCCTTGTTCAAACCTTCTGTCTCTGTTGCCTTACCCAGAGGTCCAACAAAGTCATGAAGGGAGTCACCTTCCTCCAAATGATTAAGGGCTTCGGTTGTTGCACCGACGATTTGAAATATTATGGAAACCGTGCCTTTTTCTCTATCATAATCAGTTATGGTCAAGGGCATTCTTTCACCATTTTCATCAACACGAAGGATGATAAACTGACCGGGTTCTGCTTTCCTTGCTATCAGTGGTGCTGAGATCTCCATCCTGGTAACAGTTGGATTCAAAATTGTTTTCTTAATTATCCTATACATATTGTTTCCTCCCTCAATACATAAAGACAGCTTCCGTTAGGAAGACAGATCTTAAAATCACTTAAGTATAGATATTAATTTAACAAAGCTTGCTGATAAAATCAAGTTATATTATTAATTATCGATATCGGTTATATGGAAAAGCAGGGTTTTTAATATTTTTGTGGTAACAATAACAAATTCACTTGACAGTATAATAAAGGGTTTATAGAATATAATAGTAAATGCAAATGATATGCATTTTGAAGCGGGGGTTACATTATGAGCCACATACACTTACCGGATGGAGTAATTCCTCCAGCCTGGTGGATACTTGGTTTTGTCCTGTGTTTTGCTTTGCTTTGGCTGTTTACCGGAAGAATCAAAGGTGATGAGCTTAGAAGAAAAATTCCTTTTGCAGGGGTTATAGCTGCCCTGATGCTTATTTTTATGTCTGTTCCTTTGGGCTTTCTTCCGGTTCATCTAAGTCTGGCGGTATTATGCGGTATTTTAGCCGGTCCTGGTTTAAGCTTCATTGCCATTTTTGTAGTCAACACCATTTTGGCATTGATGGGTCATGGAGGATTTACAGCAATAGGCATCAACACACTGCTGATGGGGGGAGAAGCCATTGCAGGCTATTATCTGTTCAAAATCCTGTCTGGCAGGTTGAGCTGCACATTCTCAGCTATTTTGTCCAATATAACTGCACTTTTATTATCAACTGCCTTAATGCTAATCCTGGTTGCTTCCACAGCAGGTTTGTCTGAGGTATTGCCTTTTCATGACCATGGTCAAAACCATGGAGAAGAAGTACATTTCGCAGAAAGTAAACAAGAGGAAGAACTTCCTGAGAATTATGACGAACACAAAGCAGCTGAGGCAGAGGGCGTTAAGTTTCTGTCCATAACAGGGTGGAGTGCTGTTATCATGATCATATTGTCGGGTATATTCATAGAGTCTCTGCTTACCGGGTTGATAGTAAATTTCTTTTCCAAGGTCAGACCGGATTTTCTTGATATTGTACATCCCACATAAAGGAGTTTCGCTAAAATGCATATAGCTGCAGTTGATCACATGGCTAATAATGGGGACAGCTTCCTTCACCATGCACTTCCCTTCACCAAGGTTATTATGTCGTTTCTGTTTTTAGCTGCCCTGATATTTTCGAACCAAATACATAAGGCAGTCTTCCTTTTGGTGATTCCTGTTGCTTTCATTCTGCTGTCTGGGGTTAATGCAAGGGAAATATTCCACCTGGCTCTCTATTCCATTGTATTCAGCCTGCTCTTTGCTTTAATTCAATTACAGCAGTCCTGGACAGCAGCTGTAATGGTAATGATAAAGGCCTTGGGGGCTGCTTTGAATATGCTGCTCCTAATTGCGACGACTCCCTACACCGACATATTTGCTGTGTTTTCCCATGTACTGCCGGGGGTAATCATAGATTTATTTATTTTCACTTACCGTTCTCTCTTCATATTGATTGACAAGCTGGAAGACATGGTTAAGAGTGTCCGTCTGCGCGGCGGGTTACATCCCATGAGACTCCTGTTCAATCTGAAAAATGCCGCTGGTGCATTAGGTGTAATGACAATACATGCATTTGATATGAGTGAAAGACTGTACCGAATTTATTCCCTCAGGGGATATAATGGTAAAATTCCAATAACACGTGAATGGGGACCCCTGCGGTGGGTGGATATTTTATTGCTGTTGTTTTCACTGATTGTATTGACGGGAGTGTTGATTCCATGGAAGATTTGATTCAGGTGCATTGTATCAGGCATATATATCCGGATAAAACAGAAGTGAGCCTCTGTGGCTTGGATTTCGTAGTCAAACCTGGTGAGAGGGTGATGATCCTGGGTCCCAACGGTGCTGGCAAGACCACATTGATATCTCATATCCTGGGTTTATTGTCACCTGTAGAGGGACAGGTCAAAGTTATGGGGATGCAGCCGGATAAGAATTTTAACCATGTTCGAAAACATATCGGCGTAGTATTCCAAAACGTAGATGAACAGATTATCGGTCCCAGGGTGTATGATGACATTGCTTTCTCTTTGCGAAATGAAAGGTTTTCCCGACAGGAAGTGGATGAGCGGGTTAAAAAGATAGCTTCAATGCTGGGAATAGAGGACATTTTGGAAAAAATCCCTCACTATCTCAGCGGCGGTCAGAAGAAAAAAGCAGCCTTGGCTGGAGCTATTTCCATGATGCCTGAAATTCTGATTTTGGATGAACCCTTTGATGGATTGGATCCCAAATCCAAGGCAGAGATGATCATTTTGTTAAATCGTCTAAACAAAGAAAATGGTATTACCCTGGTGATTACTACGCATGATATAAACATAGTGCCTTTAATTTCTGATATGATCTATGTAATAAACAAGGGCTTGATTGTAACAAAGGGAAGCCCAAAGGAAGTGTTTGAACAGGTAGATCTGTTGCGAGAGGCCAATTTGGAGCCGCCTATATTGGTGGATTTGTTTGACCGCCTTAAAAAAAGAGGATACCCTCTGGAGCCGGCTGACAGCATTGAAAACGCTATGGAGCAATTGGAAAAAATTCTGGCAGATTAAAAAAAGACAGTTTGCCTTTTTTGTATTTTTTTAGTAAAATTGATAAATGATCGGGACACAGTAAGCTGACCGTCCGTTCATTGTTGCAGTAGAATGAGGAGGAATTACGTATGAATGTTATTTTAATGGGACCTCCGGGCTCCGGAAAGGGAACCCAGGGTAACCTTTTATCTGATCGTCTGAACGCCAAACCTTTGTCTACAGGGGACTTGCTTCGAGAAGTTCAAAAGGAGCCGTCTCATCCCTTATATCAACAAGTTCAAGTTATGCAAAAAGGCGAGTTGGTATCTGATGATGTTGTTAACAAGGTGGTTGAGCAGGCAATCCAAAAACCAAAATACGAAAAGGGTGTTATCTTTGATGGATACCCAAGAACCATCGCTCAAGCAGAAACCCTGGATGAAAATTTGGCTGCTTTGGGCAAGAAGGTAGATCTTGTCATCGATTTGGATGTCAGCAAAGAGGTGTTGTTCTATCGTATTCTGGGCAGAAGAGTATGCTCTGGCTGCAAGAAGGTGTATCACGAGGAACAGGGACTGACACATTGTATGGACTGCGGTGAACTCCTGATCTGCCGAGGGGATGACAACGAGGAAACCATTGTACAGCGTTTGGATGAATACAGAATGAAAACAGCGCCATTGCAGGATTATTATCGCAGCAGCCAGGCAGCCTGTATCACCATATCCATTACAGACAGTTCTCTATCAGCTATGGAAGTTAACCAGATAATTGCAGAGCTTTTAAAAGAAAACAATCTAATTCCAGAGGCGCTATGAAAACTTCTATTTTTGCCATAAGTGACCTGCACCTTTCCTGTGCAGCAGATAAGCCTATGGATATATTTGGAAAGCAATGGGAAAATCACTGGGAGCGGATTCAGCAGGATTGGACAGAGCGGGTCTCCTGTGATGATATTGTGTTAATTCCGGGAGATATCAGCTGGGCTATTAAGCTGTCTGATGCCCGAATTGATTTGGACAGCATTGGAGAACTGCCGGGAAAGAAAATTTTGATTAAGGGAAATCACGATTACTGGTGGTCTTCCATATCCAAGGTTCGCAGTACACTGCCGTCATCCATGCATGTTTTGCAAAATGACAGTATCAAAGAGTCGGAATTTACCTTTTGCGGAACCAGAGGCTGGATTAACCCCGGTATGAAGGACTTCAGTCAGCAGGATGCCAAAATATACAACAGGGAAATACAACGACTCAGGCTCTCTCTTGACAGCGCAGCTTCATATGAAAATTTAATTGTTCTGCTGCATTATCCGCCTTTTGATGAAAAAGGCCGGCCCGCGGAAATGGTTCATACCTTGGTTGAGTACAAGCCGGCTCATGTAGTATACGGTCACCTTCATGGAGAGGGGTGCCGAACAGCTTTTGAAGGTGAATATGAGAGTACGGAATATCATCTTGTCTCCTGTGATTACCTTGATTTTAGATTGAAACAGATTGTCTGAAGCAAAAATAACATATAAACAGTTAAAAGAGTATACCGAAAAGAAATGGTATACTCTTTTTATTTTAAATTATTTTAAATTGTTGGCAGGAATTTAGTAATTCATATAGAATAGTAGATGAAAGTGGTGTAAAGTGGTGTAAAGTGGTTTGTAATGAGTACAGCATCCCATGGGTATGATTTTTGTGGTGAAAGGAGGAGCCCGTTTTGTTCTTTGGAGAATATCAACATACAATTGATCCGAAAGGCAGGGTATTCATGCCGGCCAAGTTTCGAGAAGACCTGGGTGAAAATTTTTTTGTTACCAAGGGCTTGGATAATTGTCTGTTTGTATATCCCGCTGAAGAGTGGAGTATCCTGGAACAAAAACTGCGAACCCTTCCTCTTACCAGTAAGGAAGCACGTGCCTTTATTCGATTTTTCTTTGCCGGAGCTGCAGAATGCGGGGCTGACAAACAAGGTAGAATCCTGCTCCCGGTCACTCTCAGAGAATATGCCTCCCTGGAAAAGGATTTATCCATTATAGGTGTATCAACCAGAGTGGAGATATGGAACAGAGACACTTGGGAAAGCTATAATGGAGAATCCAGCATGGATCAGGAGGCAATTATAGAAAAAATGGCAGAACTGGGCATTTAGTTCATGCTAAAGAAAGGGCATTCAATGAATTTTCATCATGTTCCTGTTCTATTACAGGAAACTCTGGAATACCTGAAACCAGTCCCCGGTGAAATTTATGTAGACGGTACTCTGGGCGGCGGAGGACATTCCCTGGAAATCTTGAAACGGATTTACCCCTCTGGACGATTAATTGGGATTGATCGGGATCCTGCATCCATCCAGGCAGCTTCAGCGAGATTGATAGAGTATTCAAATTCATTTCTGGGGATTCATGGTAACTATGTTGATATCAGGAACATATTGTCCGAGCTTGGTATCATCACTGTAGATGGGGTCTTGTTGGATCTGGGGGTATCTTCTTATCAATTGGATACACCAAATAGAGGTTTTTCCTATCATGAAGAT
Source organism: Firmicutes bacterium UBA5454 (assembly GCA_002426555.1). GTDB lineage: Bacteria > Bacillota > Clostridia > Caldicoprobacterales > DTU083 > UBA5454. The sequence continues at coordinate 19,591 of DIQU01000038.1, read as the reverse complement.
GCCCCTTTGGACATGCGCATGGATACAACCCAGGATTTAAGCGCCTATGATTTGGTGAATGGATCCTCCCAGGTGGAATTATCACGGATTATCTGGGAATATGGGGAAGAACGCTGGAGCAAGCGTATCGCTGAATTTATAGTTAAAAATCGTCCCATTAAGACCACTGTACAGCTGGTGGAAGTCATTAAGAAGGCAGTTCCTGCTGCAGCAAGGCGGGGAGGTCACCATCCAGCCAGACGCACCTTTCAGGCACTTAGGATAGCTGTCAATCAGGAGCTCAGCCTGCTTGAGGAAGCTGTGCGAAATGCAGTTGAAGTGCTCAAGCCCGGTGGCAGACTCTGCATTATCAGCTTTCATTCTCTGGAGGATAGAATTGTAAAAAACATCTTTCGCAGTTTGAAAGAGCCATGCACCTGTCCTCCCGATGCACCCATTTGTATTTGCAAAAAAATGCCGGTGGTGGATATCATCACCAGAAAGCCGGTGGTGCCCAAAGAAGAGGAAATAAGCACCAATATGCGGGCTCGAAGCTCAAAATTACGAGTATGCCGAAAACGATAATGCATAGGAATACATAAACAGCTGGGAGGCTGAATAAAAATGTTAGCAGAGAAATATGCATATATGGAAGATAGAGTTCCAGTACTGGAACCAATTGGAAGAGAAGAGCCGAAACCTCGGAAAGAAACCCGGCAGCTACCTGTCAGGAAGAATCACACATGGAAGAATGTACTGACCATCGGGATGGTATTGCTTTGCTTTGCAGCTGCAAGTTTTACGGTTTTTCGCTACGCTCAAATAACACAGAATCACAGATCAATCCTGGTCCTGGAGCAGACTTTGGAGGAGGAAAAGCTTCGCAGGAAAAACTTGAAAGTAGAATTGGCTTACTGCAAGGACTTGGGCACCATAGAATTTTCTGCAACGGAAATGGGTATGAAGTATCCGGATGAAAGTCAGGTGGAATATGTGGTTCTTCCGGAATTGAATAAATCAGTGGAGCAAGTCGATGCTTCTGCTGATAAATCCAAATCTGAGCAAAGCTTATGGAGCCTCTTTCTTGGATTATCCAACTAAAGGCTGTTTCTCGTTTTTTGGAAGGGGGGATTGCTGGTGTCTGTACCGGCAGTAACAAACAGAAGAAGGCTTTTGCTTCTTTTACTGTTTATTTTCCTGATTTTATTGGTTTTGATAATACGAAGCGGCTATATTCAGTTGGTATGGGGACAGGAACTTCAGAACAAGGCACTTGATCAGTGGACACGGTCTTTGGATGTGTATCCTCAAAGAGGCATTGTTTATGATCGAAATAAAGAAATACTGGCACAAAGTGCAACTGCCGACAGCATAGCCGTACGGCCGAAACAGCTGACAGATCCCAAGGATACAGCTGCGAAACTTGCAGATATTCTGGATATGGATGCAGAAGAGCTTTATACAAAGATATCTGATAAAAGCAAATCCGAGGTGTGGGTAAAACGCCAGTTGACTCGAGAACAATCTGTTGCCATACGGGAATTGAATGTCAAGGGAATTTACTTCACCGTGGAACCCAAACGTTATTATCCCAATGGAAGTACAGCCTCTCACATTTTAGGTTTTACCAAGAAGTATGCCGAGCCTGCAGAAGGAATTGTTGGTCAGGAGGGAATTGAACTCTATTATGATAAATACCTGAAAGGTTTGCCGGGCAAAATCATAATGGAAACCGATGCCCAGGGGAAGGAAACCCCTACAAATGTAGATAGGATGGTTCCTCCTATTGATGGCTGGAATGTTATCCTTACCATTGACCAGATAATTCAGCATTTCGCAGAGAAGGCTGTTGCCGACGCCATGGAACAGTATCAGGCTGATAAGGTATATTGTATAGTTATGGATCCTGAGACCGGGGATGTTCTTGCCATGGCAAACCGCCCGGACTTCGATCCCAATGAACCGCCCCGCGAATTGGGTTATGAGGGTATGGAGGCTTTTATAAAAAATATAGCCGTTAAGGACAATATGGATCCAGGCTCTACATTCAAGGTCATAACAACAGCTTCTGCATTGGAATCAGGCACAATAACTGTAAATTCTACATTTAATGATCCTGGTTACAGAATAGTAGATGGTCAGCGGATTAAATGTTGGAGAGCTGGAGGGCATGGACATCAGACCCTCCACAAGGCAGTTCAAAATTCTTGTAACCCTGCTTTTATGGATATGGCATTAGGCATGGGAGTGACACAATTTTACGATTATCTGGAAGCCTTTGGCTTTAGCAGCCGTACGGGAATCGACATTTATGGAGAAGAGAGAGGCGTTGTAATGAATGAAGCCTCTGTTAAAAAAGTCGACTTGGCTCGTATGGGTTTCGGTCAGGCAATAGCTGTAACACCCATTCAGTTGATTAACGCAACTGCTGCTGTTATCAACGGTGGCAATTTGATGCAACCCAGGCTGGTGAAGGCTTTGGAGTTTGATGATGGAAATGAGTACATTTATGAAGAGATGAAACCGATCATTGTTAGAAAAGTTATCTCGGAAAGTACATCCAGCATCATGCGAGATATACTTGAGGCTGTTGTAAAGGAAGGCAGTGGGAAAAATGCCTATATACCCGGCTACCGAGTTGCTGGAAAAACAGGCACTGCTCAAAAATACAACCCGGGGGGAGGCATCAAGCAGGGTGCTGTAGTAGCCTCCTTCATAGGTTTTGCACCAGCAGACGATCCACAGCTTTTGGTATTGTTTATGGTAGATGAGCCAAAAGTTGCAGTAGACTTCGGCAGCGTGGTAGCTGCTCCCTATGTGAAAATGATACTGGAAGACTCTTTGAATTACATGGGAGTAGAACCGGTTCTTGATGGGGGTACGAGTGAACAGACAAAGATGGTTACTGTGCCGGAAGTTACTGGAGGAAGCTTGACAGAAGCCGCTAAAAAGCTTCGAGATGCAGGCCTGAGTTATCTTGATGATCAAGCGGGAACCAGGGTAATCAAGCAGATGCCTTTACCTGGTGCAGAGGTTATGGTTGATACAACAGTACTTCTTTATACAGGCAGTGAAAGCGGAGAACCGAAAAACGAACGGCAGATCGAAGTTCCCGATGTGACAAAGAAATCCATACGAGAAGCAAACAACATCTTGACATCTGAAGGGCTTCGCTTGAGAATAGAGGGAACAGGTCTGGCTGTAAGCCAGAAACCTGCAGCTGGAACCATGGTTGAACCGGACACCATCATCACCGTTACCTTTCAGGCGCCGCAATAAGCTGTAAAGAGGCCTCCCTTACGAGATCTCTGAAAAGGTATGATTTGGCAGTGTTATGTATATACTTACAAGTGAGATAAACCGCCTGCGAGGCTGGCATTCGGGAGGAATTGGGAATGAAACTCAGAGAATTGCTGAAAGGAATGGAAGTTCTTCACACAGAAGGATCTTTAGACATCCCCATCAGTATGATTCATTATAATTCAAGACGGGTGACCCCAGGGTCCTTGTTTTTTTGTATAGAAGGATATAATGCAGATGGTCATGATTATGCAGCAATGGCAGTTGATAAAGGGGCTGTTGCTGTATTATTGCGGCGAGACATCGATCTGCCGGTTGGAATTACCAAAATATTTGTATCGGATACCCGCAAGTCCATGGGGCTGCTCTCATCCAATTTTTATGGAAATCCCACGGAGAATCTGATATTATTTGGGGTAACCGGCACCAACGGGAAAACCACTACAAGCTATATGATCAAGTCTATTTTGGAACGGGCAGGGAAGAAGACAGGACTCATTGGTACCATATGCAATTTTATTGGTGACCGAGTGATACCTGCTGAACGTACCACACCGGAATCCCCTGATTTGCAGCAGCTGTTCCATGAGATGATTCAAGAGGGTGTTACTGCAGCAGTTATGGAGGTTTCTTCTCATTCTCTGGAATTAAGCCGGGTAGCTGGGTGCATATATCAAGTGGGCATATTTACAAACCTGACCCAGGATCATTTGGACTTCCATGGCACCCTGGAAAAGTATCGAGAAGCCAAGGCAAAGTTGTTTGATCAAAGCCAATTGGCTGTCATCAATGTGGATGATGAAAGCGGACGAATCATTCTGGAGAAATTGGAATGTCCGTCATTTACATATGGAATATACAAACCAGCGGATATTTTTGCTCGAGATATTGAAATAATGGCAGAGGGGGTCTCCTTCAACCTTCATATTTTAGGCGGTAAGATTGGTATCAATTTGCAGACTCCGGGAATTTTCAATGTATATAATGCACTGGCAGCAGCTTCTGCCTGTTATGCTGCAGGGATTTCACTAAAAGACATCCAGCTGGGGCTGGAAGCAATACGCGGAGTCAGCGGTCGTTTTGAACTATTGGATACCAATACGGACTATTCAGTGATCATTGATTATGCTCATACTCCGGATGGCTTAAAGAACATACTGACAACTGCCAGAGATCTGACTGATGGAAGACTGCTTACCTTATTCGGCTGTGGCGGAAATAGGGACCATGCCAAACGTCCATTGATGGGTGAGGTTTGCGGAGAATATTCTGATTTTTGCATAGTAACTTCTGACAATCCCCGCAATGAAGAACCTATGGATATCATTAATGATATTTTGCCCGGGGTAATCAAGACTGACTGCCCCTATGAAGTAATAGTGGATCGCAGAGAAGCCATAAAATATGCTTTGGATAATGCAAAAGCCGGAGACTTGATAATTTTGGCAGGAAAAGGTCATGAAAGCTATCAGTTGTTAAAAGGGCAAATCATTCCCTTTGATGAAAAAGAAATTGTTGCTGAGATACTGGGGAGGGAGAAGGTCTAATGAAACCATTGTCCATTAAAGAGGTAACTGATGCTATTGGAGGCAGAGCCGCGAGTAAGGGGTCAGCCGCTGTCATTAGCGGTGTATCTACGGACAGCCGGACAATCCAGCCGGGCGAACTCTTTGTACCCCTTGAAGGTGAAAACTTTGATGGGCATGATTATATAATACAGGCAGCAGAAAAAGGTGCTGCCGCTGTTTTGACACATAATCTTAACAAAACTTTGCCCCAGGGAGTACATACAATAGTTACTGGGAACACACTTAAAGCTCTACAGGAACTGGCTGCATGGTATTTAAGAAGTCTTCCCATTCCCATCATAGCTGTAATCGGCAGTACTGGTAAGACCACAACCAAGGATCTGCTCAGTTTGGTTCTTTCAAAGAAGTATCAAGTGTTGAGGACAGAGGAAAATTTCAATAATGAAATTGGTCTACCCATGACTCTGTTCCAATTGGAACCACATCATGAGATTGGGGTGCTGGAAATGGGAATGAGTGGTTTTGGTGAGATTAAGCGCCTGACTGCAATTGCACCGCCCAGGGCAGTGGTTTTCACCAATATAGGTGTGTCGCACATGGAAAAACTGGGCAGCCGGGATAATATCTGGAAGGCAAAGTCGGAAGTTCTGGGGTATCTCCATGATGGCTGTACTGTTTTTTTAAATGATGATAACGACATTCTTAGGCGCGAAGGAAAGCGGATGATAGATATTTCAACTCCTTATAAAGTGGTGCGGTACGGAACCGGAGATGAAGTCGATTACCGAGCAGAAAACATTCAATTGCTGGGTGAAACAGGTATCACATATGATTTGGCAGCTGAGGGTAGAACATGGTCTATCAGCCTTAAGGTACCTGGCAGACACAATGTACTTAACAGCCTTGCAGCCATCGCGGCAGGCAGGGAATTTGGGGTGGAATTGGCAGATATTCAAAAAGCTCTTACGTTATATACAGGCGCTGATATGCGATTGGATATTTTCTCTGTTCCAAGCCTTGAAGATGTCAAGGTCATAGACGATGCCTATAACGCCAGCCCGGATTCTGTTCAGGCGGCACTGAAAATATTGGAGGACATGAAGGAGGGTTCCCGCAAAATTGCCATCCTTGGCGATATGCTGGAGCTGGGAGAATACACAAAGGAAGCCCATCGACTGATTGGGAAATGGGTGGCCGACTATGGAATCAATCTTTTGATTACAATAGGCAAGGCAGGTATATGGACAGCAGAAGGCGCCCTTAAGTCAGGAATGAATCCGAAGGCTGTTATTCATAGAAACAGTAATTCGGAAATTATTTATTGGTTGAAAGAAAATCTATGGCATGGAGATCGAGTACTGGTGAAAGGTTCCAGGGGAATGAAAATGGAAGAAATTGTATCACATCTAAGACAGGAGAGGGATTCAAATTGAAAATTTATGCATTCATTGTTATTATTTCCTTTTTGCTTACCCTTCTGCTGGGCATTATACTTATCCCATGGTTAAAGAAATTAAAATTCGGACAAACGGTCAGGGACGATGGCCCCAGAACTCATCTTAGCAAGAGCGGAACACCAACCATGGGAGGAATTATTTTTCTGGTTCCCTTAATATTGATTAGTCTGCTTCAAACCAGAGGAAATGGGAAGTATACATCAGTTGCAGTACTTACAACTTTGGGTTTTACACTTATTGGATTTTTCGATGATTATATCAAAGTAGTGAGAAAACGATCACTGGGGCTGCGAGCCTACCAGAAAATAATCAGTCAGCTGATTATAGCTGTGGCTTTGGCTTTTTATGCATATCTGGATCCTCATATTGGAAGCAGCGTTATAATTCCTTTTACAGCTATGGAATGGGATTTAGGGGTTTTCTACATTCCCATTGCCGTTTTTATTATTATAGGCACTGTTAACAGCGTCAATCTTACGGATGGTCTGGATGGACTTTGCTCCGGAGTAACTCTAATAATTTCTGCGACTCTCAGCATTATTCTCAGCTTTGCAGTTGAGCTTGCAGCTGAGGGGGGTCTGGGCAGGCTGGCTGAAAATTATCAGGATTTGATCGTGTTTTCTGCCGCACTAACCGGTGCGCTGCTAGGCTTTCTGCGCTATAACGCACATCCGGCACAGGTGTTTATGGGAGATACAGGGTCTCTGGGATTGGGCGGTGCAATTTCTGCCCTGTCCATACTCCTGAGAATTCCCCTGTGGCTGCCCATTTTTGGCGGGGTCTATATGGCAGAGGCCATTTCTGTGATTCTGCAGGTAGGATCCTTTAAATTGCGAGGTAAGAGGATATTTAAAATGGCTCCCCTGCATCATCATTTCGAGCTGAAAGGTATGCCCGAGACCAGGGTAGTTTCCATGTTTATGATTGCTGCTGCATTTTTGTGCTTGCTTACGCTTTTGAGCATCTAGGAGGATATGGGTATGGAAATCAAGGGGAAAACTGTGTTGGCAGCAGGCATGGCACGCAGCGGTGTATCCGCTGCCAAGCTGCTGTACAGGTATGGTGCACATGTTATTGTTTATGATAAAAAATCCTATAATGAAATCAGTTCTTTGGTGGAGGAACTGAAGACCACTGTTCATTGTGAGTTTTGTCTGGGACAGGAGCCGGATACACTGCTGAAAAAGCTGGATCTTATTGTAATGAGCCCGGGCATTCCAACTGATGTTCCTTTTCTTGTCAAGGCAGAAGCTATGGGAATAAAAGTTATAAGTGAGGTTGAATTGGCGTATCAATATTGTAAGGCACCAATTTTAGCTGTCACAGGCACCAATGGAAAAACCACGACAACAACATTGCTGGGCGAAATTGTCAAGGCATCAGGCAGAACAACCCATACAGCAGGTAATATTGGAGTTCCTTTTACAGCAGGGGTAGAGGATATGGATCCCTCTCATATGGCAGTTGTTGAAATCAGCAGCTTCCAGCTTCAAACAGTAGATGAATTTCGTCCCTGGATTTCTCTTATACTTAACCTTACCCCAGATCATCTGGATCGCCACAAAACCATGGGAAATTATCTGGCAGCCAAAGCGCGGATATTTGAGAACCAAGGCGAAGGAGACTTCATTATCCTTAACGGAGAAGATTCTCTTTTAAAGGAACTTAAGCCTGATAATGGAAGTAAGGTGTTTTTCTTCAGCCGCTTGCGAGCTTTGAAGGAAGGTGCCTGGGTAGAAAATGGAAATATCATGATTAATACAGGCAAGGGAGCCCTATCCATATGCCCTGTTGAGCAGGTGAGCATTCCAGGCGCTCATAACCTGGAAAACGCATTGGCATCCGCATTGGCAGCTGCACTTACCGGAGTGGAGTCCTCTGTAATAGCTAGGGTGTTGAAGGAGTTTCCAGGAGTAGAGCATAGAATTGAAAAGGTGGACACCATAGACGGTGTCAGCTATTACAACGATTCCAAGGGAACCAATCCGGATTCCTCCATTAAGGCTATTGAGACCATTAAAGGGTCAGTAGTACTCATTGCAGGCGGATTTGATAAAAAAGCCGGTTTTTCAGATTTTGTAGATGCTTTTGGTACAAAAATCAAGGAATTGGTTCTGCTGGGAGAAACTGCCGATATCATTGCTGCAGCTGCCAAAGAAAAAGGCTTTACCAACATTCATATGACAAAAACCATGGAAGAAGCTGTGGAGAAAGCCTGTACGCTCTCCTGTCCGGGATGGAATGTGCTGTTATCCCCTGCCTGTGCCAGTTGGGATATGTTTCAGGACTTTGAGGAGAGAGGACGAATATTCAAGGAGGCAGTTAAGGCGTTGAGGGGGTAGGAAACGTGAAGAAAGGACCTGTTGACTTTCCGGTTCTATTGACTACCATCATACTGGTTGCCATCGGTATAGTAATGGTATTCAGCGCAAGCTATTACAGTGCGGCAGAAAACTGGGGAGATGGTTTATATTTTTTCAAGCGGCAATGTCTGTGGGCGCTTATAGGATTTGCAGGGTTGTTTACAGCATCCCGGATAGATTATTACAAGCTGCAAAAATATTCCAGGCTCTTTATCATTATCAGCATTATCCTGTTGATATTGGTGCTTTTAATAGGAGAACCGCGCAATAATGCAAAAAGATGGCTGGGCATAGGCAACTTGAGCATTCAACCTGCAGAGATAGCAAAATTCGCAATGATTTTTTTCATAGCTGATACCATTTCTCGTGACAGAGAAAGGATTAAGAAATTTTTTACAGGATTGGTGCCGATTTTAATAACAGCCGGACTGGTTTTTGGTTTGATTCTGCTTCAGCCTAATTTAAGTACTGCAGGCAGCATATTGATACTAACCATGGTTATGCTCTTTGCAGGCGGAGCCAGGATATTGCATCTTGGGGGGCTTGTAGGGGCTGGTGCTGCAGCCGCAGTGGTATTAACCAAGTCAGCGGATTATCGATTTGAGCGTTTTACATCATTTTTGGATCCTTGGGCAAATCCCCTGGAAGGTGGCTGGCAGTTAATACAATCCTTATATTCCCTGGGTTCGGGAGGTCTTTTCGGACTGGGTCTTGCACAAAGCCGGCAGAAGTATTTTTACTTGCCCTACCCTGAGACGGATTTCATATTTGCCATAATAGGTGAGGAGCTTGGGTTCATAGGAATCACATTTTTGATTTCTCTCTTTCTGATTTTAATATGGCGGGGGATACGCATCGCTCTAACCGCACCGGATTTGTTTGGCTGTCTGTTGGCTGCGGGTATCATTTCGATGATAGCTATTCAAGTGGTTATCAATATAGCAGTGGTGACGGTTTCCATGCCTACTACCGGAGTACCTCTGCCCTTCATCAGCTATGGCGGCTCTTCACTGGCTATGTTTTTGACTGGCATAGGTGTACTGCTAAATATCTCCAAGCATTGTAAGACAGCATGAACGGTATTTCGTCATAGTCTTGTAATGTAACACCTGGATTTTCTTCGCATAGTATGATATTGAACGGATTTAAATGTTCATATCCGGATACTACCCAAAGCCGAAGAAAGAGGTGTGACTGTATGGCAAAATATCGAGTCCGGGGAGGACGAAAGCTGGAGGGAAAGATTCGTGTTGTTGGAGCTAAAAACGCGATCTTACCTATTCTGGCAGCTGTGATACTGACCCGGAAACCGGTAGTACTCTATGATTTCCCCAGTCTGGCAGACGTTGAAAATATGTTGCTGATTCTGCAATCCATAGGTTGTCAAGTAAGCAGAGAAAACACTACCCTGATTTTGGATCCCTCGGACATCAACAGCTGGGTGATCCCGGACAGGTATGTAAAGGAAATACGTTCCTCAATTGTCATGCTGGGGGCTGTATTGGCCAGAATGAAGAAAGCGCGAATTACTTATCCAGGGGGCTGCGAAATCGGGCAGCGTCCCATCAATCTGCATCTGCAGGGCTTACGGCAATTAGGTGTCATTATTGATGAGTCTCATGGCTACTTGGAGTGCGAAGCAAGCAAGATGACAGGAGCCGATATTCATCTGGATTATCCAAGCGTTGGTGCTACGGAAAACATCATGCTGGCAGCAACCCAGGCCAAAGGGCGTACGAAAATACGGAACGCTGCCAAGGAACCGGAAATCACCGACCTGCAGGACTTTATCAACAGCATGGGAGGAAAGGTACACGGAGCCGGCAGCAATACCATAACAATTGATGGAATGGCAGAATTTCATGAAACGGAATATACCGTGATCCCCGATCGGATTATCGCAGGTACCTATTTGATAGCTGCTGCTGTTACAGGAAGTGACATGGCGGTGGATAATGTGGTTTTGGAGCATATCCAGGCTCTGGTGAACAAATTAAGGGAAACAGGCTGTATAATAAGCCCCGTGAACGGTGTTCATACGGGAACCGTGAGGATACAAGCCCCGCAGAGGCTCAATGCCGTTGAAAATACGAAAACTTATCCCTACCCGGGGTTCCCGACGGATATGCAGGCACTTTTGATGAGCGCACTGAGCGTTGCAAAGGGAACCAGCATCATTACGGAAAATATTTTTGAAAACCGTTTCAAGCATGTTCCGGAGTTGATCCGAATGGGCGCTCACATTCGAACGGAAGGGAAAATTGCCGTCATTCAAGGAATTCCCAGGCTGAAAGGCGCAGAAGTCACCGCAGGAGATTTAAGAGGCGGCGCAGCATTGGTCCTGGCTGGAATGAATGCTGAAGGAGAGACCCTGATTGATAACATCCATCACATACAACGGGGCTATGATAAACTGGATGAATATCTGCGAAATGTTGGTGCAGATATTGTACGAATAGAAGATTAAGGTATAAAGCTTCGTCATAAAGCTCTGCTGTAAATCGTGCTTTGTGACGAAGAACCCATTAATCCCCCTGGAGGATAAACTATGAGTAGAAGTGGGACAAGAAGCGGACTTTACCGATTCATGGTATTGCTGCTTTGTCTGACAGCCATTGTATTTATAGGGACAGAGCTTTTTCAAGTAGAAAAATGCACGGTTATAGGTAGTCAGACCTTGGATAATGATGTTATAATAAATATGTCAGGTATATATTACGGGGACAATATTTTTAAAGTTGATAAGAGGCTGGTTAAAAACCGTATTGAAGGCAGTGCGCCCTTTCCCATGGTACATTCTGTTTCTGTAAGGCTGCCTGATGAGGTGGTCATTTCTGTAGAAGAAAGGACTCCTGTTGCTGTTATCCCTTATCTAAGCTCCTGTCTGGTGATCGATGTCAATGGCTTTATTTTAGATATCGTCAAGGAAGATGATCAGTCAACTCTTCCCATAGTAGAGGGTATACATATTACCCGGCTAAAAAAAGGAAGCTTGCTGGAGGTATCGGAAAGCGATAACTACAGATATAAAATTCTAACCAGGATACTTGAATCGATTACAGAATGGGAAACCGGCGGGCTTATTCGAATCATTAATTTGGACAACCCTGACGAAATCACCCTTCTTACCCGAGATGTAATTCAAGTGTATTTGGGACAGGCAGTGGAGCTGGACAGAAAAATGGGATGGCTGCATTCGGAAGCTTATACTCAGGTACTTCAAAGTGATCAGGAAGGCAAATTGGATATCAGTGTTCCGGGAAAAGCTGTATTTCATCCGTCTCCTGCAAAAGAGGAAGGTCTGGATGAAGAAAATTTTGGAGAAGAAAAAGGAGCCTCGGCAGAAGAAGGAACAGAGAATTAAATGAGGTGAAGTTTTGAAAACGCTGGGTGGAAAAGTCGCCATAACTCTGGTAAGCATAATATTGGGTTTGATGCTGGCAGTCCAATTTAAAAATGTACAAAATGTTGGAGGGAATGTATCCCTTCAGCGTGCCCAGGAGCTTACTACTCAAATACAAAAACTGAATCAGGAATTGCAAAGCCAGGAAAACCTCATTAAAGAGCTGGAAGTCAGGATCCTGGAATATGAAGATGCTGCCCAGGACGAAGGAAAAATCAATGATACCATGTATCAGGAACTTGAACGGGCCAGAATTCTGGCGGGGTTGACAGATTTGGAAGGGGCCGGTGTAATAGTAACCGTCGACATAATACCATACCAAGATTGGGGTGAATATGGTATTGTTCGGAATGTATACCATGAGGACCTGCTTATGCTTGTCAATGAGCTGAATGCTGCAGGGGCAGAGGCTTTGGATATCAATGGAGAGCGGATTATTTCTACCACGGAGATCCGCAGTGCGGGAGACTATATTGTGATTAACACCAACCGTTATTCGGTTCCTTTTGAAATTAAAGCCCTGGGTAATCCCGACACCCTGGAAGCCTCATTGAAGTTATTGGGCGGTGTAGCTGATACCCTTGGTGAAGATCTGGAAATCACTATCAGGCGAGAAGAACTGATACGCATACCAAAGTACAGTGGCTCGTTGCAGAACGAATATGCCTTGCCTCCCCAGTCGTAATACAAGCTTAGAACATAATGGTAAGTTGAGAGGAGACAGAATGAAGAAAGCAAACGAAACCATTTGGATGTTCACTCTTGTTTGTGTGATACTCGGATTCTTTGCAGCACAGGTCTTTGATAAACCTCAGGCGATGGAAGAAATCGGTGGTGTTACTTCCCTGCAAAATATTGAAAATCTACTCAATCAAAAAAAGACTTTAGACAGTAAAAGGCAGGAATTGGAACAGTTGATTGCACAACAGGAAAGAAAAATCAAGGAATACGAAAATAATGCTGCACAGACAAGCACTCATTTGCAGCAGCTTCAAAAAGAGCTGCAGGAAACAAAACTTGGAGCAGGCTTGCTGCGGGTTGAGGGCCCCGGTGTCGAGATAATTTTAAATGATAGAAAAAGAGATAGCTTTTTAGTAGATTACCCCAATATGATTAACTACTTTATTGTTCATGACAGCGATATGCTCCATGTTATAAATGAACTGCGAGGGGCAGGAGCAGAAGCCATTGCAGTAAATGGAACAAGGATAATGGCAAACTCACGAATCAGCTGCGGCGGTCCAACTATTAATGTGGGGAAATATGAGCGCTTTGCTCCGCCTTTTATAATCCAGGCTATTGGAGATCCGGAAAAGCTGATGGAGGGTTTACGAATGGAAGACAGCATATACCATGATTTGCTTGCATGGGGTCTGGAATTTCAAATCCGAAGGCTGGATCGGATAGAAATTCCCCGTTACCTTGGGGATACAAACTACGAGTATGCAAGACTATTACAGGAGGATGAATGATATGTTGCTGCCTCTCATTGGAATAATGATTGGAATTTTCCTGGGGATGATGCTGCCTCTTGATATTCCTACAGCCTACTCCTCTTATATGTCCATTGCTGTGCTGGCAGCATTGGATTCTGTATTTGGGGGAATTCGCTCTTCCCTGGAAAAAGAATTTGAAGCCGATGTCTTTATTTCCGGTTTTTTCGGTAATGCAGTTTTGGCTGCCGGTTTGACTTATCTTGGAGATCGACTGAATGTACCTGTTTATCTTTGCGCCATCTTCGTATTCGGTTACCGATTGTTTAACAATTTTGCTTTAATCAGAAGGCATTTCCTGGCTGTCTTACGAAAAAAATCATTTTTACATGAAAATCAGGACAAATAATGTTTCTATTTTACATGGATTTATGATAACATAGTTAAAGACTATATACACTAACTGATAAAGTGAGGTTTCTGCTTTGAAAGATACTGTCACAGCCATAGATATAGGCACTACCAAGGTGGCTGTGCTATTATGCCAAGGGGGCAGCAACGACAGTCTAATCTTGTCTGGATTTGGTCAAGCTGGATATACAGCTGTACATAATGGTAACTTGAAATCCAATAAGGAATTGAGAACTGCCTTGGAGGAAGCTTTAAGACAAGCTGGTAAAATGGCAGGTTTTAAGATCAATAACTGTTCACTGGGTGTACCTGGTGAATTTTGCGGTCTGGTTTTAAACCCCGTGGAAATCACTCTGGATCAACCGGTCACCCGCCAGGATGTTCTGGGCTTACGCAAGCAGGCTGCTGATTATCCACTGCCTGCTCCATGGAAAGTATCAGAAGTTGCATATGGAAGTTATCTGGCTGATGGTATGCCTGTAAACAATCCCCTTGGGCTGTCCTGCCGTACTTTGGTTCTTGAAGCTTCAGCCATCTGTATCGATGCTGATTTTGTGCGGCAAATGACTCAGATCCTGAATTCTCTGAAGGTGAATTTGGCAAACCGGGTTCCAGTTCCTCTTGCAAGCAGCAAAGCACTGCTGACAAAGGAAGAGATGCAAGAAGGTGCATTGTGGCTTGATGTCGGCGGAGAATCTTTAGACATGGCAATCCATAAGGATAATAGTCCCATATTCCTGGACTGGCTTCCCCTGGGAGGGAATATCATAACTCGAGACATCGCTGCAAGCATAAGGGTTTCCTATGAAGAAGCAGAAAAGCTGAAACGCTTTTGTGTTTTGGGGCTGGCCATAAGGGAGACTCCGGACGCATATGAAATGAACCTGCCCATACGTGACGGTAAAGAAATTTTCAACGTGCCTATGGAACTGCTTCAAAGAGTTGTAGAAGCTCGAGCAGATGAAATATTGGATCTTGTGCAAAAGCGCATCACAGATGCAGGTTTGCAGGACAGCTATAAAAGTATGGTTCTCACAGGGGGAGGGCTGGCTCTGTTTCGAGGAATTCGAGAATTTGCATTCGGAAAGATGAAGGTGCCTGTCCGGCTGGGAGTACCTGATGTTTTGGGAATGTCCGGTCCAACGTTTTCTGCAATTTATGCTATAGGTCGTGCAGGGCTTGCTGATAACAGATCAGGCAAAGGAACAGCCTGGAAAGTGGTAAAGGCTTTACTTGGAAAAATTAAAGTTATAATTTAATTTTAGATTTATCTCAATAGACAAGAGGAGGGTATGGCGTGCTGGAATTCGATATCGAAAATGATAAATTTGCGCAAATAAAGGTAGTTGGAATCGGGGGAGCCGGTAACAATGCAATAAACCGGATGATTCACGAAGGTTTGAAAGGTGTGGATTTTATATCAATTAACACCGACAAACAAGCTTTATATATCTCTCAGGCAACCCAGAAGATACAAATAGGAGAGAAGCTGACCAAGGGCTTGGGAGCAGGGGCTGATCCGGAAATTGGCGAAAAAGCTGCCGAAGAGAGCCGGGATGAAATTTTGCAGACCCTGAAAGGTGCAGACATGGTTTTCATTACTGCTGGAATGGGTGGCGGTACAGGCACCGGAGCAGCACCGATTATAGCAGAGCTGGCCAAGGAATTGGGAATTTTGACAGTGGGGGTTGTCACCAGACCCTTCACCTTTGAAGGCCGTCTGCGAGCTATGAATTCTGAAAAAGGGATTTCCCTTCTGAAGGATAAGGTCGATACTCTGATAACCATACCCAATGACAGGCTGCTTCAGGTTGTTGAAAAACGTACATCCATACTGGAAGCCTTTAAGGTTGCCGACGATGTGCTGCGTCAAGGTGTGCAGGGCATATCCGATCTGATTGCAGTTCCCGGGCTGGTCAATCTTGACTTTGCTGATGTCCGTACAATTATGCGGGAAAAAGGTCTGGCTCATATGGGCATTGGAAAGGGCAGCGGAGACAATAGAGCCACAGATGCAGCCAAACAGGCTATTCGAAGTCCGTTGCTTGAAACCACCATTGAAGGTGCCAGAGGTGTTCTTCTGAATATTACAGGAGGACCGAATCTGGGGCTGTTTGAAGTCAATGAAGCAGCAGAGCTTATTGCAGAAGCAGCCGACCCTGAAGCCAATATCATATTCGGCGCAGTAATAGATGAAGTTTTGCAGGACGAAATACGCATCATTGTTATTGCCACTGGTTTTCAGCATCAAAAGGAAAAACAGGAGCGCAAACAGGTAAGCAAGGTGATGGAATCAGTTAAAACTGCTGCTCAACGGGATGGCTCCGATGATTTGGACATTCCTACCTTCCTCAGACGTAACCGCTTAAAATAAGGTTTGAAATATCAATTTGCAATCTTCTGAATAACGACAATAAAGCACTTTTATTGTCGTTATTTTATGGTCTTTTCGAGCACCGTTCTACAGGATTTTCATTTTGAATATGTTAATATGAATACAATCGTTGAAGCAAAGGACAACAAAGGCAGGGGTAGGGGTGGAGTACCGTTTTTTGGATGTCATCTGGCTTGATAATCTGCTTGTCAATTTTGTGGTATTGCGGCTCACATGGAAGATATCCGGAAACAATGCCCCTGTGTGGCGCTTGTGGTGCTCTGCATGTATCGGAGCATGTTATGCCATACTGCTCATTCTGCCCGGCTTTTCCATCCTGTCTGTTGTTTTACTTAAGATAATGCTGTCTTTGACCATGCTGCTAGTTGGATTTCGAATACGTTCTTTTTCAGAAGGTTTGAAATTACTGGCTTGTTTTTACGGTGTAACCTTTTTGATGGGAGGGGCTGCTTTTGGACTTTATTATTTTTTTAATGCAGACATTGAAATATCCAAGGGCATTTTTATCATTAAGGACTTTCCGATTAAAATCATTATTTACTCACTGGTATTCGGTATCATGCTGTACCGATGGCTGTGGTCTCTTTTACAGCTCAGGATAAACCATCGACAGCTGGTTTATAAAGTGGAAGTAAACTTTGGAGAGGACAGTGTGATTCTGGATGCATATCTGGATACAGGAAACGAACTGGCAGATCCTGTTACAGGGCGTCCGGTAATGGTGGTGGAGTTTGAATCCATTAAAAACATACTTCCTGTTGAAATACAAATGATATATCTTGAGGGCAAGGAACAGCAACTGGACTATGTGACAAATATTCTAAGCGAATCCACATGGGTCAGTCGTTTCTTTATAGTGCCCTACCGCACTATAAATACTTCCGATGATTATCTTCTGGCTTTTAGACCGGATCGAATCAGGATTCTTGCAGAAGAAAGCTGGGCGGAAACCAGACAAACCCTGGTTGGGATCAGCAGCCACAAGTTATCCGCTGATGACAGCTACCAGGCTTTAATACAAGCTCAAATTGTCCCATAGTCTGAAGGCAGAAATCTGAAGGCAGAAATCAGAAATCAGAAGGCAGAAGTCAGAGGTCAGAGGTCAGAGGTCGGAAGTCAGAAGTCAGAAGTCTGAAATTAGAAGTCAGAAGTCTGAGGTCAGGAGTTAGATGGAGGTAAGTTGCATGACTTTGTATCATATGTTGATGATGTATTGCCGCGTTTTATGGGTAAAAATCATCAGCCGACTTAAAATAGCAAAAGCAAGGCTGATCTATTACATAAGCGGTAATGAAGCCCTTCCTCCGCCTTTATCCAATGAGGAAGAGCTGGATTTGATCTTCAGACTGGATCAGGGAGATATCTCTGTTAAGAGCACCTTAATTGAACGAAATCTGCGTTTGGTTGTCTACATAGCCAGAAAATTTGAAAACACAGGGGTAGGAGTGGAGGACTTAATATCCATAGGCACCATAGGATTGATTAAAGCGGTAAACACCTTCGATCCGTCCAAAAAAATCAAGCTGGCAACCTATGCCTCTCGGTGCATAGAGAACGAAATTCTTATGTATCTGCGAAGAAATGGCAAAGTTAAATCTGAGATTTCCTTTGATGAGCCCCTGAACATAGATTGGGACGGCAACGAATTATTGCTCTCTGATATTTTGGGTACGGAAAACGATCTGGTTACAAAATATATTGAAGATGAAGTGGATAAAGAGCTGCTGAATTTGGCCATGAACCATCTGACACAGCGGGAAAGATGCATAATAGAGCTGAGATTTGGTCTTAAAGACAGCTCGGAGAAGACCCAAAAAGAGGTGGCTGATCTGCTGGGAATCTCTCAATCCTATATTTCCCGTTTGGAAAAACGCATTATCAAACGTTTAAAAAAGGAAATCAGTCGGATGCTCTAAACGAATAAATTACTCCATCCAAGGCAATACTTTCTTAATAGAAGGACAGCCTGTTTTTTACAGGATTAGGGATGGAGGAAAATGCATGCTCACGAATAAA
>DIQU01000038.1:940-1136 GCA_002426555.1 Firmicutes bacterium UBA5454 | reverse complement strand
CACGAATAAAGTCGAAATTTGCGGTGTAAACACATCACAGCTTCCAGTTCTCACCAATGAAGAGATGATGGAACTGTTTTCGCGAATGCATGCTGGAGATGAAAGTGCAAGGCAGGAATTCATACAGGGGAACCTGAGGCTGGTGCTCAGTGTTATACAGCGGTTCAACAACAGAGGTGAATCAGTAGATGATTTG
>DIQU01000038.1:558-757 GCA_002426555.1 Firmicutes bacterium UBA5454 | reverse complement strand
AGTAGATGATTTGTTTCAGGTTGGATGCATAGGATTGATTAAAGCCATAGACAATTTTGATACATCCCATAATGTCCGATTCTCAACCTATGCTGTACCCATGATCATTGGAGAAATCAGAAGATATCTTCGAGACAACAATTCAATTCGGGTCAGCCGCTCCCTGCGTGACATTGCTTATAAGGCATTGCAGGTTCGG
>DIQU01000038.1:0-349 GCA_002426555.1 Firmicutes bacterium UBA5454 | reverse complement strand
TTATAAGGCATTGCAGGTTCGGGATCAGCTGATCTTTAAAAATTCAAAGGAACCAACCGTAACTGAAATAGCCCAAGCACTGGATATGCCCCGTGAAGATGTGGTATTTGCGTTGGATGCCATACAGNNCATATTTGTAATGGATCAAATTCAGGATGATAAGAATAAGGATGATACCTGGCTGGAAGGAATTGCATTGAAAGAAGCAATGAAGAAGTTGAATGACAGAGAAAAATTGATCCTGACCTTAAGGTTCTTTGATGGGCGGACACAAATGGAAGTAGCGGAAGAAATCGGCATATCACAGGCACAGGTATCAAGACTGGAAAAAACAGCTTTAAATCATATG
>DIQU01000068.1:15223-16270 GCA_002426555.1 Firmicutes bacterium UBA5454 | reverse complement strand
TCATGTCTGGCTGGAGGTAGAACCCTCAGGATATGAATTTGTCAGCAAAATTGTTGGAGGCGTCGTGCCCAGGGAGTTCATTCAACCGGTTAACAATGGTATTCAGGAAGCATTGGGAAGCGGCGTCCTTGGAGGTTACCCGGTTGTAGATATTCGAGCCACCTTGGTGGATGGTTCCTACCACGATGTAGACTCCTCGGAGTTGGCATTCAAGATTGCCGGTTCCATAGCTGTTAAAGACGCTATGGCAAAAGCAGAACCTGTATTGCTGGAGCCTGCAATGAAGGTAGAAGTTACAGTACCGGAAGAATATATGGGTGATGTCATAGGAGACATCAATTCCCGTCGCGGTAAGGTTGGAGGAATGACAGCCCGGGCAGGCGTTCAGGTGATAGATTGCATTATTCCCCTGGCTGAAATGTTCGGTTACGCCACCGACCTTCGCTCCAAAACTCAGGGACGCGGTATATATAACATGGAATTGTCCCACTATGAAGAAGTTCCAAAAAATATAATGGAAAAAGTTATAGTAAAATAAAATTGGAAGTTGGATTTAGTTATCAAAGGAGGAGACTTTTAATGGCAAAGGCAAGATTTGAAAGAAACAAACCCCATGTCAACATAGGAACCATAGGACACGTAGATCACGGGAAAACCACCCTGACAGCAGCGATCACAATGGTTATGTCAAAGTATGGAAGAGCAACAGCAACGAAATACGATGAAATTGACAAGGCACCCGAAGAAAAGGAGAGAGGAATAACCATCAACACCTCTCACGTAGAGTACGAGACTGAAAACCGTCACTATGCTCATGTAGACTGCCCCGGTCACGCCGACTATGTAAAGAACATGATCACCGGCGCAGCACAGATGGATGGAGCCATTCTGGTAGTATCTGCAGCCGACGGTCCCATGCCCCAGACACGAGAGCATATACTGCTTGCCCGTCAGGTAGGCGTGCCCTACATTGTTGTATACATGAACAAAACCGATATGGTAGATGATGAAGAGCTGTTGGAGCTGGTTGAGCTGGAAGTAAGGGAA
>DIQU01000068.1:14132-14998 GCA_002426555.1 Firmicutes bacterium UBA5454 | reverse complement strand
TCTGCTCTTAAGGCATTGGAAGCCTCCCAAAGCGACAGCGAAGTAGAAAGCGAACCCTGGTGCAAGTCCATATTTGAACTGATGGAAGCCGTAGACAACTATATACCCACACCGGTACGCGCTACGGACAGACCATTTTTGATGCCCGTTGAGGACGTATTCTCCATAACCGGTCGCGGCACAGTAGCTACCGGCAGAGTAGAGAGAGGAACCGTCAAGCTGTCCGACACTGTTGAAATTGTAGGTTTGAACACAGAATCCCGTACTACCGTAGTAACCGGAGTAGAGATGTTCCGTAAGCTGCTGGATTCTGCAGTAGCCGGCGACAATGTGGGCGTATTGCTTCGCGGTGTACAAAGAGACGAAATCGAGCGAGGTCAGGTATTGGCCAAACCCGGCAGCATAAAGCCCCACACCCATTTCAGATCCGAGGTTTATGTACTTACCAAGGAAGAGGGCGGACGCCATACACCATTTTTCAACGGCTATCGACCCCAGTTTTATTTCAGGACAACCGATGTAACCGGCGTTATTGAACTGCCTGAAGGAGTAGAGATGGTAATGCCCGGTGACAATATACAGATGACCATAAATCTGATTACCCCGATTGCTATCGAAGAAGGACTGCGCTTTGCAATTCGCGAAGGCGGCAAAACCGTAGGCGCAGGCGTTGTTGCTTCCATAGTGGAATAAGATGAGTCTCATCAGCTTATGAAGCTGAGTGAATCCGTTAAAGATAAGTCTGATAATTAGTTTGCTTTATTTGGGATACAATATGAAGTTCTTGTATCATGATGATTCCACATGTTAAGAGAGGTGTTAACAATGAGAGTAAGAGTTACCATGGCATGTACCGACTGCAAGCA
>DIQU01000068.1:1525-13850 GCA_002426555.1 Firmicutes bacterium UBA5454 | reverse complement strand
TTGCAAGATTAGGATAAGGATGTGAAAAAATGGCAAAGAAAAAAGAGAAGACCGCCAAAAAGCCAGCACCAAAGAAAAACAAAAATCAACCTGGTATAGTGAAATATTTTCGTGGTGTGGTATCTGAAGTTAAGAAGGTTAGCTGGCCATCCCGCAAGGAATTGATTAATACCACTATAGTTGTGGTGTCCTTTATTCTGATCTTTTCCGTTATCGTGGGTCTCATTGATTTGGGTCTGGGCGCTCTTCTTGAATTAATTACTTGAGAGAAGGAGGGGGATCAGGGAAAAAACCCCGGATCCTTGGTTTATGTCTGATATGGAAAATACAGAAGGAAAATGGTATGTCATCCACACTTATTCCGGTTACGAGAATAAGGTTAAGGCCAACTTGGAAAAGGCAGTTGAAAACCGCAGCCTGCAGGATCTGATTTTTGAAATCAAGGTACCGATGGAAGAACAGATTGAGGAAAAAAACGGCAAGCGAAAAACTGTTATGCGCAAATTATATCCAGGCTATGCTATGGTTAAAATGATTCTGACCGATGACTCCTGGTATATCATACGCAATACACGAGGGGTAACCGGTTTTGTAGGGCCGGGCTCCAAGCCCATACCACTGACTGATGATGAAGTCCGCGCCATGGGAGTAGAGCACATTCCTATTCAGCTCGACGCAGAGATTGGGGACAATGTCAGAGTTGTGTCAGGTCCCCTGGAAAACTTTATTGGTTCCATAGAAGAGATTTACCACGACAAACAGAAGGTCAAGGTCATGGTTTCCATGTTCGGAAGGGATACTCCTGTTGAGTTGGAATATCATCAAATCCAAATAATATAGATTAGCTAATCATTTAAGGAGGTGTAACGATGGCAAAAAAAGTTACCGGTTATGTCAAACTGCAGATACCCGCCGGCAAGGCAACACCCGCACCGCCTGTAGGTCCCGCTCTGGGGCAGCACGGTGTAAACATCATGGGTTTCTGTAAAGAATTTAATGAAAGAACAGCCAAACAAGCGGGAATGATTATTCCTGTTGTTATATCCGTATATCAGGATCGATCCTTTACTTTTATTACAAAAACACCACCAGCATCTGTTCTCATAAAAAAGGCAGCAGGTCTGGACAAGGCATCGGACAGACCCAACGAGAATAAGGTTGCAAAGCTTACGCAGCAGCAGGTACAGGAAATTGCAGAGATTAAAATGCCCGATCTGAATGCATCCAGCTTGGAAGCAGCAATGAGAATGGTTGCAGGAACCGCCCGCAGTATGGGCATTACAGTAGAAGGATAACAGCCTTTAAAATATAAGAAGATCATGATTAATAATGTGGCAGGGAACCCTCTACCCACCCGGGCACCCACCCAACCCCGTAGTGAGAACCCGATATGACCACAAGGAGGAATAGGAAATGAAGCATGGGAAAAATTACCTGAAAAATACAAAGCTGGTAGAACGCAGCAAATTGTATGATCCGATAGAAGCATTGGAATTGGTCCAGAAAACAGCAACTGCAAGATTTGATGAGACTGTAGAAATTGCCATTCGTCTGGGAGTTAACCCACGAAATGCTGATCAGCAGGTTCGCGGTGCAGTTGTTTTACCTCATGGAACCGGTAAAACCGTAAAGGTTTTGGTCATTGCCAAGGGCGATAAAGCCAGGGAAGCAGAAGAAGCCGGCGCTGATTATGTAGGCGCAGAAGACATGATTACCAAGATCCAGTCTGAGAACTGGTTTGAATTCGATGTATGTGTAGCTACCCCCGATATGATGAGTTTGGTAGGGCGTCTAGGTCGCGTTTTAGGTCCGAAAGGCTTAATGCCAAATCCCAAATCAGGCACAGTAACTATGGATGTAGGAAAAGCCGTTCAAGACATTAAAGCTGGTAAGGTTGAATACAGGCTGGACAAAGCTGCCATTATACACGTACCCGTCGGCAAGAAGTCCTTTGGTACGGAAAAGCTCAACGAAAACCTGCAGACACTCATGGATGCAATTATTAAAGCCAAGCCTGCAGCTGCCAAGGGAACCTATCTGCGGAGTGTCGTGCTGTCCAGCACCATGGGCCCCGGGATCAAGATAAACGCAAGCAGATTTTAACGGCATTAGAATATACAAGTTATCATGCTGCGTAAGCTTGACAATTGAAACGCTTTGTACTATAGTAACAAATGATTTCTGAATAATATTGGAACATGGTCTTATCGTAGACAGCAGGTGCTTAAAAAAGCTTAATTATCAGCCTGCCGAGGTAAGGGAATGTATTTTGACAATACTGCCCTCTTGCCTTTTGGCAAGGGGGCATTGTGGCTTTAAAATCCTTTCTGTGATAAGACACCAATATAAACATTAGGAAAGGAGGTCTTTTAATAATGTCTGCCAGAGAACAAAAAGAACAGGTTGTAGCCGAGATCAAGAAAAAGCTTTCCAATTACAGCAGTGCAATACTGATTGACTATCGTGGGCTTACGGTAGCAGAAGCAACTCAGATGAGAACTGACTTTCGAAATAACGATGTTGACTACAAGGTATACAAAAATACCCTTATTGAACTTGCAGCCAGAGATCTGGGTCTTGAAGAACTGATTCCCCATCTGGAAGGTCCTACAGCAATAGCCTTTGGAGTGAAAGACCCAGTGGCTCCCGCAAAGATTCTTACTGAGAATATCAGGAAACTGAAAAAGATGGAGTTTAAGACCGGTGTGGTAGACGGCAAAGTCATTGATGTACAGGGAATCAAGGTATTGGCCGAACTGCCCTCCAGAGAAGAACTCATTGCCAAGATGCTTGGCAGCATGAGTGCACCTATTTCCGGGCTGGTCAATGTTCTGGGTGGTACCGTACGGTCCTTGTTGTACACCTTGAATGCGATTAAGGAAACCAAGGAAGCATGATGAATTATTATCAGGAAAAGAAAAAAAGGAGGATTTTAAAATGAACAAACAGGAAATTATGGATGCTATCAAAAATATGACAGTATTGGAGCTTTCAGAGCTGGTAAAAGCTTTGGAAGAAGAGTTTGGTGTCAGTGCAGCAGCTCCTGCAGCTGTAGCTGCAGCTCCTGCAGCTGGTGCAGTTGAAGCTGCAGAAGAAGAAAAGACCGAGTTTGACGCTGTTCTTACCGAAATAGGTGATCAAAAGATCAAGGTTATAAAAGTTGTCCGAGAATTAACCGGTTTGGGCTTGAAAGAAGCCAAAGATTTGGTAGAAGCAGCTCCCAAGGCAGTTAAGGAAGCCGTTTCCAAGGAAGATGCAGAAGCTGTTGCTGCCAAGTTTGCAGAAGTAGGAGCCAAGGTTGAAATAAAATAAAAAAGCCATTGCAGTGTATTAACAAAAACAATAAGGAGCTCTAAATAACAGGGCTCCTTGTTTTTTGCCGAAAATTTAAAAAAGCATTTGACAAACTTGCAATTGTTCGATAAGATTATAAATTGCATTAATACTTTTATAGACAACCTATTTTTCGTGTTTCCTATGTTTTTTGTTACTGATTCCGTGTTTCCAATGTATATGCTGCTTTTTTATCTTACACATATATTTTACACTGAATAAGGTACAAATTGCAAGGGTATAATATATATTAATGCCTATTTACTTATATTTCCAAACTACCCAATGTCACACATGGATGTATTAGTATTAACTTTTACTTAAGGGGTGAGATGTACATGCTGCATCCAGTTCAACTAGGAAAGAGAACCAGGATGAGTTATTCGAGGATTGATGAGGTCCTGGGAATGCCCAATCTCATTGAGGTACAGAAAAACTCATACAAATGGTTTCTCAAAAAAGGACTCCAGGAGGTTTTTGATGATATATCTCCTATCACAGACTACACAGAAAATCTCGTTTTAGAATTTGTAAACTATTATTTTGAAGAGAACCCCAAGTACACGGTGGAAGAATGTAAGGAACGAGATGTTACCTTTTCCAAACCGCTGAAGGTACAGGTTCGTTTAATCAACAGAGAGACAGGGGAAGTTAAGGAACAGGAAGTCTTTATGGGTGACTTTCCTATCATGACTGATCAGGGCACATTTATTATCAATGGAGCGGAACGTGTTATTGTCAGCCAATTGGTTCGTTCTCCGGGTGTCTACTATGCAGAGCAAATCGATAAAACAGGTAAACCGCTGTATTCCGCAACTTTGATTCCCAATCGAGGTGCATGGCTGGAGTATGAAACCGACTCCAATGATATAATACATGTTCGTGTAGATCGTACCAGAAAAATCAATGTTACGGTTCTTTTGCGTGCTCTCGGTTATGGCACCGACATACAGTTAAAGGAGCTTCTCGGTGAAGGTGAACGCCTTCTTGCTACCATTGACAGCGACAATGCCAATTCAGTGGAAGAAGGCTTGCTGGAGATTTACAAGCGATTGAGACCGGGAGAACCACCTACAGTAGAAAGTGCAAATCAGCTGCTCAGATCTTTGTTTTTTGATTCAAAGCGCTATGATCTGGCTCGAGTAGGCCGCTATAAATTTAATAAGAAGCTGGCTCTATCTGCAAGAATTACCGGCAGAATTGCTGCTGCACCTGTTGTAGATCCATACTCCGGTGTAATACTGGCAGAAGCAGGAGAGAAATTAAGCCGGGAAAAGGCGGAAGCCATACAAAATGCAGGCATCAACGAATTCTTTATTCAGTTGAATAATGACAAGGTGGTCAAGGCAGTCGGAAATTATTTTGTAGATGCGGACAGGTATTTGAGCTTTGATCCAAAAGAAGTGGGTATCAATGAAAAGGTTCATTATCCTACTTTAAGGATCTTTCTCGATCAATACATGGAAGAAGATGCTCTTAAGGCTGCCTTAAAGGAAGCTCTTGACGAGTTAATTCCCAAGCACATCCTGATTGATGATATTATTGCTTCCGTCAGCTATAATCTGCATTTGGCTGACGGTATCGGTCATATAGACGATATCGATCATTTGGGCAACCGCAGACTTCGTTCCGTTGGCGAGCTGCTGCAAAACCAATTCCGAATCGGCATGTCCAGAATGGAAAGAGTCATCAAGGAAAGAATGACCATCCAGGATATCGATGTAGTTACTCCCCAGGCTCTTATTAACATCAGGCCAGTATCTGCTGCTATTAAGGAATTCTTTGGAAGCAGTCAGTTGTCTCAATTTATGGATCAAACCAACCCTTTAGCAGAGCTGACGCACAAAAGAAGGCTGAGCGCATTGGGTCCCGGCGGTTTAAGCCGCGAGCGGGCAGGTTTTGAGGTTCGAGACGTCCATTATTCTCACTACAGCCGAATGTGTCCAATCGAAACTCCTGAAGGCCCCAACATAGGTTTAATTGGATCTTTAAGCACCTATGCAAAAATCAATGAGTATGGATTCATAGAAGCTCCATATCGTAAGGTGGACCACGAAAAACAAGTGGTTACTGATGAAATTGTCTATCTTACCGCTGATGAAGAAGATATTTACATTATTGCGCAGGGAAACGAGCCCCTGGATGAGGAAGGTCATTTTATTGATGACAATGTTATGGTACGCCTGCGGGAAGAGATTCTGGAAGTCCCCAAAGACAGAGTGGATTACATGGACGTATCCCCCAAGCAATTGGTTTCCGTTGCCACTGCCATGATACCCTTCCTGGAAAATGATGATGCCAACCGTGCCCTGATGGGTGCTAACATGCAACGCCAGGCAGTTCCATTAATCAGACCGGAGGCTCCTGCCATTGGTACCGGCATGGAGTATAAGGCAGCAAAGGATTCCGGGGTGGTAGTGCTGGCAAAGGAATCAGGTGTGGTTAGAAAAGTATCTGCTGATCAAATTATTATCAGAAGCGATGACAACAAGGATCACCGATATAAACTTCTAAAGTTCAAACGTTCCAATCAAGGAACATGCATCAATCAAAGACCTATAGTCTCCGAAGGTGAGATCGTTGAAAAAGGTCAAACCATAGTCGATGGTCCATCCACCGATGAAGGTGAAATTGCATTGGGTCGTAATATTCTGATTGGGTTTATGAGCTGGGAAGGTTATAATTTTGAAGACGCGATCCTTATTAGCGAAAAGCTGGTAAAAGACGATGTCTTCACCTCTATTCACATAGAAGAATATGAGTCCGAAGCCAGAGATACCAAGCTTGGTCCGGAAGAAATAACCAGAGATATCCCCAACGTCGGAGAGGAAGCCCTTAAGGATCTTGATGACAGGGGAATCATCCGAATTGGTGCAGAGGTTACAGCAGGAGACATATTAGTGGGTAAAGTGACCCCCAAGGGTGAAACCGAGCTCACTGCTGAAGAACGGCTGCTTCGAGCCATTTTTGGAGAAAAGGCACACGAAGTAAGAGATACCTCTCTTAAGGTACCACATGGTGAGAGTGGTATTGTAGTAGATGTCAAAGTTTTCACTCGCAGCAATGGCGACGAACTGCCTCCTGGTGTCAACCAGATGGTTCGCTGCTATGTAGCGCAAAAAAGGAAAATATCCGTAGGTGACAAGATGGCTGGGCGCCACGGAAACAAGGGTGTTATTTCTCTGGTTCTTCCCGAAGAAGATATGCCCTTCCTGCCTGATGGTACACCTATTGAAATCTGTCTTAATCCCCTGGGAGTTCCTTCCCGTATGAATATTGGGCAAATCCTTGAGGTTCATCTGGGCCTGGCAGCCAATACCATGGGCTGGCATATTGCTACACCTGTATTTGACGGAGCGTCGGAGATTGATATTATGAATACCCTTGAAGAGGCCGGCTTGAATCGCGATGGGAAAATGGTCGTATATGACGGTCGAACCGGTGAACCCTTTGACAGCCGGGTAACTGTAGGTTATATGTATTTCCTTAAGCTGGCTCACTTGGTAGATGACAAGATTCACGCTCGTTCTACCGGCCCCTATTCTCTGGTTACCCAGCAACCTCTGGGCGGTAAGGCACAGTTTGGCGGTCAGCGATTTGGTGAAATGGAAGTTTGGGCTCTTGAAGCTTATGGTGCTGCCCATACCCTGCAGGAAATTCTAACTGTAAAATCCGATGATGTAGTAGGCAGGGTCAAAACATATGAAGCCATCGTAAAGGGAGAAAATATCCCTGAACCCGGTGCGCCGGAAGCCTTTAAAGTTCTAATCAAGGAACTGCAGAGCCTGGCTCTGGATGTCAGGGTAATAGGCAGTGAGAAAGAAGAAGTTATCATCCAGGAAGTAATTGAAGAAGATATGGATGATTTGGATATTAATATCGAAGGACAGGAAGATCAGAAGAGACCCAGAGATGAATTTGACTTTGATGACGATGATCTGGACTTCAACTTGGATGATATAGCGATCATCCCTGGTTTGGATGATGAGGATGATAATGACAGCGACGACAACAAAGATTTGGATGATGACAATATCAATGAAGACGCTGATGATTTTCTGGTAGATCTTGATTTTGAAGAAGATGATGATAATGATGAAGAATAACAGTTGGAAGGGAGAGATGGCCATTGTTCGAGCTGAATAATCTGGATGCCATTCAGATAGGTCTGGCTTCCCCGGACAGGATTCGGGAATGGTCTCGGGGCGAGGTAAAAAAGCCTGAAACTATAAATTATCGCACCCTTAAGCCCGAGAAAGACGGCTTGTTCTGCGAAAAGATATTTGGTCCCCAAAAGGATTGGGAGTGCCATTGCGGAAAGTATAAGAGAGTACGTTATAAAGGAATTATCTGCGATCGATGCGGCGTTGAGGTAACACGCTCCAAAGTACGGCGGGAGCGTATGGGTCACATAGAGCTAGCTGCACCGGTCTCGCATATTTGGTATTTTAAAGGGATTCCAAGCCGAATGGGGCTTTTACTTGATATGTCTCCTCGATCTTTGGAAAAGATCCTGTACTTTGGTTCATATGTTGTAATTGATGCAGGCGAAAGCGGATTATCCCAAAAGCAGCTTCTTAACGAGAAGGAATTCAGAGAAGCTTATGAGAAATATGGTGATACATTTCGTTGCGGTATGGGGGCAGAATCAGTAAGAGAACTGCTTCGCGCCATTGATTTACCAGCCATGTCCCGTGAGCTTCGGGCTGATTTGAGAGGTTCCACCGGGCAAAAACGAGTACGCATTGTAAAACGTTTGGAAGTTGTAGAAGCTTTCAGGAACTCCGGTAACTACCCGGAATATATGATTCTGGATGTTATCCCCATCATTCCGCCGGAGCTTCGCCCTATGGTCCAGCTGGACGGCGGCAGATTTGCTACTTCCGACTTGAATGACCTATACCGCCGGATTATCAATCGCAATAACCGTTTGAAAAGACTATTGGATTTAGGTGCACCGGATATTATAGTAAGAAATGAAAAGCGAATGCTTCAGGAAGCAGTAGATGCATTAATAGACAATGGAAGAAGAGGCCGTCCGGTTACAGGTCCAGGCAATCGTCCGTTGAAATCTCTCAGCGACATGCTCAAGGGAAAGCAGGGGCGTTTTCGCCAGAACCTGCTTGGGAAACGTGTTGACTATTCCGGACGTTCCGTTATTGTAGTAGGTCCTGAGCTCAAAATGTTTCAATGCGGTCTGCCGAAGGAAATGGCTTTGGAGCTTTTCAAGCCCTTTGTTATAAAGCGCTTGGTTGAAAATGGACTTGCACACAATATTAAAAGTGCCAAGCGTATGGTAGAACGGGTCAGACCCGAAGTTTGGGATGTTGTTGAAGAGGTTATCAAGGAACACCCGGTGCTGCTAAACCGTGCACCAACTCTGCATCGTTTGGGCATCCAGGCTTTTGAGCCTGTTTTGGTTGAAGGACGGGCTTTAAAGCTGCATCCCCTGGTTTGCACCGCTTATAATGCTGACTTTGATGGTGATCAAATGGCGGTCCACTTACCCTTGTCAGTGGAAGCCCAGGCAGAAGCTCGTTTTTTGATGTTGGCTGCCAACAATATTTTGAAGCCTCAGGATGGTAGACCCGTAGTTACGCCTACCCAGGACATGATTCTCGGCTGCTATTATTTAACTATTGAAAAGGATGGCGCAAAGGGAGAAGGAAAAGCTTTTTCCGGTGCCGACGAAGTTATTATGGCCTATGACGAAGGAGCAATTGACCTTCACGCAAAAGTAAAAATGAGGGTACAAAAGGAAGTAGATGGCGAAATAAATACTCGTCTTATAGATGTAACTGCCGGCAGAGTAATTTTCAATGAGGCTGTTCCACAGGATTTGGGCATTAAGGACCGCAGCAATCACGATGGAATATTTAAACTGGAAATCGATGAAACCGTAGACAAGAACATTTTAAGTGAGATTGTAGACAAATGCTATCATAAATATGGTGCAACGGAAACTTCCATTGTCTTGGACAAGATTAAGGATCTGGGTTTCCATTACGCAACTCAAGGTGCTGTTACTGTCAGTGTATCGGATATGATCGTTCCCCAGGAGAAGAAGGAGCTTCTTGTCAAGGCGGATGAAGAGGTTACAAAAATTCACCATCAGTTCCGCAGAGGTCTTATTTCCGATGAAGAACGCTATGAAAGAGTAATTAACACATGGAATGAAACCACGGATGAGGTCACCAAAGCATTAAGGAAGGCTTGGAATGCATATAATCCTGTTAATATGATGGCCGCCTCCGGTGCCAGAGGAAGCATCAACCAAATTCGTCAGTTGGCAGGCATGCGAGGTCTTATGGCCAACCCGGCCGGCAAGATCATTGAGCTGCCCATTCGAGCCAACTTTAGAGAAGGTTTGACAGTTCTGGAGTTTTTTATCTCCACTCACGGAGCTAGAAAAGGACTGGCTGACACCGCTTTGCGTACGGCCGATTCAGGTTATCTGACCCGACGTCTGGTGGATGTAAGCCAGGATGTCATAGTTTATTCGGATGATTGTTTTGTCAGACATGGCGGAAGAATCCGAGGTGTTCTGGTACGGGAAATCCAAGAAAGTGACGAAGTCATTGAGCACTTTGTTGATCGTATTATTGGACGCTATACAGCTGAGCCGATAATTCATCCAGAGACAGGGGAAGTAATTTTAGGCGAAAACCAGCTTATTACCCTGGAAATGGGTCATCGTATTGCAGATGCAGGAATCAGTGAATGCCAGGTTCGTTCTGTGCTTACCTGCAGGGAGGAGCATGGAGTATGTGCTAAATGTTACGGCAGCAATCTGGCCACGGGTAACCCGGTCGACATTGGAGAAGCAGTTGGCATTATCGCTGCACAGTCCATTGGAGAACCAGGTACACAGCTGACCATGAGAACCTTCCATACAGGAGGAGTTGCCGGTCACGATATCACCCAGGGTCTGCCCAGAGTCGAGGAACTCTTTGAAGCCAGGAAGCCAAAAGGTTTGGCGATTATCTCCGACATATCAGGTAAGGTTACCCTCAATGAGCAAAAGAAGAAGCGAGAAGTCATCATTACCAATGACGATGAAGGTGAATCCAAAACCTATTTGATCCCCTATGGATCAAGAATCAAGGTAACAGAGGGTCAGAGTATATTGGCTGGCGATGAGTTGACAGAAGGTTCCATCAACCCTCACGACATCTTGAAAATCAAGGGGGTAAAAGGTGTTCAGGCTTATCTCCTGCAAGAGGTACAGAAGGTATACCGACTGCAGGGGGTTGACATCAATGACAAGCACATTGAGGTAATAGTCAGGCAGATGCTGCGAAAAATCAGCGTTGAAGATGCCGGTGATACCGACCTGCTGCCAGGCAGTCTGGTGGATATATTTACATTTGACAGAGAAAACCAGCGTGTTATAGCTGAAGATGGTACGCCTGCTCAGGCGAAACGTGTTTTGCTGGGCATTACAAAGGCATCTCTTGCCACCGAGTCCTTCTTGTCAGCCGCATCCTTCCAGGAAACCACGAGGGTTTTGACGGAAGCTGCCATAAAAGGCAAGAGCGATCCGTTAATGGGTCTGAAGGAAAATGTAATCATCGGCAAGCTTATCCCGGCAGGAACCGGTATGAGCAGATACAGAAATATAGAAATCGATACGGCAGGCCAGGATGAAGAATTGCTGCAGGATGAACTGGAAGACTCCATTGAATTGGAGCTGCCATCGGCAAGTGATTTACTGGAAGTATAACGAACTCCGTAATCAGTCCCTGTTCATGTCCACATGTTTTTGTTGACAGCATGGGATTGTAGTGCTAAAATACTTGAGTGCGCCTGTTACCAGGTGCAGTTTTTACCTGTGTTCAAGCTTTATGAACAAACATGATTTCCTTTGAAAGGAGGTGGGGGAATGCCAACAATCAATCAACTTATACGTAAGGGAAGGCAGCAGGAAGAGTATAAATCCAATGCGCCGGCTTTAAACGACTCCCCTCAAAAGCGCGGTGTGTGCACAGCAGTCAAGACATCTACACCCAAAAAGCCAAATTCAGCCTTGAGAAAAATAGCCAGGGTGCGTTTGGTCAATGGTATTGAAGTAACCGCTTATATCCCGGGAATCGGCCATAATCTTCAGGAGCACTCTGTGGTTCTGATTCGAGGAGGCAGGGTAAAAGATCTGCCCGGTGTGCGTTATCATATTGTCCGAGGAGCTCTTGATACTTCAGGCGTGGCCAATAGAATGCAAGCCAGGTCCAAGTACGGAGCAAAAAGACCCAAGAAATAATTAAGGAGGGAAATGAATGCCAAGGAAAGGCTATATAATCAAGCGTGAAGTGCTTGCCGATCCAATATACGGAGATAAAATCGTTACCAAGCTGATCAATCAGGTTATGAAGGATGGAAAGCGTGGTACTGCTCAAAAAATTTGCTATGGTGCCTTTGATATGATAAAAGAAAAAACGGGCAATGACCCCATGGAAGTATTCGAGAAAGCACTTAACAACGTAATGCCTGTGCTGGAGGTAAAAGCCAGAAGAGTAGGCGGCGCTACCTATCAGGTGCCTATGGAAGTGCGTCCTGAAAGACGGCGGACACTTGGGCTTCGCTGGCTTATCAGCTTTGCAAGAGCTCGAGGGGAAAAGACCATGGTGCATCGCCTGGCCGGCGAGATCATGGATGCAGCCAATAACACAGGAAATGCAGTAAAGAGAAAGGAAGACACCCATAGAATGGCTGAAGCAAATAAGGCTTTCGCTCATTATAAATGGTAAATTGGTTAATCACAACAATGAATGCAAAAAGGCTGACTGAAAAATGAGGAATAACAGTGTTGAACTTTAAGAAAGGAGGCAAAATCAGTGCCTAGGCAATTTACGCTTAAAAACACAAGAAATATCGGTATTATGGCACATATTGATGCCGGTAAGACGACTACTTCAGAGCGCATTTTATTCTATACCGGTCGAGTACACAAGCTGGGTGAAACCCATGAAGGCAGTGCTACCATGGACTGGATGGA
>DIQU01000068.1:0-1298 GCA_002426555.1 Firmicutes bacterium UBA5454 | reverse complement strand
AACATTATTGATACGCCAGGGCACGTTGACTTTACTGTTGAAGTTGAACGCTCGCTTCGTGTACTCGATGGTTCAGTAGCCGTGTTTTGTGCAAAGGGAGGCGTGGAGCCTCAATCCGAGACTGTTTGGAGACAAGCAGATAAATATCATGTACCAAGATTGGCTTATATCAACAAAATGGATATAATGGGAGCCGACTTTTTAAGGGTGGTTGAAATGATACGCGATCGGTTGTCAGCCAATCCTGTACCTCTTCAACTGCCCATTGGCAAGGAAGACAGCTTCAAAGGAATTGTAGACCTTGTCCATATGAAGGCAATCATATACACCGATGATCTGGGAACCCGCAGTGAGGAATCTGAAATTCCAAATGAGCTGCAGGAATTGGCTCGAAAATACCGCACCAAGCTGTTGGAAAGCATTGCAGAAACCGATGAAGAATTGATGACAAAGTACCTGGAGGGTGAAGAGCTTACTGCGGAGGAAATCAACAGGGGTATTCGAAAAGCAACAATTTCACTGGATATTGTACCCGTGGTTTGCGGTTCTTCATATAAAAACAAGGGTGTACAGCCTTTGCTGGACGCAGTTGTTGAATATCTGCCTTCTCCGTTGGATGTACCTCCCATCATAGGAAAGAAACCTGATTCCGATGAAGAGATGGAAAGACACTCTTCTGATGAGGAGCCATTTAGTGCTTTGGCTTTTAAAATTGCAACCGATCCCTACGTAGGTAAACTGGCTTTTTTCCGGGCCTATTCCGGAGTATTAAAGACAGGCAGCTATGTGTACAATGCCGCTAAAGGCAAAAGAGAAAGAATCGGTCGAATTCTACTGATGCATGCCAATCATAGAGAGGAAGTTCAGGAAGTATACGCCGGTGACATTGCAGCTGCTGTCGGCTTGAAGGATACTACCACAGGCGATACCTTGTGTGCAGAAGATGCACCTATAATTCTGGAATCCATGGTATTCCCCGAACCGGTTATTCAAGTAGCTATCGAGCCCAGAACCAAAGCCGGTCAGGAAAAGATGAATATTGCATTGGTGAAGCTGGCAGAGGAAGACCCTACTTTCCGCACCTATACGGATCAGGAAACCGGACAAACTATCATAGCCGGTATGGGAGAACTACATCTTGATATTATAGTAGATCGTATGCTTCGTGAGTTCAGAGTAGAAGCTAATGTAGGCAAGCCGCAGGTAGCTTATCGTGAAACCATTCGCAAGGCTGTCAGAAGTGAAGGCAGATTTGTCAGACAATCCGGCGGGCATGGTCAATATGGTCATGTCTGGCT
>DIQU01000050.1:474-16368 GCA_002426555.1 Firmicutes bacterium UBA5454 | reverse complement strand
CGGAGGTGCACCTCCGCTTTCCTTGGTTCATATCGATATTTCGGCTATTTCTCTTGATTTGCTATCGACCGTTCTGCAAATTCAATGGCCTTTTGCACAACTCGTCCGCAATCTCGGGAAGACACGTCTCCCCAGCCTTTGTCTCGAACTGATTCATATACACCTAATTCCTTTGCAATTTCGGTCTTCAGGTTTTCAGACATTCTCGAATTCCTCTTAGCCATATCGATACCTCCTCCAGTTTCGCATCGTAGAACTGTTATTCGATGCTGGAATTATTATGCCCTGCCTAATATGCAATTATCCTTGCAGGTTTTATTACACAGACTGCCCTAAATTGTCAGAGAACCATTTTCAGTATCAATAATTTGAAGAATGTCCGCTTCTTGACCAGTTTTGGCATCAATATAGACAATGAATCGTTTTTGATTCATTTCACCTTTGAACTCATAACAAAGTCGTTCTTCTTTCCCATCTGTAGGGATTACTGCCATACGGGAAGAAGTGATGCGCAGACTTGGGCTCACCAGCTGTTGTGCTTCTTCCATCGTTAATTCAGGTTCTTCCAGCTTCCTTTCCTTGTGAGCCAGCAAATAATTTCTTGCATCCAAACCGTAAATATTACCGTCATCCAAAGCTATTTTTACTTTGATTAAATCTGGATATACAATTATATCATCTTGATTATAAGCAAAATTGATGGTGGAAAGCCCTTCATAGTTTTGCTGGTAACTTGGAACCATATTTTCATACCCATTTTTCGTTAAAAATTCTCTGGCTTTTTCCATAGCTTGTTCGATGGAGAGATTTTCTTTTGCCACATTATGTTGACCAACAACATTAACCACCTTGCCCCCTTTTTTACTGACCGATATAAAAACTGGGTTATCAGCATCAGCCTTTGTCCATATCTGGAATCCCCAGGTATCAAGAATACCATTATTAGCTTCGGCAGACTTTTCAGTCCTCGCCACTCGACTGCTGCCCAGGAATTTTATAGCAATATCCCTTGCCTGCTGCTCAGTTACAGCAGGACCTTTCAGCTCGGTACCGCGATTTTGGTTCAAAGCTTCAGAAAAAGGGCCATCATAGATAAGAGATGGATAATCGATTCCTGTTTTTTGAATGTTAATAAATTGGTTTGTATATAAATCATCAGAAGCTTCATAGATTTCTCTGCGGGCATTGCTAACAAAGCTTCCCTGGTTTCCAGAGCGAGTCAGCAGTTCTTCGCTTAATTGACTCAATTCCGCATTCGTTTTAACAGCGTTTTCATGAAGTTTGCTCAGGTTTCCCATTTCCTCCACACTTATGGTCTTGCCCTGGGATACCTTTTTGTTAAGAAAATAAGTATAATCTGCCAATTGGTTGAGAAACTTTGATGTTTTATCCAAGGCAATATGAGAAATGGGCAGCTGTCCCAGATCCATTTGTGCCCCATTGGCCTGTCGACTGATTTCCGACAACAGTATCATATGCTGAGAACGATCTCCGCTTACCATGAGTTTCGCCAATCCGCTCTCTACACTGCTCACGTTTCCTACCAATTCATAAAAGGATTTTTGGTAGAAGTTTTCCATATGTGTATTGTATTGCTGATTCAATTTATACTGGTTATATCCCCATGCACCGGTAAAAACCAGAGCAACAGCCAAAATGGCAGGTAATATCCAATTTTTCATATGTATCCCCTCTTTCATGTTGCAAAACTGTGCTTACCAATAACAATATGAACAGGTCTGCTCCAAATCCATTTACTGGTAGCCGTTGCAGGGTTGTAATAATATATTGCTCCATACGTAGGATCCCATCCATTTAGAGCATCACGTGCAGCTCGAATGGATTCCTCATCTGGAGTTATATTCATCTGGCCGTCAGCTACAGCTGTAAAGGCCAATGGCTGATAAATTACTCCAGCAATGGTGTTAGGGAAATTAGGATGACTAACCCGGTTAAGTACAACAGCCGCAACTGCCACCTTACCTAGATAGGGTTCTCCTCGCGCTTCACCATGTACTACCCTGGCTAAAAGATAAACATCATTGGAATTCCCGCCGGTATTGCCGCCTGCAGAGGAAGAACCCTGACTCGAGGAACTGCCGGTTAATTGAATGCCAAGAGCATTAGCGGTTTGTGTCCCAATAACACCATCTTGCTTGAGACCATTTTTTCTTTGGAAAAAAATTACGGCATCATAGGTTGACTGTCCAAAAACACCATCGATAGGGCCGTCATAATAATCCCATTGTTTGAGTTTTCGCTGCACCTCTGATACCTTGTTTCCTGTTGAACCCCAATAAAGGCTGGCTGCTTCTGCTGTATTATTGCTGCCTATAAAAAATTGAGCAAACATTCCCAAACAAAGTACCAAAGTCATCAATATGGAAATCAGTGTAAACTTTCGTTTATAGCCCATATTTTTCTTCCTTTCTGTTGTATAGCTTTATCTATTTTTTGCCACCGATTGAAAGGATATGCATTGAAAGATAATCCAAGTTTTTACAATGTTAAGAGAGTTCCAAACAAATACGAGAATATGGAGCAATAAATAAACGCCCACTAATATAAAGTGAGCGCCTTGATGGGAGTATTTAAAAACGAAAAGAATCTATGCAAAGAGACCGCTTATCCAATCTCGAAAACTATTCCACCATTGAGCCAATTTGAAAGTATACACTATCGTTTTATCATCCTGGTCTGTAGTTACGTTTTTTTCAGATTCCCCCGGAATGTCTTCATCCATTTCACCTTCACTGACAACTCCAGAAGAAACATCCACAAAACAAAGAGGAGGAAACATAACACACCACCAATTTGCACCGCTGCCCTCTCCTATTACCAATCGCAGAGCTTCATAGTCACCTGCCGGATATACCAAATCGCCGTATACTCTGGTAGGAAATCTGGATACACCAAGAGAAGCTTCCACTGGATATTCATAACCTTGTTTCTTAACTTCCTTTGATGCAATCTCTTTAAATTTGTCCAGGTTTGCATTTATCAAGTTTCGGGCATCGTTTATGGTTTTTGCATTGTTTAATTCATCACCAAAACTTAATAACAATTGATCACGAACCTGGTACTTAAGTGCCTGATCCTTTGGTGAATCACTGTTAGCAATAACATGCAAACGTATTAGATTATTGCTTTCCAAAGCTGAGTTCATGCTTGTGCTTATGGCTGTGATCAGTATCAGAAATATAATGACTGTCAGCATCTGTTTGTTTTTTTTCATGATTAAAACCCCCGTATCCTGTTTCATATCTAAGTATTGACAAAATACAGGAGTCTATACATTCATATATACGAGTATACAAGTGTTTTTGTAAAAAATCGTCTCCCTTTATCAGAAGACCTTGGCCTTGGATTCAAAATATCGCTTTACCATTTCCAAATCACTGGGTTTATCCACATCATTGCCAATTTCCGGGTAATTCACTGATATGGCAGCTGCATCAATTTGCAGCAGACTGCCAAAGCGCTCCTCTACCTTGTTGATAGGAAGAGTACCCAGCAACAGGCCGAGTAAAAACTTGAATCCAAGCAGTTTTGCTGTTTTCAAGGGCTTTTTTCGAAAGCGAATTAAGCTTTTGACAAGCTCTTCACATTGTTCCCATTTAGCGGGATTGAAAAGTGTAATATTACCACCGGTAAATGTGCCCTCCTTCAACCTGACATAGGTTCTTTCCACGCCTGGAAACTCCATGTCATTCAACTGTTTTTCCACAATCGGATAACAGAAATCACCTTCTTGTGCCAGTGAACATTGAATGAAATCAGTAATCATCTCTCCTGTAATCATAGGTATGTCGGATGTAACCACCAGTACTGCAGGTTCACCTGCAAAGGGACGAATACCTGCTGTTATATTATCAAACATGGATTCCCGCTCACCTGCATAAAAGTCCACCTTGCTGCCTAAAACCGATTTCAAGAGTTTTTCCGGCCCGGAAATTGAAATTTTCCCAATAAGAGAGGAACAGCGAAGAGCATCCACTACATATTCCACCATGGGCTTTCCATTGATGGGAAGCAATGATTTGTTCTCCACACCCAATTGAACAAAATCTCTCTTATTGTCACCGGCTAAAACAACTGCATTGATTTTTGTCAAAAGTATCGTCTCCCCCTTCTACTATCTCCACACCCTTATCATGGATAGGAATTATGTAAACTTGTTCGTACAACAGCTTGAATTTCAAGGCTGCCTTATGAGCATCTGCAGAACTTGAAAATACACCAAAAACAGCAGGACCGCTTCCCGTCATGGCACTGGCTGCTGCTCCTGCCCGAATCAAAGCTTCCTTGAGCTTTCCAATCTCTGGATGATGAACTGCCGCAACCGATTCCAATACATTCACCAGATTCTGCTGAAGCTCACTTAACTGTCCAGCTTGTAATAACTCGTAAGCCTTGTTCCAATTTGGATGAGTTTTAATTGATTTCAAACTCAAACCCTGATAAACATCGGCTGTAGACATACCAAAAGGTGGTTTTAAAAGTACAAGCCAGATTCCTTTAAGAGGGGGAAGACTGTGAAGCTCATTACCTATACCCCTGGCTATTGCCGTACCGCCTGTTATGCAGAAAGGAACATCCGCTCCCAATTGTGTACCCAGCTCATTTAAATCTGACAGGGAAAGACCAAGTTTCCATAGAGAATTCAAGCCTGTCAATACAGCAGCGGCATCGGTACTGCCCCCGGCAAGCCCTGCTTCCATGGGTATATTTTTTATGATTTCAATTTCGAGCCCGGAAAAGATTTCAAAACGCTGCATAATCAAACTTGCCGCCTTAACTGCCAGGTTGCTTTCATCCAAAGGCATTTTGGAAGAATTCCCTCTTATATGGATTTCAGGGCTTTCAAGCTTGCTTCCGGGGTATTCGGTTAAGACAACTTCATCCCATAGAGCAATGGATTGCATTAGCATTTCCACCTGGTGATATCCATCCAGCTGTTTTCCTATTACATCCAGGGTCCAATTGATTTTTGCAGGCGCTCTCAGGCTAATCTTTGCCATAGGTCCTCCCATACAGCTTGCATGTATGTCTATTTAAGTTATAGTAACATTATACAACACAAGTGCAAAAAAAGGGAAGCTGCAACTGCAGCTTTCCCTGACTCCCCAAGATCCTTCACTTCGTTCTGGATGACAATTAGGAAGTGTTCTGGATGACAGTTAGGAAATAGACCGGTGACAATCATGAAAAAGAAGATTCCAACTTCTTATAGATCAGCAAGCGAGTACCTACTGCCGGCGTTTCCTCTTCCAGTAGATTATATTTCAATATTCCGGAAATTGTCGTGTTGTATCTTTTAGCAATAGACCACAAGATATCGCCCGGTTGTACATAATATATGTAAATACCCTCTTCTTTTGCAGCTGCTTTTTCAATCTCCTCTGCTCCGATGATGACATCCTTCACAACTGATTGGTAAATACCGGCTCGGCAAAGGAGGGTGATTTTCAATTCTGCCTCATCTTGTGCCAGCAGAGTATGATTGATATGCTCAACCAATATCTCACTCTTACTGTCCATACCCGGCTTTAACCCTGACATCTCAAGGCTGTGACGTAAAGGGAAATCCTCACGGAAACTTCCCAGAGGCGCAGCAGCATCATTTGTTTGGTAAACTACCTGAACAGTAAGAATCCCCTCAAGGTTCACCGTTCCTTCCTCAATCCTTTCATCCGTAATGGAAGGTCTGGCATCCACATAAAGGATCTTTCTGGCCTTGGGTACTCCTTCAGGAAAGGTGATACTTTCCTTCAAAACCGTTTGCCCTTGACTTTCTCCCATAAATTGAGTTAGATGTACTTTTCTTTTCTTTAAAGATACGGCAATTGTCGGGCTGTATGCATCAACCAGGATCTCACCCTCCTGAGCTTCGAAGACCTGGGCATCCATCCCAAGAACCAGCTCAGTATCGATGATCCGCAGCTCATTATTGATATTTTCCCTGAGATCCGCATAAAATTCTGTCACATTGATTTCTGCCTGGCATTCCATACCCTGGTATGCGCCGGGTATCTCTGCTGCATGGCTGAAAGGAATGCTGTGAGACAGGTACTGTATGGGCTCATCTTCATCTTCACAAAGATACAATATCCGCAGATCCACATCTCCATGTGCAACTACCTTGTTGTCGGCAGCCTTTTTTTCACTTATTCTGACTTGAGCATCCTTCCTGAGAATTTTCAAAACAGAAGGCATGGAATCTGTAAGTTCCAGATCCTCCCGAACCATAGTCTGAGAATGCCCTGTACCGGCAGTAGATGACACCCTGATGCTATCTCGTAAAGCCTCAATGTCATCCAATTGGAAAAAGTCAGTTACCGCTTCCAACTCCATAACCTCGCTGACCCGGCCATATAGATTCAATACTGATTTCACATTTATTTTCCTGCCCGATACCAGCTCATAATCAATATGCTCCACATTTAATTTTAACTGAGCAGCCATCTTTGGCTTTGCGCCTGGTAATTCAAGATACTGCGTAAATCCAATCTCTGCATCCAGTGAGTCAATTTCAGTATTATCTTCAGGTATATACAAGACATCATAGCGTAAAATGCCTTCTACCATTACCCTGTCCTGTATGACTTCACGGCTGGAAATGATCACTTCTCCATTGATATCCAATATTTTGGCTGCAGCTTCTTTCGTCTCCGGTACATTGATTTCACCTTCCACCAAGGCCTGGGATGTCTCTTCGCCTACCGCCTGATCCAGTCTCAGTAGATCCCTTCTACATTCTATTGTCAATGTTGCTCCCCTCCCCTGACATTATTTGTCCATAAACTTTCATAATATATCTTATATGGAGATCAGGCAAAATATGAATAAAAAAAGAAGGCATGCCTTCTTTTTTTGCAGGTTTTTAATAACTATTTCCTAACCTGTGCATAATCTCTTATTATCGCTGCATTTTACCAGCTCTACATTGGATGTGAGGACATCCGAATAAGTGTATGCGAGGGTTTGCACGGTTCTTGTATCGATGTCCACTTGTACTGTAAAAAGGTTTAGATAAGTATCGCAAATAACTCCTTCCTTGATATAGGATTTCCTTCTTCCCCGGTTTGCTTTCAACCTAACCTTTTGCCCTACATTGGATTCCAAAACCCTTCTAACCCTGGTCAAAGCTTCTGCATCAATCACGGCATCACATCCCATCTCATATTCCAATTTGAGAATAGTGTTTCCGTGTCTGTCTTATATTATTCGTCTTCATCTTCCACTTCTTCGTCCAAATCTATCTCTATAAAACCTTGATTTTCTTCCTCCTCAAAAAGTTCTTCATCTTTGTCATCGGCTTCCTTGTCCCAATCGCTTTCCTTGTCTTTGGGAAGCTCCTCTTCATCTTTATTTTGCTCCATCATACACGAATAGCACATTTCTTCACCGGCCTTTATGATTTGCTCTCCACATTCGGGGCAAATATCATATTCTTCTTCTTCATCACTTCTTCGAATTGCTTTTCCGACCTCATCCAAACAAATCGCACACAGCAGCTCTGTATCCTTAACATAATTTAAACTGCAGCGCGGACATTTTTTGTAAGCCATGTTATCCCTCCAGGAAAGCTTGATTGTGTTTCTGATATTGGTAAATATTATATACCCAAAATCATCAGAAATAACCATTCATGCTGGTCAGCTTCTGAATCTTTAAAAGTATGGCATTGTATTCTACGTAAATATGCAAATTCCTTCTAAATACATAAAAAAATATCTATTCCATTAACCAATTGAGAAATTCAGGTATTATTTCTTCCGCCTTTTGCTGTCCTGTAGTTTCGCAAAACAGACTTAAACTGGATTCTGCTGCATTGTAGGATAGTCCTGCCCAGAAGCCGCCTTGGAAACACAATTTCCTGCTTTCGCCTTCTTCCAACCATTGTACCAGCTTCCCCGATTCCAGACTTTCCGCTTTTGTGAGCAGGGTTCTTTCTTTCCTGTCCCAGGCGTTCGAATCCAAATGTATTGTTCGTAGTTCTACTACACTACCTCTGGTCAAGGTTTCCATTCTCTCAGTACATTTATTCCAATCCAGATTGTTCCTTAACAATGCCTGTGTCAGCAGGAGGCTCTGCAGGATGCCATCTTTGTCTGGATGAAAAGGACCGAAAGTCAAACCATTGCGATCCCATATAATCGCCCGATCCCAACTTTTACTATCCTCCTGAAGTTTATGCAAAGGATAAGCTTTTATGCCAAAATCATTCAGCAGTTCATGAGCACAGTTTGCTGTGAAGATTTCGGTGTAGACATCAAAGTCACATCCCCTGGTTTGAAACCATTCATCCAATAGAAGCGCTGACGCTTCGATACTTGATATTATCCTGCCCTCAGGAGACACAGCACCGAGAGCGCTGCCATCACCATTAAAAAAGAAGCCGATATCTCCCTTTTTTTGTGATGTCAATCTTGACACCGGATGCATATTTCGATTGTTGGGCGATGGTACACAGTCCATGAATCCTGGATTAGGCTTGGTACGAATATGAGTTCCATTGATTTCCCACTTTCTCATCATATCCTGAAAATAAGTACCTACACTGCCAAAAAAACTGTCGCTGGTAAGATAAGGATTTTTACTGCAAAAAGACTTAATATCAATAAATTTCTCCATTTTTTCCACATAATCCGGAAAAAAATCCATATATTCAAGCAAATGCTTACCATCTTCCGAGCTTCTGGGATATCTCCTGTAGAGATATTGAAAGAGGATATCCATCCAGCAATGATTCACCGGCCTGCCAGATGGCAGATGGAAGCTTAATCCTGAATAGCTGGCCGGACGGCTTTCGCCTGTTACCATGATTCCCAAATCAGCTTGATACTTCTTAACAGACATACTTAAAAAAGCAGTAGGGATTGGCTTTTTGTGCATGAATACCTGAATTCGGTTAGCGGTCAATACACGTTGAATGGACCAGGCATATTCTCTTGACAAGAAACGAGTATCATAGCCCAATACCACCAGCCCCGGATGAGTCGTATCATTAAGGTAGTCTGCTGCAGCTTGAGCTATGATGTTGATGTTTTCA
Source organism: Firmicutes bacterium UBA5454 (assembly GCA_002426555.1). Lineage (GTDB taxonomy): Bacteria > Bacillota > Clostridia > Caldicoprobacterales > DTU083 > UBA5454. The sequence continues at coordinate 7,313 of DIQU01000050.1, read as the reverse complement.
AAGCCTACCTCATCACTTATTACTCCAAACCATCCGTTTTCACCGAATGTTATCAAAACCGTCACCTCCCTCTCTTCATAGTATGCATAACAAGAGTCGGGTGTGTAATTACCGGCATAGCTGCCAATGGATGATATCCACAGAATGTTAACAAGGTTATCCACATTATCCACAGGGTTATCCCCAAAACCACATCAACAACAGCTTTCTTCTCCTGTGGAAAAAATTCATCTTTTCCACAGGAAACAGGTGTTTGCTAATATGTTCAAAAGTAGATGAAAAATGCAGGTGAAGATATAGACGGGGTAAATGTGGATGAATTTATTGTTTTTTGAGGAAAGGATGGTATACTATAGGCAAGGCAAATACATATGGGGGGAATCATATGCAATATCGAAAATTTGATAAACCAGGATTTGAATGCTCGACCTTCGGGATGGGAACCATGCGGCTTCCACTTCTGAAAAATCCAGACGGTACCACCAATTACCAGAACATCGATGAAAAAGAGGCAATCCGGATGATTCGCTATGCCATTGACAACGGGGTGAACTATATCGATACAGCTTATGATTATCATGGCGGTAACAGTGAGCGGGTGGTCGGTAAAGCATTAAAAGATGGATATCGTGAAAATGTCAAAATAGCTACCAAACTGCCGCCATGGCACGCTAAAGTCTATGGGGACTTTGATCGGCTGCTAAATGAACAATTATCAAAGCTCCAGGTGGAATATATTGATTTTTATCTGCTTCACTCCCTAAGCAAGGGTTCCTGGGAGAGACTAAGAGATCTGGGCATATTGGAATGGCTTGATAAAGCTGTGGCTTCCGGACGTATTTGCTATCCAGGGTTTTCATTCCATGATGACCTGCCTGCCTTCAAGGATATAATAGATTCATACGATTGGAAAATGTGTCAGATCCAGTTTAACTTCCTGGATGAGTTCGAACAGGCTGGTGCAGAAGGGCTGAAATATGCAGGGGCTAAAGGAATTCCTATGGTCATTATGGAGCCGCTAAGGGGTGGTAAGTTAGCTGCAGTATCACCGGATATTCAGGACCTATGGAATCAGGCAGAAGTGAAACGTTCTCCAGTAGAATGGGCATTCCGCTGGATTTACAATTTTCCTGAAGTGAATGTAATACTCAGCGGCGTTTCTACCATGGAGCAGCTAAAAGATAATATTCGGATCTTCCAGGACGCCACACCAAATTGTATGAGTCAAGAGGAACTTGATCTGGTAAAGCAGGTCAAATCCCTATATGACAGTAAAACCAAAATTGACTGCACTGCATGTGAGTATTGTCTGCCCTGTCCCAGTGGTGTTTCAATACCAGAAATTTTCGGTATTTGGAATGATGCATCAATCTTCGGCATAACCAAGGATCATTACAAGCAGTACAGCAAGCTGATTAATGAAGAGAAGGATGCTCAACAATGCGTAGAATGTGGAAATTGTGAAAGCGCTTGCCCGCAACACCTGGACATAATAGACAAGTTGAAAATAGCTGATAAAGAGCTACGGGTGTAAAACAGTACTATTCAAATATTATGTAGATAAATGCGTATAGTATGGCAGGCAAAAAGCTGCTGCATAATAACCTTTGTGCATTTTATATGTTCAGTAACTCAACACAGTTCTTCCATTCAAGCTTTTCCAGTGCCGTATCACTTAGTTTTTTGTTTTCTCTCAAATCCCTTATAAAAGCGACGTTTGGGTATACTATATCAACATCGCTGCGCAGGCATGAATCCGTGCCAAACATAAGCTTATTTTGGAACTCGTCAAGAAATTCCAACCCAAAAGCAGGATCTCTTGTTAAGGCATTGTACCCGCTTCCTGCCGATATATCTGCCCATAGGTTTGAATATTCACGCATAAGCCGAGGAACTGCACCACCGGGTTTTACTGGTCCTTCTGGATAACCTGAACGATTGTCAAACGGCACATCTGCAGATATTTCTGCCCAAAATGTTGGACCATGACCAATAAATACAGTGTCAGGGCATGTCCTGAGTGCATGCTCCAATTTGGGCAGTCCGTAATCATCACGCACACCATAGCCTTCGGGGCGATCCTGCATGTCAAACAATACAGGCATACCAAACGCACCAGCTTGACAATACAAATTCAAACAAAGAGGATCATCAAAGTCGAGTTTGGGAAGAAACTCACCTATACCTTTACAGCCTCGTGTACGGTACTCGCTAAGAAGATATGTAAAATCCATATTTGTCTCATTACCAAAACGTGGATCTATTAAGCAAAAGGGTATGAGCCTGTCAGGATAATGGGAACATGCTCTTATCACATCCTCCGTATTGCACTCCAAGTAAGCCCCTTCCGGGTGCTCACTTAACGGCAAAATGCAAGTCTTGTCTATTCCCCAATGATCCATTTTTGCAATCAGATTTGTAAAGTCTATAAATTCACGACGATCAGGGATGATACGACCTATGTGACCATGGACATCAATTAGCATATTTTTGCACCTTCCTTTACAATAATTTTTTGAAACCTTTGCAGCTGAAAACTGTACTAAATTGTCCTAAATATTCTGACCTCTTATTTCTTACTCCAAGCCACACTATTGAGAAGGCATGTTAAGCAATTCAATCAAGTCATTCTCATGCTCACTGATAACAATGTGTTCAGGGATCTCTTTTCCCTTGTCACAGCCGAATGCCTTTCCCGGCGCACAGCCTCTGCACATTCTGTAATGTATTTCTCTCTTATATGGTGCATCGATTAAAGGCAGTATGAATGAAGCTGGTTCATCAATCAGCTGCTTGAGTGATGTTTTTGCGCCTTCATAGATCCGTTTTCTAGCCTCATCATAACTTAAATTTTCCATCAATAAGTTTCTTCCTCTGTATTCTTCACAGTCCAACTCATCGCCACTGCCTGCAAGCAAACCTCTTTTCACTTCAGCAGTCACAATTCTGCTCACTAATCCTTTTGCTTCCTTGCAAAGTGCCCTGTCTCCGGAAACGAATATGGACGGTACTCCGATATAAGCTGCACAAACTGCCATTAGTCCGAATTCACCTAATGAAAGCCCATTGATTCTATAATCCTTAATGTTAAACCATCCCGTGTGAGCAATATGAGCATATTCGCTGCCTGCTTTTGCATGCTGTCCGATCCATGCTATTCCATCAAATGTTGAATCCAATGCAAATGGATATCCGGATTCCCGAACATAGACTGCCCTTGAGTCCAAAATGTCCCTGTCGATTCCACCAAACCCATGACCATCGATTACCGCTATTTCAGCAGCACCGGCCTCATAAAATCCGGCTATTGCGGCATTGACTTCAAGGGTAGTCAGCTCAGTTCCCAGCTTATAATTTTTACTTTCATTGTGCACCCAATTGTCATGATCGTTTACACCGCATACGCCTTCCATATCTGTCATTATATATATTTTCACAGCAAATATCTCCTTGTTTTCCTTGATTATATTTTCATATCATCCAAGACATTTTTAAACCCTTTCAGGAATCGTTTATCAATGCCAGCTTTGAATTTTCCTTTAAGCCTATATTCGGTTACTGATTCGTCACCAGCTTCATAACCGCCTTCCTTAAGCAGTTTATCGGTCGGTACATATGCTATGGCATCATTATATCCGAAGAACAGCATTTTGTCTTCAGATAAAAATGCTTTGAACGTTTTGGATAAAATTTTTGAATACATATCAAACCAAGTTGAAACAGCTCAAATTAAACGGTATATGTGTTATGATATTTTAACTTCATATTTCAAACTGCTGCAAAAAATCATGTATCCCCTCAGCAAACACGAAACTAAAGCACTTTTAATATATAATAATATAAATGAATTGCATACCTCTCTATCCTCCTCCGTAACTGCTGTGTGCCAGAGTTTATCTCAAAGGAAAAACAGCTTGTATAAATCACGTCAAATTGAAATACTTCAGTATATAAACAGCAATTTTGCAGATCAATCAATGTGCAGAGAGAAGGTTGCAGACCATTTTGGCATTTCCATACACACTTTGTCTCGTCTTTTCAAAGATAAAGTCGGTATTGGTTTTTCAGAATACCTAAGCATGAAGCGCATAGAAAATGGCAGACAGCTATTAATTACCACAGATAAGAGTATAAGTGAAATTGCTGCTGAAAGCGGATTTAATCAAGCTGATTATTTTTCAAAGCTTTTTAAGGCTACCTATAATGAAACACCCAGTGGCTTTAGAAACAACAAATTGGCATAGCCAGGCATCACACTGAAAACTATATACACTCGTGAATGACGCCACTTATAGGTTCCAAAGTAATGGTTAACAGACCTTTTATGAGATGAAAGTCCCGTCCGTCCGGGTATAATAAGTTTCTTAAGCTGTTGACAGGATAGCTTGATAAATGCCTTCCTCGTCCAAAAGGATCCTCATCATTTCAGGTATGGCCAATGCTGGATGAGTATCATTTATTTGTATTGCTGCCCGCTCAGGCATGCTTGCCAAATGTCCATAGTTTATCTTGTCGTTTCCGATAATACTTTGCATGGTGGCAGAAACAAAGAAATAATGTTGTTTTAACTTCAGGGCTTTTCCTTCCGCTCACCATAAAACGGAAATTATGTATGGTAAACAAAGTTGCAATGTCCTCATAATTATCTCGACTTCTATATTGTGCTTCCAACAATACTGGAATCATACTAGTTTGCCAATCATTACAATGTAAGATATCAGGTATTTAAATTTCCTTGGTAAAATCATACTCACCTCTTGCTACACTTTCCTCCACCAGGTGCTCGGAATAATAGGCATAGGGATCATATTTCAGCTTAAGATTGCCTTCTTTGATCTCAATGGCATATTTATATTTTTCACCTTGCTCAATATTCGGTACGAATACCTCCCATACACCTGAGTTATTATTTTCTTTCATAGGATGCCGCAGTAAATCCCAGGCATTAAAATCCCCAACTACACTGACTCGAGCCGCGTTTGGCGCTCAGACTGAGAATCTAACTCCATAGGCATTATCTTCATTGATAATATGTGCTCCAAGCATCAGATATGACTGATAATTAGTGCCTTCATTGAAAAGATAGAGCTGATCGGCGATAATAGTCGATAGTGGAACCTTATGACGCATTGATGAACTCTCCTTTCATTTGGCACACAGAAAGATTACTTAGACCAATTATATAATAACCTGGAGAATTGGTCTTCTAACATAAAATGACTTTGATGGATGAAGCTGATGATTGCAGCGTAAAAAGCAACTGAGTTAATTTGCTTAAGCTGCTCAGTTGCTATATAAACCGTCTATGCCATGGCTGCAATTATATACGTATATAATTCCTATAAGATGATTGCGTTTAATTGAAGTGAATTTCCGCTTAAGCTGTACTCTCCATGGAAAGCTTGTCAGCTACCAATGCAATAAACTCACCGTTTGTAGGCTTGTCATGCTTATCATAGACAACATAGCCGAAGAGCTGATTGATATTCTCAACCTTGCCTCTGCTCCATGCAACATCAATGGCATGACGGATAGCTCGTTCTACCTTGCTGGAAGTGGTATTGAATTTTTTAGCAATCCCAGGGTACAGTTCCTTGGTGATGCGATTGATGATATCATTATCCTCCACTACCATTTTAATGGCTTCTCTCAGAAAATGATAACCCTTGATATGGGCCGGTATTCCTATGATAAGGAATACATTGGTGATTTTTTCTTCCAGATTCTTTTGTTTAACGGGAGCTTCACGTAGTACCGTCCTGTGTTGGGATGGAACATAGGAAACAGACAGTTCACGAATGCGGTTCAGTATCATTTCATAATCGAAGGGCTTGACCATGTAATATCTTGCGCCCAGATCAATAGCCTTTCGTATGAGATCCTCCTGACCCACAGCAGACAAGCAAATGATAGAAGGCCGTGTCTCAAGGTCGCATCGATTTAGTGCCTCCAACACTCCCAAGCCGTCTATTATAGGCATAATCATGTCCAACAAAATCACATCCGGATGCAATGCTTGTATTATCTCCAAGCCTTTACTGCCATCACCGGCTGTTCCTACAACTTCCAAGTCATCTTCCTTGTTAATAATGGAAGACATTATTTCACACATGTGGAAATTGTCGTCGATTAGAACTACTCTTGACTTAGCTGTCATCTCTTTTTCCTCCTTTGTTTACATTTCTTTTTATTATTCTACAGGTTTTTCTCCATTAGACTATCCTCGTCAGTAAGAGGCTGAATAATGTCGAACATTGTTAATTATAGAATTATATGGAAAACCTATATTTACTATAATAGCACATTCTCCTGACTTTTGAAAGAGAATATTGAAAAAAATCAATAGGGATATGCAATATTTCCAGTAATTACGTCGATGTAAAGAAGCCAATAGCCTGCTCCATATCCATTTTTAACAGGAAGCCATCGAGAAAAACCATACATGGACATGGGCGGTACGGCGCTGTATATACCCGGTATTGCATATGCCACATATTCTACTTTCCCCAAGTTGCGAACCAGTCCTACCAGATAATGATCCAGTCGATTTTCGTCATATCGATAGGAAAAGTATGGAGAATATCCCTGGCGGGGCAGATAAGATGGATATGTTGGATAGGAAGGATATGACCATTCATTATGATTGTCTATTCGTATCCAATCTACCTCAGCTACAGCATCATCAAAGGGAGTTACCTTTATATGCTTGTCAAACAAACGATTATAATAATCCTCAACCTGAGTCCAGTAGACTGTGTTTTCCTGAACAACATTCATCAGATCTTCCTTGATATCAACCTGCATCGTTCGAAAATCTACCTGCTCTTCCTGTTCTGCAT
>DIQU01000050.1:0-168 GCA_002426555.1 Firmicutes bacterium UBA5454 | reverse complement strand
TGCATGTTCATCCTGTTCTGCATGCTCTTCCTGTTCTGCATGTTCTTCCTGTTCTGCATGTGCTTCCTCTTCAGCTGCGAAATCGATCTTTGATAGCTGTGAACTTTTATATTCATCCTCCAAATCAATTTCATCTTCTTCCAGTACTGCTTTATCCATGTAGAAATG
>DIQU01000033.1 GCA_002426555.1 Firmicutes bacterium UBA5454 | reverse complement strand
CGGCGACTTTTATATATTATCAAATCTCAGAGACTCTGTCAACAACAATTTTTGTAATTTTTCAGCTGTCTCTGACCAATTAGGCATCATCCTTGTGTTTCGATGGTGCAAGAATTAATATACCATAAGACTTCAGTTCAATCAAGTATATTGTATCAAATTTTTGCAGAAAAAATCCCCAAGCGGGTGATTACTGTTCTTTCAGCTTTTCCAGTTCCAGCTCCAGCTTTCTCTGCTCATACTTCTCTGTTTCTCCATGCTCTATAATCCACTGCATTACTTCCAAAGCCTTTTCGCTATTTTGGCTGTAAGCTGTAATACCCATAAAGGATTTTTCCGTATCGTAGAAGCTTTTTCCGATGGCTTCTACCTTGGAAACAGGTAACCCATATATTCTGGGTGTAGGATCTTCTTCTGTAGTAAAAATGCTTGTTTCCAATTCTTCTTCGGTAAAATGGCTTAACAGTTCTGGATATTCATCCAAGGGGAGAAATAAACCCATTTCAGCCATCACGGCAAATTCACCTTCCGTAAAGAAATATATGTCACCGGTTTGGCTGCCCACCATAACCAGTAGTTTTTGCCGCGATGCATATTCCATCTCATCACCCAGAGTAATGTTCGAGAAATTAACCTCCATCAGCTCGGGAAACTCAGCCAGCAGGGTATTGGAATATTCAGTTGATTCATCCAACATCATATATCCGCCTACCAGGAAGATATCTACTTTCTTATCTGCCGGCGTTCTGGGGGCAGTCATGGTAGACAACATGCTCCATGAAAAAACTGCCAATATGATTCCTAAAAAATATTTCCATTTATCATACTGAAAATGATTTCTGATTTTTCCTTTATTCATTGCTGCTTGATACAATTCATTCACCTGCCTATAAGCCTATTATAAAATATCCTAAATTTTAAAACAAGCAGCCGGATCGCTCCGGCTGAAATATTTACATATTATTCATAAGTTTATCTGTTAGTCTTGTAGCTATTCCTTTGGCTTCATGGTTGGAAACAAAATAACGTCACGAATGGAATGAGAGTCGGTCAACAGCATGACCAGTCTATCAATGCCAATTCCCAAGCCGCCTGTTGGAGGCATCCCGATTTCCAATGCGTTTATAAAGTCCTCGTCCATCATCTCAGCTTCTTCATTTCCTTCAGCTCTTTGCCTGACTTGATCCATAAATCGTTCTTTTTGATCAATAGGGTCATTTAATTCAGAAAATGCATTGCCATATTCCCGTCCTGCAATGAAAAACTCAAATCTTTCCGTGAGCCTGGGGTCATCTTTTTTCTTCTTTGCCAGGGGTGAAACTTCGATGGGATAATCCATAATAAAAGTTGGCTGAACCAATTGTTCTTCAACTTTTTCATCGAAGACCGCAAATAAAATTTCTCCCCAGCTTGCCTTGTCTTCTATGGTAATGCCTGCTGCCTTTGCTGCCTGGCTTGCTTCTTCACTGCTTTCCATGACAGACATGTCTATTCCGGTGTACTGTTTGACAGCGTCAATCATGGAAATTCTTGCCCAAGGCGCTGCCAGTTTAACCTCTACCGCCTGGTAGTTGACTGTATTGGTTCCCAGCAGATTCTGGGTTACTGTGGAAATCATGTCCTCTGTCAGCTTCATGATATCATGATAGTCGGCAAAAGCTTGATACAACTCAATGGTGGTAAATTCAGGATTATGTTGGATGCTCATGCCTTCATTACGGAATATGCGGCCAATTTCATAGACTTTATCAAATCCGCCTACTACCAAGCGCTTTAGATGCAGTTCTGTGGCAATCCTCAGATACATGTCCATATCCAGTGTATTATGGTGGGTAATAAATGGCCGGGCAGCGGCACCACCTGCCGTAGTATGAAGCACCGGTGTTTCCACCTCCAAAAAACCTCTCTCATCCAGATATCGACGGATCTCCTGGATTATTCTGGATCGCAGTATAAAGGTATGCCGAACATCGGGATTTACAATCATATCTACGTATCTTTGCCTGTATCTGAGATCCTGATCTTTCAAACCATGCCATTTTTCTGGCAGCGGTTGAAGTGATTTGGACAAAAGGGTGATTTCACTGGCTCTAATGGAGATCTCCCCTTTGTGGGTCCTGAAAACTTCTCCGGTGACTCCTATTATATCTCCCATATCATATGTTTTAAATGTGTCATAAGCTTCCTTGCCCAATTCATTGACTTGCACATAAAGTTGAATTTGCCCCTTCGAATCCAATATATGGGCAAAACTTGCCTTCCCCATAATCCTTTTGGACATGATACGTCCAGCCAGGGTAACCCGATAACCTTCCAGCTCTTCAAAATGCTCCAGTATATATTCAGAATAGTGACTTGTATGAAAGGAAGTAATTTCGTATGGGTTGCTGCCCTCCTCCTGTAATTTAGCCAGCTTATCCCGGCGTATCTGCAGGATTTCCCTTAAGTTTTCCTCTGCTTGTACAGCTTCGTTTCTGCTATGTTCATCCTTTGTTTGACTCACAATATATTCACCCTTTTTCCTAAATAAAACAGCCACTCCCATATGGCGGTATGTTCACCTTACTTGCTGATTTCCAATACTTTAAATGAAACAACTCCATCTGGAACTGCAACCTCAACCTCAGACCCTTGGGTTTTGCCAATAAGGCTGCTCCCTACAGGTGATTCATTTGAAATTTTATTCTTTGACGGATCTGCTTCTGCAGAGCCTACAATGGTATATTCGACGGTACTATTAAGCTCCACATCCAGCAATGTTACCTTTGTCCCAACTCCGACAACATCAGTGGAAATGTCATCTTCATCAATTACATGAGCATTCCTAAGCATATTTTCAAGAATTACTATTCTTCCTTCTATAAAGGCCTGTTCATTTTTTGCCTCATCATATTCGGAGTTTTCGGTTAAATCCCCAAAAGCAATGGCTTGCTTTATTCTAGCAGCAATCTGCCGACGGTTTACTGTTTTCAAATGCTGCAGCTCCTGCTCCAGCTTGGTAACCCCCTCTGGTGTCAGTATGATTTGCCTGTTGGTCATCTTTCCATTCTCCCCTTTGATTTTACTCTACCAAAAATGATATGTAGCTAATATATGCTTCGGAATCATTTTTATTCTTTGGTAACAGGATTTGCCATAATTATAAATAAGCACTGCAATCGCTTTTCACTTTGCAGTGCTGACACTTTTTTCTTTTTGTATATTATAATTGCAGCCTTTGCTTTTGTCAAGACCATTTTTGGCAAAATGCTCACGACGAAACCGGTCAAAATGGATT
>DIQU01000067.1:2082-3798 GCA_002426555.1 Firmicutes bacterium UBA5454 | reverse complement strand
AGATTGGATATAAGGACCATAAGGACCGCCGATATCCGGGCCTTCGTCATGTTGCAAACCAACCAGCTTCAATGTGTCATAGATGACGTCAGTAGCGCCTTCTACAAAACGATCCTGATCCGTATCCTCAATACGCAATAAAAACTTCCCATTGTTTTTCCTGGCAATCAAATAAGTATAAAGGGCAGTTCGCAGCCCACCTATATGCAAGTAGCCTGTGGGACTGGGTGCAAATCGGGTTCTTACTTCGTTCATAGATGCTTCCTCCCTCATGACAAAAAGCCCTTCCCTATTAAGATGAAAGGCTGCTTCTATTGCTATCAATCGCATTAAGTATAATATTTTTGTGCAATGCCTGTCAAGGTGTTGACCTTCTCTTGTCGCAAAGCATTCAAACTGATATAATTAGAACATTACATTATTAGTAGAAAGAAAGGCGGTGTAGCAGAGTTCTCCCCACACGACTAAAGTTACGGGTCTTCGAACTCTGTTGTTTATGAAATATATTATTGTCCTGGGAGATGGCATGGCCGATTACCCAATATCTCAACTAGGAAACAAAACGCCGCTGCAAGCTGCTAATAAACCAAACATGGACAATTTCGCAAGGTTTGGTGAAGTTGGCTTAGTGAGCACCATTCCTCCTACACTTTCCCCAGGCAGCGATGTAGCAAATCTTTCTGTTCTGGGGTATGACCCTGTTAAATATTACACCGGACGTTCTCCATTAGAAGCCATCAGCATGGGAGTTCCTATGGCAAAAGACGATGTTGCTTTCCGTACCAATTTGGTCACCTTGTCGGAAGCGAAAAACTATATGGAGCGGATTATGCTGGATCACAGCTGTGATGAAATCACAACCGAGGAATCAGTTCCTCTTATAGAAGAAGTAAACCGACATTTTAAAAATGATTTCCTGAGTTTTTATAAGGGTGTAAGTTACAGACATTGTCTATTATGGAAAAATGGCTCTTTAGATTTTGAATTAACACCTCCCCATGATATTAGAGATCAAAAGATTGCCCCTTATCTGCCCAAGGGGAAAAATTCAGACATAATCCTTCAGATGATGCAGGAGAGTACTCATTTTCTGTCTAATCATCCCATCAACAGAGAACGTATTCGCCGAGGTTTGAATCCAGCTAATTCTATTTGGATCTGGGGACAGGGAAAAAAGCCGCTGCTCCCTTCCTTCTTTGATTTACATGGACTCAAAGCTGCTGTTATCTCTGCTGTTGACCTTGTTAAGGGTCTGGGTTTATCTGCAGGCATGGAGTCCATTTTTGTGGAAGGCACAACAGGTACGCTGGATACGAACTATGCTGGGAAAGTGAAAGCTGCCCTTAAAGCTTTGAGCGAAGGAACAGACTTCGTTTATTTGCATGTAGAAGCACCAGATGAATGTGGTCACCGGGGTGAAGTTGACAACAAGGTACGAGCCATTGAGTTGATTGATGAGAAAGTTATTAGCCCATTGCTAGAGGGCCTGGAACAATATTATGACTACAAGCTTATGGTGCTGCCTGATCATGCAACTCCCCTGTCAACTAAAACCCACTCCAGTGATCCGGCACCCTATGTTATATTCCAAAAAAGCAGGCAGCAGTTGACAGCTAACACTGGTTACGATGAGGTTTCTGCAAAAAATAGTGGTATTCACCAAGAATCAGGGCCTGCACTTTTATCGCTGTTTTTGAAAAACTGAACTAATACCTT
>DIQU01000067.1:0-1879 GCA_002426555.1 Firmicutes bacterium UBA5454 | reverse complement strand
CTGAACTAATACCTTTGTCATCCTGAACCAAGTGAAGGATCTTATTAGATCAAAGAGGTATAATAACATGTATAAGATTCTTCGCACACTCAGAATGACAGATCTCTAAATATATAACTGTTATAAACAAAAAAATAGATAATAATAGGGATATTGCTGGTATCCATTCCCTTTTATGTGATATTATATTTTCAGTCCATGTAATCCATTAGTATGAAATGAGGTAAGTTTAATGTATAATGCAAAATCAGTGGTTTCCGAGCTTTTAGCTCCTCATATTCCAGAGCTGGAACCACAACAAATAATTGAAATGCTTGAGGTCCCACCGAATCCTGAAATGGGCGATCTGGCCTTGCCCTGCTTTAAGTTGAGCAAAGTGTTAAGGAAATCCCCAGTTAAAATAGCAGAGGAACTATCTCAGGCTATTCCTTCAAATGAAAATATCAGCCGAGTCGAAAATCTGTCTGGTTATTTGAATATCTTTCTAAATCAAAGCCATTATATTCAACAAATTCTCAGCCATATACTGGAAGCTGGTAAGGAGTACGGTTCCTCTGATATTGGCAAAGGAAGAAATATAGTCATCGATTATTCCTCTCCTAATATCGCAAAGCCTTTCCACGTAGGGCATCTTCGTTCTACCTCCATCGGCAATTCCCTGTATAGAATTTTCGAATTTATGGGCTATAGCAGCGTCGGTATCAACTATATAGGAGATTGGGGAACTCAGTTTGGAAAAGTAATAGCAGCTTACAAGCATTGGGGCAATGAAGAAGCAGTAAATCAAGGGCTTGATAAAGAACTAGTTGCCCTTTATGTAAAATTCCATCAAGAGGCGGAAAAGGATCCTTCCCTAGATGATGAAGCACGCCATTGGTTTGCTCGTTTGGAACAAGGAGACGAGGAAGCACATAAACTACGGAAGTGGTTTGTTGACATTAGTCTGAAAGAATACCAAAAGGTTTATGATTTGCTAGATGTAAGCTTTGACTCTTATCAAGGAGAAGCCTTCTTCAACGATAAGATGGAACCTGTTATAAAAGAATTGGAAGATAAAGGGTTGCTTACTGAAAGTGAAGGGGCTAAGATTGTTGACTTGGAAGAAGAAAGCATGCCACCATGTCTTATTCTAAAAACAGATGGCAGCACCTTATATGCCACTCGTGATATTACAGCAGCCATCTACCGAAAAGACACTTATGATTTTGAAAAGTGTATATATGTTACTGGTGTATCACAGAGTCTGCACTTTAAGCAATGGTTTAAGGTTATAGAAAAAATGGGCTATAGCTGGCATAAAGACTTACATCATGTTCCCTTTGGCACAGTTAGTATTGGAGGAGAAAAACTGGCTACCCGAACAGGTAATGTTGTTCTTCTTGAGGATATACTATCTAAGGCTATAGAAAAAACCTTAGAGACTATTGAGTCTAAAAATCCAAATATGGAAAATAAACATAAAATAGCACAACAAATGGGTGTAGGTGCTGTCATATTCAGTGATCTGTCCAGTAATCGTATTAAGGATGTTTCCTTCTCATGGGATGAAATATTAAATTTCGATGGCGAAACCGGTCCTTATGTTCAATATACCCATGCACGAGCTTGCTCAGTACTCCGAAAAGCCAATAATGCAAGGGATCTAGAAAAGTACGAATTAGACAGTAAGCATTTACTATCCAAGGAAGAATTCCAGTTGACGAAAACTTTGGCTGACTTCCCGGATAAGGTTAAGCAGGCGCAAAAGGATCTTGAGCCTTCCATCTTAACTCGCTATTTAGTGGATGTAGCCCAAGACTTCAACCGTTTCTATCATGAGCATTCCATCTTAGTAGATGATCTAGGTATTAGGAACTCTCGACTAGCATTGGTTCAAGCC
>DIQU01000110.1 GCA_002426555.1 Firmicutes bacterium UBA5454 | reverse complement strand
ACCAGCTTGGAAGGCTGGAATTCTACCATTGAACTACACCCGCAACTTACCGCTGACAAAAAAAGATTTTATCATAATTTTTTAAGTATGTCAAATAAACAATTCATCGTTTTCTACTTGAACATACCCAAGTGATAATATATAGCAAAACATCACCTTCAAGGCACATGGTAAAGTATAACTTAAGTTAAATTATTCGTCAAGCATCATTTTTTCTCGGAAGAGCTCAATAACAGCCCTGACAGTAATTGGACAGCAATTCTGACATTGCTTTTATTGCAATTGAACGATGACTGATTTTATTTTTTTCTTCAGATGATAATTCTGCCATTGTCTTGTCATATCCAGTTGGAATGAATAATGGATCATATCCAAAGCCGCCTTCTCCAACAGGATAAAATCCGATACTGCCAGTACATATTCCTTTTGTTTGAAGGTAATTGCCATCTGGCCAATACATGGTTATAACACAGCAAAATCTTGCTTTTCGTCTTATTTCCGGTATTTCCTTCATCAAGGAAAGCAGCTTTTCATTATTATCCCTGTCCTTCGCTTTTTCACCTGCAAATCGAGCAGAATGCACCCCCGGCTGTCCATTTAATGCTTCCACCTCAAGACCGGAATCATCTGCCATTACAATCTCACCAATATTCACACTTGTTTCCCTGGCTTTCTTATAGGAATTGCCGGCAAAATCTGCTTGATCTTCTGCTATGTGAATATCTAAACCAAGATCCTTCACTGATACAATATTATAGCACAAATCCTTGAATAATTCACGAATTTCCTCTACTTTACCCTTGTTGTTGCTGGCTATAACCAAGCGCTTCATATTAGTTACCCACCAAGTTTATCAAATTGCCCAAGGCTTCTTTTTGTATTTCTAACAGTTTTTGTATACCAGCTTTCCCCAGCGTAAGAATCTGCTGCAATTCTTCCAATGTAAAGGTATCTTCTTCACCGGTTCCTTGAATTTCGGTAAATTCATTTTTGTCTGTCATAACCAGATTCATATCTACTTTGGCTTTGGAATCTTCTTCATAACTAAGATCCAATACAGCTTGTCCATCATATATCCCTGCACTGACTGCTGCCAACTGTCCAATAATTGGACTCTTTTCGATCATACCCTTTTCGATCATAGTTTTTATACAATAAACTAGTGCAACAAAACCACCTGTAATCGAAGCTGTGCGAGTTCCTCCGTCTGCTTGTATCACGTCGCAATCGATCCATATGGTTCTTTCTCCAATTCCATCCAGATTAATAATGGAGCGAAGGGAGCGACCAATCAATCTTTGTATTTCATGCGTTCTTCCCTCTACTTTCCCTCTACTGGACTCTCTCGCCTTCCTAAGCTGTGTAGAAGCTGGAAGCATGGCATATTCTCCGGTTAACCATCCTCTGCCGGTCCCTTTTAGAAACGCTGGAACTTTATCCTCGACAGTAGCTGTACAAATAACCCTGGTGTCTCCCTCCTCAATCAGTGCTGATCCATTAGCATGTTTGATATAGCCTGGTGTGATACGGACAGGGCGTAATTCATCATTGGTTCTTAGATCCGATCTCATGTAATTTCTCCTTTGTGATATTATTTAAAAAATCAGGCTGCTGTCTTTCAGCAGCCTGATTGTGCTGCTACCATTGATTGGCAAATACAGAGATGCTGTCCAATTGAACAGATCCATTATAAGTCTTACCTTCCACAAGGACTTCCACCTCTTCTACCTCCGGATACTGCATTGCCACCATCTTGACAGCTCTCAATACCATATCTTCACTTTCTTTGGAATTAGCAAGTGCTTTGAACTCTTTACTGAAATTAATGTAAGTAATTCCCTTATCCATTTGAATGCCCAGCAGTTTTGTGTCGGGCGGAATGTCTATGGTCATATTATCAATATCCATTGGCCCTTTTAAAAGCTCTTTTATGGCTGTTTCCAGGGAAGCATTTGCTGAAGATGTTACCCTGGTAACCGGAATCAAGTAATCATACAGACTAGCAGATGTGCTTTGAAAGAAAACTATCACTTTCGCTCCTTGCACCGCTGTATCCTGAGCCATCTCCAAATTAATATCCATTGGTCCTATGGGTTCTTTTACCACTGTTCCATGAGGCATGGAATCCAATATCTTGCCATCAAACATGAATTGCACTTTTTCAATTGTGGAAAATTCGGCAAGTGTCATAACAATCCCTTGTATCATGTTACTTTCTTCCACTGCATCTTCGCAATTAAGGACTGCATTGTTGAGATCCAATTTAGCTACACCATTTTCATCAATCGACATTCCCAGTATTTCCGTATCGCCTGGGAGTAATGGGCGCAGCCCCATCATCATTAAGTCTTCCTGTTGCTCCGGGGTATCCATCATCACACGGAGGGTATATTTTGCTATGCCCTCTACCCATGGTATTTTACGCATAACAGGTACCAAATATCCTGCATCATCCTCATAATAGATGATGGTTTCTCTTATCAGTTCATCGCTTTCTTCGTTTGTCGGCGGTGTATTCTGAGGTTCTCCTTCCCCTTCAATCTCTTTGCTGCAACTGACAAAAAGTAAAGTAAAGATCAGCATCATTGCAGTTAGTAACAAAAGTTTTTTGCGCAAAACGATCTCCCCCCTTGACTATATCTTGTTACTAATTATATTAGGCAAGCTGAGGTTGTATGAATAATTAATGACTTTAATTCTGCGATTTTGTTACCATCTTAGTTTACCATATTTTAAATAAAAACTACACTCCAACAGAGATTTACTCCTACCTTCTATGTCTTGCTTCAAAACTAGTGTATAATATAATAAAAGGAAGGTGCTGGTATGGCATATGATGGAGTGCTTATATATGGATTGTCCAAAGAATTGGAAGAAAGTTTATGCAATGGCCGTGTGGATAAGATACAACAACCGGAAAAGGATGAAATCCACCTGACTCTGCGTAGCAGAGGCAGAAACTACAGACTATTGATGTCTGCAAGTGCAAGTCATCCCAGAATTCATATCACTGAACAAATTAAAACGAACCCAATGGTTCCTCCCATGTTTTGTATGGTTCTGCGTAAGCATTTATCAGGCGGAAGACTTATAGGGATAAAGCAGCCTGGAATGGAACGAATTTTGGAACTTGACTTTGCTGTGATTAATGAAATCGGCGATTTAGACAAGAAAACCCTTATAATTGAAATCATGGGGAGACATAGCAATATCATCCTTACAAATCCCGATGGTACAGTTTTAGATGCCATCAAGCATGTTGATTCAAGTATTAGTCGGGTTCGCGAAATACTACCAGGCAAACAATACTTTTATCCACCTTCTCAGGGAAAAACCAATCCTTTGGAAGCAGATTATGCAGATATAGATCAAAAACTTCAATCCTCAGAACCAGGCAAGTCACCAGTCAACATATTAGCTAATTCATATACTGGTGTTTCCAAAGCTACAGCAGAAGAAATCCTTCATAGAAGTGAAATAAATAATGCAAAACTATCCCAGATCTTCGTTGATTTCTTTAAGGATGTTCACAATAATAAGTTTTTTCCTTGTCTGTTAGTAGATCATTCAGGAAAACCAAGGGATATTTTTCCTATGGCTTACACTATACATGACCCAAGATCCTTAAAAGCTTATCCTACTTTTTCTGAAGCCCTGGATGAGTTCTTCCAAGTTCGAGATAAAATGGAAAGAATACAGCAGCGAACAGCTCATCTCCACCGCTTGATTAACATCAATTTGGAACGCTGTCAGAAAAAATTGGATCTGCATATGAAAGAATTGGAAAAAGCAAAATATGCAGAACAATATCGCTTATATGGAGAGCTGATTACTTCCAATATTTATCAGATCCCTCCCAATGTTGAAATGGTATCCCTGTTGAATTATTATGAATCTGATAATCCTATGATCACCATAGCTATGGATTCTGCCAAGACAGCTGCACAAAATGCTCAGAGTTATTTTAAAAAATATAATAAAGCTAGAAGAACTGAGAAAAAACAATCTCAGCTTGTGATAGAAACTCAAGAGGAAATAGATTATTTGGAGAGTATTGCACATAATCTGTCCATATGCACGAATGAAGATGATATATTGGAAATTCGTGAAGAGCTGACTCAGGGAGCTTATCTGAAGGAAGCTGCAAAAAAAGAAAAAAGGAAACAACAACATACAGCTGCTTTCAAACCTCATCATTTTCTTTCCTCCGATGGATTTGAAATACTGGTAGGCAGAAACAATAATCAAAATGATAGGTTAACATTGAAGACTGCTTTACCAAATGATCTTTGGCTGCATACCAAATCCATACCCGGTTCTCATGTGATAGTGAAGGCAGGCAGCCAGCCAATTTCAGAAACTGCTGTATTAGAAGCGGCTACTCTTGCAGCATATTACAGCAAAGCTCGCTCATCTGTAAATGTACCTGTGGATTACTGCCCTGGAAAAAATGTCAGGAAACCCACTGGAGCAAAGCCGGGTATGGTCATATATGAGCACTACAAGACCGTTTTTGTTACACCTACTGAAGAAAAAGTACAAGCAATTAAGAAACTGTAAACAGTATAAAAGCCTTGTCAGCTTATCCTGCCAAGGCTTTTAAGTTTTTTGCCTTATGCGTTTTGCTGCTTTTTGCTTCCGATATTCAACAATAAGTTGAGTATAATTCCAAATATGGCAGCACCTGCTATACAAGGCACCTCTATGCCAAAGAATGGAATGTTTCCACCAAACCCATATTGACCGCCTAAACCTATTACCATAATAATAGCAATAACAGCAATATTTTTTGAACTGAACATATCAACTTTTTTTTCAATCATTATGGCAATACCCTGTGCAGCTATCGCACCGAAAAGATAAATCTCCAAACCGCCTATAACCGCAGTAGGGATGGAATATATGGCATTTACCAAGGGTGTGAAGCAAGCAATTATCATAGCCATTACTGCTGCTGCCATAAGAACCGCTACAGAAAATACTTTTGTAATAGCCATGGCACTAATGTTCTCGCCATAGTTGGTACCAGCCGGTCCTCCTATAAAACCGGATATAATATCACCTATACCATCACCAATTAGATTTAAACCCAGCAAATCAGCTATATTATAATTCTTTTTGCTGTTCTTTTTTCTGGCCAGGTCGTTTACATAAATGTCAAGTTGATAAATGTGTGCTGTGGATTCTGGTATCGTTGCAATTGCTATAGGCATAATTGCGGCAACTGCCATCCACGTAGGCTTGGGTAATGTAAAGATGGGTAAGGCAAAAATACCACTGTTTGCTTCTGCTGGTAAGGCTTTGAACAAATCAATACCAGTAATCCATTGGATAATCAATGCTGCCAGACAGCCCATTACAGGTCCTAAAATTAGTGGAATTTGACTCCAAAATCCCTTTAAGTAAACAGAAAACATGATTGTGGATATCAGTGTCACCAGGGAGATGATCCACGCCATGTTTTTAGCTGTAGTAATTTGTGATTCAGCTACACTAATGGTGCCCATGGTGTCAATAGAGATAGAGGCAGCATCCTGCAAGGCATTTCCTGCTAAAGTCAACCCGATAATCATTGCGATAGGTCCGGTTATGGTTGCAGGTAGAATTTTTTCGATGGACTCTCGACCAAAGCGTCTTACAATCAAGCCTGCTGTTATTGAAATGAAACCAGACATTACAATACCAAACTGCGCAACTGCGATTTTTTCATTCAGAGAATAACCGGTAAGTGCTTCAGAAGCCATTAAACCACTTATGGCTGCGACATAAGAAAAGCTGGATCCATAATACAGGGGAATTTTTCTTCCGGTTATCAGAAGAAAACATATGGTTGCCAGTCCACTTGCAAAAATGGTAGTAGAAATATGAAATCCTGTAATAATTGCCACTGCTACAGTTGCCGGGAACATAACGATTACTTGCTGTAGTGCATATAGAAGCAGTTTCCATATTGGGGGCCGCTCATCTGGTAGATAGCCAATTGCCTGATGGTTGTTTGACATAAAAAAACCTCCTGTTGATTAAATTTGCATTAAAAATGTTCGGTACCAACTGTCAAGGCACAAAGTCCAGCTGCAAGCACCAAAAAACGCCTTTCCTGACCGGAAGGCGCTGATAAACTCATAGCAAATTAATGATGCCCACCTTGCCGGTTTCTCGGAACCGAGTTAAAGGTACATGTTTAATTTATTAAATTATAACATGTCATTTATCTTGTGTCTATACTAAAATATACCTTTCTCCTTATATTTTCGTCTATTTTGCAGTCATATTTTGTAGTATTTTCAATTGTTTTACGAAATATTCCGGCAGAGGTGCATGAAAAGTCATCTCCTTATTAGTACGTGGATGGATTATGCCTAATTTGGATGCATGAAGAGCTTGTCCTGCCAATTTAAATTTTTGTTTGCGGCTTCCGTATACAGGATCTCCTATTATAGGATGACCCATATGACTTAGATGAACTCTAACCTGGTGGGTTCGACCTGTTTCCAAAGTAAGCTCCAGATAGGTGTAAGCATCAAATCGCTCCAATACCCTGTAATTAGTAACTGCCTGTCGTCCGCCTTCTACAATGGCCATTTTCTTTCTATTAACAGGATTTCTGCCTATGGGAGCTGAGATGGTTCCATTATCTGTTTTCAAGCTGCCTTCTGTAATAGCCAGATAAATACGAGAAATCGTTTTGTTTTGGATTTGCTTTGACAAATTGAGATGGGCAAAATCATTTTTAGCAACAACCAGCACTCCGGATGTGTCCTTGTCGATGCGATGAACAATTCCTGGGCGGATTTTTCCATTGATACCAGACAATTTATCGCAATGATAAAGCAACGCATTTACCAAAGTACCTTTATGATTTCCAACAGCTGGATGTACAACCATTCCTTGTGGTTTATTGACCGCAATTATATCATCATCCTCGTAGATGATATCCAAATCTATTTTTTCGGGCAAAACATCCAATTTTTGTGGAGAAGGAATTACCACCAGAATATGATCTCCAGTTTTTATGCGATGCTTGGCTTTTACAGATCCGGAATTCAGACTTATATTTCCCTGTTTTATGAGTATCTGAAGATGATTTCTGGAATATTGGCTGAGTTTGTTGGATAGGTATTGATCCAATCGCTGACCAGATTCTCCTTCTTTTACAACATAACCATATTGTTCCGTTAGAGACACCACCTTCAGTTATTCATCGTTCGGATTTTATATCGTCAGATGTTGATTTTTCCTTATAAAAAAGTAATTGTAGGGCTAGAACGATTGTAGCGCATACTACTGCCATATCTGCAATATTAAACACAGGAAATTGTATAAAGGTGAACTGAAACATATCTACCACGTAAGTACGAAAAATACGGTCCAATAAATTGCCAATGGCACCGCCCAGTATTACAGCCAAACTAATTCGGGTTAGGAGGGGTTCCTTCCGATTCTTTATCAAATATATTGTGGAAAAAGTCACTATTAATAAAGGCAGAATAATTAGAAACCATCTTTGGTTTTGCAAGATACCAAAAGCAGCACCTCGGTTTTCTACATATGTCAGGCTGAGGACACCTTCCAATAAAGATATAGTATTCAAGGGTTTTAGATATTGAACTGTGATATATTTTGCGATCTGATCGGCTGCAATTACCAGTAAAATAATAAATAGCTCCAGCATATTAGTCTCCTTTATGGTTCATACTAGATGCTATTGCACTAAACCGCTTCGC
>DIQU01000060.1:9259-20112 GCA_002426555.1 Firmicutes bacterium UBA5454 | reverse complement strand
CAGGGTCGTCTACCCCTACAACTCTCTTCTGACTTCTAACCCCTAACCTCTGACTTCCAGAATCAGCCAGGGTCGTCTACCCCTACAACTCTCTTCTGACTTCTAACCCCTAACCTCTGACTTCCAGAATCAGCCAGGGTCGTCTGCCTTATAGCATATCCTGCTGTGGATAGTAACGTTTATGCTCAATATAAGAAAGTCTGCAGATACCAGGTTATAAGTTCATTCCCAAAGAAAATAGAAATTATGGTTCCCACTGCTATAAAAGGACCATATGGAATAGCATCTCCTCGTTTCTTTATCTTCAAGATCAGGAGAAGTCCCCCGATTAAGCCGCCGGCATATATGGATAACAGGATGGATAATACAGTTAACTTCCAGCCGAGAAACAGTCCTATCATCCCCATTAGCTTGATATCACCGCCACCCATACCTTCCTTTTTTAGAATCCATTCGGATAACAGAGCAACCGCTAAGAAGGTTCCACCGCCAACCAGGAGACCAATCAATGCATCCTTCCAGTGAACAGACAAGCCTGTCAATACCAGGACAACACCGGCAATAATACCTATGAAGACCAACTCATCCGGGATAATTTGGTGTTCTATGTCAATAGCCGTTGTGATAATCAAAATAGAAGCAAGTATTAAATAAGTGAGAAAACTGCCGCTGAACCCAAATTTCAAATATAGCAACATATACAGCAATCCTGTTATCAGCTCAACCAAAGGATATTGTATGGAAATCTTGCTTTTACAGCTGCGACAGCGTCCACGCAGAAAAAGCCAGCTGAATAAGGGAAACAAGTCCAACCACTTAAGCCGGGTACCGCATGAGGTGCAATGGGATGGTGGAAATACTATGGATTCTGCCCTTGGAATACGATATATGCAGACATTAAAGAAGCTTCCAAGCATCATGCCGGCTATAAATATTACCATAGATAGAAAAACTGTCATGGCGTTCCGGGTACCGCTTCATTTATTTCTTCCCCAGGCGTACCTTCTACAGTCGGCTCATCCACTTCTGATGAATCTGATGGAATAAATCTAAATGGATTGTCTACTCCCTTTGGAGTGTTGTAAGACCATTCCAAATAGTTTTCATCAATTGGATCCCCTGTGAGCTTATTCATGGAGTAGAAGTCAAGCCCTATGGTACCGCTGACATTACCATCAGTGCCTTGGGTTAACTGTAAACCGTTGATCACTGCAGTGCGGTTGAGATTCTCCAAACGGCTGATAAAATCCATAATTTCCTCATATTTTCCAAACAGCGGTGCTTGTATGGACATGGATTGGATATTCAGTTCCAGCTGCTCCATATCTCTGCCTTCATTTGCTTCTGAAGCATTGTCTGAGTTTTCTTTTGTTGAATTGGTATTTTGATTTATCAATGCCTGATCCACAAAGACCAATTGAGAGAAACCCATGGAATCTGCTTTTGCATTTGATTCCCTTAATTGATCATCCAATAAAATAATCAGTTTTTTTTGCTGGATTTCCGGCAAAAATCTTTTGGATGACTGGATAATTGATTGTTGAAGTGTATCAATTTCTCCTATCAGCTGTGGTATGGTTGCAATTTCTACCTTAACAGCCTCTACCTCTGTTGTCTTAACAGTTAGCTGTTCTCTGGCAGCAGTTAATTTGTCCAGCTCTGGCACTATGACGAAATAATAGGATAAGGCAAGCAGTAAAACAAGTCCAGTCAACTTCAGCAAAAAAACTTCTCTCTTAGATAATCTCATTCCTTTATCACATCCTTTAATTGGCAACTCATATCAAAGGTATAAGTTGTTTTCTCCACGCCTTGATCTTCTTCGCTGCTTTCTATAACCGTAGTTATGTTTGTTATATGTACGTCTTGAAAGAGATCCAAGGCCTGCATGTTGTTAAGGTATTCTGCAATAATCTGACGGTTGGGTGCTGTTCCCTGAATCTGCAGTAAACGGGTATCCATAGACAAGTTTTCAAAGTACAGATCCTGGGGAACGGCTGAAGTTATCTGCTCAATATATTCAGTCTCTATTATACTGATGTCCTCAAGATGCTTGATAAAGGTTTGCAAAGATGTATCAAATTGCTGCAGTCTTGTAACTTCAGTTCGTTTTTCAGTTACTTCCTGCTGCTTGGATATTACCTCTTCAGATGTAAGATAGCTATCCAATTCAGCTGCCAGATTTTGATTTGTTAAAATCATTTGTTCCAATAGATAGTACGCACCTGCTATCAGCACAAGATAAAGGATAATAAGGAAAAAAAATCGAATCCTTTTTTTACGAGCTGATCCTTTATTGTCCAATTCCATGGAAAAAAAGTTATAGTCACTTTTTTGAAACCCTGTATTATTCATGACGAATCAACCCTCCCAATGCATTGATATATTTTCTGGGATTTAATTCACTTACCATTTTGCCCGGCTTTACGATGTCAAGTTCATCTATGGTTTGGGTTTTCATGTTTAAAGCCTGCCCTACATACTTCGATAAACCTTTCAAACCAGAAGCTCCACCCATTAGAAAAATTTCATTTATTCGATTTCCAGTGGTTCTGCTTATATAATACTGAAATATTTTTTGTATTTCTGATAACCAGATATCCACCTTGGAGCGAATGACATCGTTGCATTTGTCGGACATGTATTCATCAAAATCATCCGGATTAAGATTTGCCTCTTGTATTTTCTTCTTTTCTGCCTGCTCCAGTGATAGATTAAAAACAAGAGCAATTTCGTTATCAATCTCTCTGGCACCCAGGTTGATAATCCGGCTGAAGGCCAGCTTCCCCATATGGAGAATATGTATTGTAATACTGTGATGACCCAAGTCTATGAAGGCATGAGTTTTCTCCGCATTAAACAATTCACCGTTAATGGAAATCCTGTTTGAAAATAATTTGGTTGCAGCATTGGAATGTAAGTCCAAAGCGACTGGTTTCAACCCGCATTCTCTTATTAGATTTGCCAAATTATCTACCATATTTTTTGGCATGGCTGCCACTTGAACCTTATACTTGCCAACTCCATTCTCAATGGTTTCCCCTATAACGGAATATTCAACTGCATATTCACTGGCAACTATAGGCAGGTACTGTTCAATTTCGTATTTGACCATATTATCCAATTGTTTTCTTTCTGCCATTGGAAGAAGGATGTCCCTTGTTATAACAGAGGTACTTTGTGTGGTTATTACAGTGTTTTTTCCTTTGATCTTGTTAATTGTCAAACTCCTTCGAATGCTTTGACGCAGTGCACTAAAGTCTTCTATTTTTCCATCAAGGAATACTCCTTCTCCTATTGGACACTCTATGACATCTCGAACAACAATGGAGCCTTTGTTGAATTTGCCTTGTATAACGTGAATGTTCTGGCTGCCTATATCCAGACAAATCAGATTTTGGCTCACAAAAATCACCCCTTCACCTTATTTTTCTCATTTATTGTATGGTTTGCATCATATCCATCATGGGAAGATACATGGCAACTACCAAAAATCCAATGACAACAGCCATAACAATAATCATTATAGGCTCCAGCATGGTCGTCATCTTCTGAATAGCTACTTCCACTTCCTCATCATAGAAATCGGCTGTTTTCTGCAGAACATCATCCAAAGAACCGGATTCTTCTCCTATACGAATCATAGAGTGTACCATAGGTGGAAACAAACCAAGCCTTTGGACAGGTCCCGCTAAATCATAACCTTTTCGCATATCTTCTTTCACGCTGATAATGCCATCAGCCATTATACGGTTTCCCACTACTTTTGATACGATATCCATAGCTTGCAGCAGGGGAATTCCACTGGCAAGCAAGGTGGATAAGGTTCGTGTGAATCTTGAAGTGGATACCTTAATCACTGTATTTTTTACTATTGGCAGCTTAAGCTTCAACATATCAAACTGCTGTTTTCCTATCGGTGTTTGAATATATCTTCGTATGAAATATACTAGGGCAACTGTACCTAATACAAACAAATACCAATATTGCTGAAGTGCATTGCTGATATTCAGTAATAATCTAGTGGGACCTGGTAATGGAACGTCACTGCCTTCAAACATACCCAGAAAAGTTGGAAGAATGGCAACCAGCATAAAGATGACCACAGCTACCGAAACAACTGCCAAGATAATGGGATAGGTCATGGCACCCTTAATTTTATTTTGAATTTTTGTTTCCTTTTCAAAGTGAACTGCCATACGATCCATTATTACATCCAGATTTCCGCTGGCTTCTCCAGCTTCCACCATGCTGATAAACAGCTCGGGAAAGACTTTCTGATGCTCTTTAATGGCCTCGGAAAGGGTAGAACCCTTTTGAACGGATTCATATACTTCTTCAATTACTTCGCGGAAATAGGGTTTTTCTGTTTGTACTCGAAGGATATCAAGGCACTGAATTATTGTAACGCCGGCATTCAGCATGGCATAGAATTGTCTTGCAAAAATAGCGATATCTTTCGATTTCACCTTGTTGAATAAACTAAGCTTGCTTAGATCGGTGCTTTCAGACACTTCCTTGATTTGGACTGGGTGGTAGCTTTTGTTTCTAAGCATCTGCATGATCTCATTACGATCTTTTGCATTATATCTCCCATTGATGCTATCGCCTGTCTGGCTGATTGCCTTGTATTCAAACAATGGCATATTCGTTCCCCCCTTATTTAGAAATCACATATTTACATCATTACTGTCAAGCCATTCTTAAATGCTGTTTCAGCATTTCACGATCCATAGCCCTGTCCATAGCTGATTCATGGGTAATACTTCCTGTCCTTACCAACTCAGCCAGAGAAAAGTCCATACTCTTCATACCCAGCTTCATGCCAGTTTGGATTGAGGTCTGTATTTGATGGGTTCTACCTTCCCTGATCAGGTTGCGAACTGCACTATTGGCCAATAGGATTTCCAGTGCAGCGATTCGTCCATCATTCCCCTTAAGAGGGATGAGTTGTTGAGCGATTATCCCCTCCAATACAGAAGCCAGTTGTGTTTTGATTTGAGCCTGCTGGTAGGAAGGAAATGAGTCGATTATTCGGTCTATGGTTTGATCAGCGCTCATGGTATGTAGTGTGGACATGACAAGATGACCTGTTTCCGCAGCAGTTACTGCAATACCTATGGTTTCCATATCCCGCATCTCGCCTACCAATATGACATCCGGGTCCTCTCTCAGTGCTCCACGAAGAGCGTTGGCAAAGCTTATGCTGTCACTGCCGATTTCTCTTTGGTTTACAATGCTCTTGTCATGTTTATGAAGGTATTCTATGGGATCTTCCAAAGTTATAATATGACAGCGTCTATTCTGGTTGATATGATTTACCATTGCAGCCAGGGTAGTTGATTTACCGCTGCCTGTAGGACCGGTAACCAAAATAAGACCCCTTGGTTTCATGGACAATTCCTTTAAGCTTGGGGGAAAACCCAATTCATCAAGATTGGGAGGATCTATGTTGACAACGCGAACAGCTAGAGCACAACTGCTTCGCTGTCTGTAAACATTTACCCGAAATCTTGCAATGCCCGGCAGATAAAATGATAAATCCCATTCCCCGTACTCTTCAAATTTCTTCAGTTGATTTTCGCTCAAAATCTGTTTAACATATTCTGCTGTATCTGTTGGGGTCAAGCTATCAGCTTCTATACCCCTGAGTTGACCATGGACACGCAGCACGGGAGGAACACCTACAGTAAGGTGAAGATCAGATGCCATTTCGTCAACTGCAATTTTTAAAAGATCGTGGATGTTAATCAATATCTTTTCCCTCCTATTCTATACTATATGTAACCTTCAACATTTCATCCTTTGTAGTAATCCCTTTGCGAACCAATTCATTGCAGCTGTCCTTAAGAGTAATTGTCCCAAACCTGGCTGCTGTAGATCGGATGTTGTCTACAGATTCATGGAGATCTACCAGTTCACGTATCTCGCGGGTCATCAGCATAACTTCGTGGATAGCTGTTCTGCCTTTATAACCTGTTCGATTGCATACACTGCAGCCTTCACCTTTATACAGCAGTTCATTGCTTTGCAGGTTTAGCAGAGATATATCCGACTGACTGGCTTGATACCCTGTCTTGCAATTGGTACAAATTTTTTTAACCAGACGTTGAGCCACGACACCAACAACAGACGATGACACAAGGTATGACTCAATTCCCATATCTATCAAACGCGAAACTGTAGAGGCGGAGTCATTGGTGTGCATTGTGCTTAAAACAAGGTGACCGGTTATTGCCGCTCGTACTGCAATTTCTGCAGTCTCAGTATCGCGTATTTCACCAATCATGATTATATCCGGATCCTGCCGTAAAATTGAACGCAATCCATTGGCAAAGGTCAGCCCGGCTTTGACATTGACTTGTACCTGGTTTATGCCGTCAAGCCGATATTCAACAGGATCTTCCACAGTGATGATATTCCTGTTGATCTTGTTAAGTTCCCTTAATACGGCATATAAAGTAGTTGTCTTGCCGCTTCCTGTAGGACCGGTAACCAGTATGATTCCATTGGGGCTTTGAATAATTTTATCAAACATTTCAATATTTTCTTCGCTAAACCCCAGTTGGGTTTTACTCATTATTGTACTGCTTCTATCTAGAATACGCAAAACAATTTTTTCACCATATACAGTAGGCAGCACTGATATACGAAGATCTATATCTTTATTGTCTATTTGCATTTCGACGCGGCCATCCTGTGGTAATCTTTTCTCTGCAATATCCATTCT
Source organism: Firmicutes bacterium UBA5454 (assembly GCA_002426555.1). GTDB lineage: Bacteria > Bacillota > Clostridia > Caldicoprobacterales > DTU083 > UBA5454. Next base: position 13,382 of record DIQU01000060.1, on the reverse strand, counting down.
GCTTATAATTTTAATACGTGTAACAATAGCTGAATGAGTGGTTTTCGATGAGCTCATAATTTCCTGCAGTTCACCATCTATACGAAAACGAATTCGAATTTTTTTCTCATAGGGTTCAATATGTATATCACTGGCTTGTGCACGGACAGCATGCTGAATGATGGAATCAACCAAACGGACAACAGGAGCATTGTTTACTTCATTTAATATTTCCTCTTCTATTTCAGAAATTTGCTCAATACGAGCTTCTTTAGCAAAATCCTCCACAGCCTTTTCCGCACTTTCATTGCTGTAATACTTATCCAGTGCAGTATTTATATGGCTTCGTAATGCCAAAGCGGGTTTTACGCTCAAGCCGGTGGCGATGTTCACATCGTCGATAGCATATATATTTAGAGGATCAGCCATGGCCACAGTAAGTTGATTTCCTTCTTTCTCTACGGGTATGAGTAAATGTCTTCTAGCCAGGCTTTCACCTATTAATCTAGGTACATCTGGGTCAATGCTATGGGTGGTAAAATCAATATGGGGAATTTTCAACTGATATTCCAAGGCTTCCATCAGCTGTTGCTCACTGATGATCCCTTCATCTATGAGGAGTTCTCCCAGTTTTTTTCCATTCGATTTCTGCATTTCCAGTGCTTCATCCAGTTGAGCGGGTGTAAGGATGCCGGAGTCCATCAGGATCTCACCTAAACCTCTTTTATTTCTATTAAGCATATAAGCCCCCCTTGAGTTTTAATTTTCTATCTCAGCTTTTATATATTTGCATCAAGATAATCTCGTATGTAAAGTTTACCAAGCCCTTCGTAGTTCAATTCGTAAATTTCGGACCGTTTATTTTCCAATATGGCGTCCTTCATTGATATAACAGTGTCTTTATCCAATGACCGGGAAATTCGATTGTTAAAACTGTCCAAGTTTCGAAAAACCGCCCCAAATGCAGCCTTTTTATAGAGATAGGATACATCCTTTTCATTTTCGGTATCTACAATTACGTGCCCTGGTATATAGAGCAACAGCAGCTGTGATTCTGGATAATACTTGGTTTCTTCAATTATCTGATAATAGTTTTTCCAAAAGCAATACTTCTCAGAATATATTCCCATATGCTTGCCGATATCCTTCAACTTGTTCCACTGCAGCAGTTTAACTCTCAATTCGTCCTTAATATTATCCCAGAAACAAGTATTTTTAGAATCATTATATAGATTCAAAAGATAATTATTAATTTCCTCTACATAGTCCAGAACATTCATGTCTTCAAGATAATGGCTTATCTGTGGATAGGGTGGATTTTCAGGATTTTGAATTTCCTTGATAAACAAATTAAAATTTCGCTGGAAGCCATCCTTGTCGCAGTGCAGAAAAAATTCTTCTACCAGGGCTCTTGCAAAATTGCTTTCATTATTGATGTTATAACAATTAAAAAAATCGTTTAGTGTGCTCTCTTCGGATTGTAAAATATCCAGGGTTTGAGCCAGTAGATTACCGTCCTTAATGGTGAGCTTGCCCACCAGTGAAAGCTCGTATTTTGTCGGTAACTTCTCTTTCATATATTCTGCTATCAAGGCAAAAGATTCTATTAAATTTTCATTGGTATAATGCTCTTGAAGTAATATCCAGTTATAATTATAAAAACGTTTTTTCATGTGTATGGATATAATCCTAAAAAGCTTGTTTTTCTGGGTTTGTGTAATTTCTTTCATCAAAGCATGAAAAACTAATTCCTGATTACTGTTTGATAATGAATTGGCATATTCTTCCAGCTGTTGTTCATTTAATGAATCTATTTGATGGATCAGCTCATTTGCCTCATCATTTCTGTTTAACCGGATAATCTCTTCTGCATAAGGGTGATTTTTCCGTACAAAATCAAGAGCATTATTAAATTCAAGCTTTGGAGCCTTGATAGCATATTCCATTATGAGTCGATCCCTTCCTCTATTACCTTCTGTATTTCCTTATTGGCTCTTTCATCCCTGAAGCGAAATTTGAACTCAACCCTTCTTGACAGTTCCTTGTCTATGATACCATCAACTATGATGGGCTGGCTGAAGGATCTGCCGTTTACCGATATATAGCTTGGTACAATATCCTTATACCTAAAATATGGCATTTCATCACTTAGTATATAGCGTGTCACTTCCAGTGCTCTGCTTTGTGATAGATTCAGATTAGGTAAATAGCTGCCTGTATCATCACCATGACCCTCAATAATTATCTCGGCTATATAATCCCGATTTTCTTCGTTTAACAGTATGGAGATCCATGCAGGTATAAATTCCTTCAAATAATTTGCTCCAGCCTCCGTAATCATATCTCTGCTGGTTTCAAAGAGAATTCCATTATAAAAAGCAATGGCACCAGTTTGACTGTCTATGCTCAATACCTGATTGGATACAGAAAATTGATCTACTAACTCTTGGATTATTTTGCCATGCTGCTCTTTAGTTTTATTTAATGAAGCTTCCAGGGCTGCTATTTGACTTTCAAGCTGGTTTAGATCATCATTTTTCTTACGAAAATCGGATTCCAAGGTCTTCAGTTGTTGTTCCTTTTCTCTGATGCTGCTTTGTTTGTCTTTATCGGAAACTGCAAGGGTGTATCCGTTTGCATTTTGAAAAGCAGAAAACAGTATCAGGAAAAGAATCAGCAAAGACAATAATATTGCTGCTGCTGCATTAATATGATTCCATATGGAATGAAGGTATTTTTCATTCATTGCTTATGTCTGCCTCTCTTTCATGAAACAGTCTGCCATATGTTGCAGAGTATAATGAATTTATTCCAGATGTTTCTTCAAAGAATCGATTACTACTGGCAAATCATCAATGGAATCTCTGATTTCAATGATGGTTTGACTTAGACGCTGGGTAATCTCTGAAAGACCCTGATCAAATTCGCTGATTGTTTTTCCGGTACCTTCCTCTATTGCCTTGGTAAATTCCTTCATGGTATCCTTCAAACTTCCATTAAGTTCCCGGAGTCTCAGAGTCATTTCATTGGAAACATAGTTCATACTTTGAGATTGCTCCTCCAAACTTTGTTTTAAGTTTTGATTGGAATGAAGCAAAGCATTTATGGACTGAGTAAAGGAGCCTTCAAATTGGGTATAACCTGAATCTGCCATTTCAAAAAAACGCGTCATAGTTTTTCCCCATTCAACAGATACATCATCTTGATACCCTTTCATCTGCTTATATAAACACTGGATATAATTTTCGTACTTTTCTTTCATTTTTTCTTGCTCCATTTTCATGGTTTCCAATGTTTCAGCGTTAATACTGACTATGTTGCCGAGGGAATTGGAAAGCTGCTGAAGTCCCTGAAGACCAGCAGATAAATGGTGACTGCTGTCAGTCATTTTTTGTTGATATTGAGTGATGGTTGAAACAATAGAGCTGGAATCATTATTTATATTCTTCTGATTCTCTACTCCCCTGATTAATTCATTGACAAGAGCCTTAGTTTGTTCTGTTGATTGAGCCTGGTTTGCAGAAAATTTTCGAAGAGATTCTCCCAGACTTTGTATTTGGTCATGGGTTTCTCCATAGAGGCTTTCCAGGAAGGAATCAACCAGTTGATTCATACCATTACGCTGCATGTCCGCTGTATATTGGGCATAGCTGGACAGGCTGCCGGTCATGTTGTTAATGGATGTACTTATTTCTGCAAATTGGTTTCCTTGTTTATTTTGAACCAGTTTCCTGTTAAGCGACTTCCGTATTTCATACAACAAAGTTTTTGCTTTTCCAAAAAATGAACGGTTAAATATTGCAAATAGATAGGAAATCAAAATAGTAAATAAGATAATCAGAAGAACTTCGCAGACTGCCGGGTAGAAAGCAGCGGAAAGATCGGATCCTTCCGGAAGAACGACAAAAGTGAAGAAAAGACGCAAAAAAGATGCTACCAACCCTAAGGTCAATAAAAAAGCTGGTACTGAGGCAGCACTCTCTCTTTTTGCCGGGATATCAATGATATGTAATTCACTAAAATATGATTCCAGTTCCGGTTCTGTTTCACGATCCATTAAAAAATCATTCCAGATGGAACTCAGGACAGATTTATCGCTCAAATTACTCATATATTTACTTACAAGGTATTCATTGCGCTCCTC
>DIQU01000060.1:2769-9105 GCA_002426555.1 Firmicutes bacterium UBA5454 | reverse complement strand
CAAGGTATTCATTGCGCTCCTCCGAGTTGCTTAATCGGGAAAGATATATAGAGAACTTTTCCAATTCCTTTGATATGGGCAAGATAAGGCACAGATGATATTGGATAAAAAATAAAACCCAAAGTAAAATCATGATCGCTATGGAAAGGATCAAAGTATAAGGTTCTATCGCTGTGGCAAAGCTTTTTACCCACTGTAGTGTCAAAACGACAACCTCCCTTTTGTTAATTAAACAATTAATTCCCTCACTGTCGTTGATTGGCTGCATCTATCATAAGCTGCCAGGCTGAAGCAGGCAACGGACGGTCAATCCAGATTTCAACAGCCCGCAGAGCCTGTCCAATTAACATGCCAAGCCCCCCTTTTGTTCTGCAGGATTGCGATTTAGCGTATTGCAGCATGGCTGTTTCTCTTGGATTGTATACTATATCACAAACGACGGTGTGTCTATTCAACGTATATCCTTTCAGCGGATTGCCTTCGATGTTTGGCCACATACCCAGGCGAGTCGCATTTATAATAATGTCTGCATCATTTGGAATCATCTGAGCAGCTTCGACCAGTTTTTTCTTTTTAAACTGGTTGATGGTATCTGCCAGGGCTTCCGCTCTATGAAAGGTACGATTGATAATTGTAATAGATTCGGGCTTTTTTCCTGCTGCAGCAATTCCGATAGCCCGGGCTGCTCCACCAGCACCCAGAATGACCACTTTTCTACCATAAATGGAAATACCGGACTGCTTGAGAGACTGCAAAAAACCTTGTCCGTCGGTATTATAGCCAATCAGCTTCCCGTTTTCTATCTTTATTGTATTGACAGCTCCTATTACCCGGGCATCATCATCCATATACTGAAGCAGCCCATAAACTACCTCCTTGTAAGGTATGGTAACATTAAAGCCGGTAAAGCCAAGTGCTCGAAAACCGTTTACAGCTGCTTCCACTTGAATTGGCTGGACATCAAATGCATGGTATACCATNNCGACGCTCTTCCGATCTTATTGCAGCATCGCGGTTTCCCTGGGATTGTATACAATGTCGCAAACAAAGGTGTCCTTGTTTAATGTATACCCCTGTAGCGGATTCCCTTCGGTTTCCGGCCACATTCCCAAAGGAGTGGTGTTAATAATTATATCAGCATCATTGGGAATCACCTCGGCTGCCCTAACTAACTTCTGGTTCTTATAATTGTTTATGATATCCGCCAAGGCCTCCGCCCTTTGAAGGGTTCGGTTGACAAGGGTGATGGATTCGGGCTTTTCTCCTGCTGTTGCAACACCAATAGCCCTGGCTGACCCACCAGCCCCCAAGATGACCACTTTAGTACCATAAACAGAAAATCCTGACTGGCTTAAGGATAGAAGAAAGCCCTGTCCATCGGTATTATAGCCGATTAGCTTTCCTTTATCTATCTTTACTGTATTGATAGCTCCAATAGCCTGAGCGTCACTATCTATATGTTCAATTATCTCAAATACAGCTTCCTTATGGGGAACCGTAACGTTAAATCCTTTAAATCCAAGAGCACTGAAACCCTTTACCGCCTCTTCAACTTGAGTTGGATTGACATCAAATGCATGGTATACCATATCAATTCCTAATGATGAATATAAACGATTGTGCAGCGCAGGAGAAAGACTGTGAGCTACCGGATGCCCCATAAGACCGACTACTTTTGCTGCCGGTGTGAATTCCATATGAACCTCCTTCCGGTAAAGAGACTTTCCAAAACTCTGACTACACGGGTTCCTATAAATTCATTTCTGTCAATAGGTTCTACCAATATGCTGTACAAGCCTTCTCGATTGCCGCCTAAGATGTCGGTAAACAGTTGATCGCCGATGATCAGCGTGTTATTTGCGTCAGCCCCCAGTGCAGTTAGAGCACTTTGAAACGCTTGAGAGAAAGGCTTGCCTCCTTTGGGTGCTGCTATGACACCCAGTTCCATAGCAAATTCCTGTACTTTGTTTTGCTGATTGTTAGATAACAGACAAATACGAAAGCCCTTTTTTTTAACTTCTGTAATCCAATTTATTAACTTATCACTTGCTTGATAATCATTCCATGCTGTGATGGTATTATCGACATCAATTATCATATATTGATAGCCGGAATCCCAAAGAGGCTGTAAGTTGATATCGTAGATAGTAGCTGCCATCTGTCGGGGTTTCAGCATTTGTCGCAAAATCATCTTCCTTTGCTTTAATAAATTTCTATGTTTAATATAATATAGAAATAAGCTGTATATGTCAATGAATAAGTATGTTTGTCCCAATTTTTAAATAAGCAGCCGGTCTAATCCTGCCCACGGAATTGTGTTCCTCCTGGGCTCGATTCCGGATCCATGGCCTTTGCCAGCTTCAGAATTGCTCTTTTTTCAATCCGGGATACATAGGATCGAGAAATTCCCAGCAACTGTGCAATTTCGCGCTGGGTTTTGATTTTACCATTTGTCAGTCCATATCGCATCTCCAGTACAATCTGTTCTCTTTTTTTCAGGACCAACTGCATAATATTGTACATTTTCTTTGTCTGCAGCTTAAGCTCGACCTGATCTGTTACTGTATTGGGATCGGAACCCAATATATCAATCAATGTAATTTCATTTCCTTCTTTATCAACACCAATCGGATCCTGCAGGGATACTTCTCCTCTTGTCTTTTTAGAAGCTCTGATGGTCATGAGAATCTCGTTTTCTATGCATCGAGCAGCATAGGTTGCCAGGCGGGTTTTCTTTTCCAGGTCATACGTGGAGATTGCCTTTATAAGACCGATTGTGCCGATTGAAATAAGGTCATCTACCTCTTTGCCGGTATTTGTATATTTTTTAACGATATGGGCTACCAATCTGAGATTGTGCTCAATTAGTATATTTCGAGATTCTTCATAGCCTGCTGCATATCGTTTTAGATGGTATTCTTCTTCTTCCGGGTTAAGGGGTTGTGGGAAAGAGTTGCTTCCGGTGACATGTGCCAGAACATAAAGGCATTTGGCTAAGATGAACAAGGTTCCGGTAATAGTTTCCATAATGTCACCTCCATATATCACTTGCTCTTTAATATATGAAAGTTAATATGAAATTGTGCCTGACCCTTTTATTTGTTTTTTCGTCTGAAGAGTGACCATGGCTTTAATGAGCCGTAAAATGGCAGATAAATCTTCTGTTGCGGATGAGGCGCTGTGCTTATGGGGTTCATTTCTTCATCATACATTTCCCTTACTTCATAATCCAGAAAATCTTCTCCTGCCTGCATAATTTCCAATTTCTCTCCCACTTGAAAATGATTCCTTTGTTCTACAAGAATTCTCAGCTGATCTTGTTGATTTTCCAGTAATTGTGCTACAAATTGATAAGTTCTATTATAGCTGCTGTCCTCATATTGGCTTCCCTCAGCTTCAAGCTTGCCAAAATAAAAACCTGTAGTGAAGGGCCGATGGCTGGCTTTCTTAAGCTCAAGCATGTTTTTTGGTTCAAAAACATATCCATCGGGATCCTTGACAAAGGTATCCAATTCCTTTCGATAAGGAGCTATTACACTGGCAGCATAATAAGCGGATTTCATCCTGCCTTCTATTTTTAAACTGGATAAACCGACCTGCAACAACTGAGGAATGTAATTCAACATACATAGATCTTTGGAATTAAACAGGTATGTGCCTGTCGCATCTTCTATAACAGGCATATATTCTCCAGGTCTTTTTTCCTCCACTACGTTATATTTCCATCGACATGGCTGAGTACATTCACCTTTATTGGCATCCCGCCCGCTTAGGTAATTGCTGATTGTGCATCTGCCTGAATATGACATACACATAGCACCATGGATAAAAGCCTCTAATTGCAGTGTATCCGGTGTATTATCATGTATGTACCGAATTTCATCCAAGCTCAGTTCACGTGCAAGAATAATCCGCTTAACTCCAAGTTTATGCCAGAACATGGCGCTTCGGTAGTTGGTATTGTTAGCCTGAGTGCTCAGATGAATTTCAAGCTCCGGTTCGGTCTCTTTTACGAGCTCCAATATACCTGGATCGGATAATATAACAGCGTCTGCATTGATTTGTTTCAATGAATGGACATAATCTTCCATACCGTCAAAATCATTATTCCGGGCAAAGATATTCATTGTAACATAAACCTTTTTCTTCAATTTGTGAGCATAGTCAATGCCTTCTTTCATATCCTCCAAACTGAAGTTGTCCGCATAGGCACGTAGACCAAATTGTCTTCCTCCAAGATAAACCGCATCTGCACCATATGCCAGGGCTATTTTTAACTTTTCAAGATTTCCGGCAGGTGCCAGAAGCTCAGGTATCTGTTGTTTCATATTAATCCCAATTAGCACTGTATTTCAGGGTGTCTTTGTTATGACCTTCCAGGGTGCTGTTAAATGCATGTAAACCTATTTCAGGGTCTATCAGAGTAAAAAATAACATGAATTCGCCTTCTTCCTTATCCATATACTCAACATATGGGTCTAAGACTGCTGCCATAGCTGCCTCTCCTGGTGAGGATATGGGACCAATGGGTAAACCATCCACTTTATAGGTATTATACGGCGAATCAGTATCTATGTCTTCCTTGGTGAGAGTTATTTGATTTACTTCCTTGTCTTCCAGTACATAGTTTATTGTAGCGCATGATTCCAAGCGCATGCCAATATTCAAACGGTTATGGAATACAGCGGATACCTTGGTAAATTCTTCATTTATTGCTTCATTTTGAATAACAGAAGCCAAAATTACCATGTCGTCTACTGTCATTTCCATATCCTCTGCAGAATTTCGCATTTCCTGAGTGATGGTATTATCAAATTCTCTCAGCATTGTGCGAATAATGCGTTCTGGATCAGAGTCAGCATAAACATAATAAGTTTCCGGAAAAAGATAACCTTCCAAAGGGAATTCCAGGTTTCGTCTTTCCTCTGGGATATCCTGGAGGAATGGAAAATCTGCTTCATATTTTTCAATCTTTTTGGCTTCTGCTATAAACTGTGCTTCTGTAAACTTCAGCTTATAGTCATTAACCAGCCGGGATGCCATCTTCTCAATGTCATCACCTTCTCGAATGGTGACAGAAACTGAAATAACCGATACCTGACCTGTCATCAATTCATTAATCATTTCGTCCAGGGTCATCGACTTGGAAAGCTCATATTTGCCTGCCTGCATTTTATTGGTTTTGTTCGATAGATCAACAGCCAGCTTGAATACACCGGTATTTCTAATTAAGTTATTCTCATAAAGAATATCAGATATACCGTTTATGGATGTACCCATAGGAACTTCTATGGTAACCAGAGTATGATCTTCAGGATCTACAGGTTTAATATACCTTTCATACACTTCTCGAACTGCAATAACAAAGAAGCCTGCAACTATGGCCAAACTAATCAGGAATATGAGTAACTGGCGAAGTGTTTTTTTAAGCACCGGTTTCATTCTATATTTTTTCTTTTTTTTAGTTTCTGTTTGTCTCGATTCCTTACTATTGACTGTAGCTGAATCAGCCATGGAATACCTCCTAACAGGAAAGTTGCATCACTTGGGATATTAATATTATAACGCCCTGTAACACGTTTGGCAACACCTCTATATTTCCATTATTACCGGCAGTATCATAGGTTTTCGCTTGGTTCGTTCGTACAGGAAGTTTCGCAGAGCATCTCGTATGTGCAGTTTGAGGGAACTCCAATCACTGATATTCCTGTCCTCACATTCTTCCATAACTCTTTTTACAACATCCTTGGCATCTTCCATAAGCTCTTCGGATTCCCGCACATATACAAAGCCTCTGGAAATGATATCAGGTCCCGAAATAATGCTGTGATTATCCTTGGACATGGTAATGACAACCACCATCAGACCATCCTGAGAAAGATGTTTTCTATCACGCAAAACAATGCTGCCCACATCACCGATGCCCAAACCATCGACCAACACCCTGCCTGCAGTCACAGAGCTGTTTACCCTGCAAGTTTTTGGAGTAAATTCAATCACATCACCCAGTTCGGCAATCTGAATATTTTCCTTGGGCATGCCTAGGGATTGTGCCAGTTTGGCATGCTGCATCAAGTGACGATATTCACCGTGAACCGGAACAAAAAACTTGGGTTTTAACAGCCTGTGAATCAGTTTCAGTTCTTCCTGACTGGCATGACCGGATACATGGGTAGACATGACACCTTCATAAACAACATTCGCGCCTTTTTTAAATAACAGATTGACAATTTTAGATACCATTTTTTCGTTGCCAGGAATGGCATTTGCAGAAATAACAATCAGGTCATCCGGCTTTATCTCTATTTTTGGATGCTCTGAGCTTGCCATTCTGGC
>DIQU01000060.1:0-2617 GCA_002426555.1 Firmicutes bacterium UBA5454 | reverse complement strand
GAGCTTGCCATTCTGGCGAGAGAAGACATGGGTTCTCCCTGACTGCCTGTAGTCAATATGACAACACGCTCATCGGGATAATTGGTTATCTGTTCAATTTCTATCAGCATGTTATCTGGTATATTCAGATAACCCAGTTCTGTGGACACATTTACAACATTAACCATACTGCGTCCTGACACACAAACCTTACGATCATGTTTTTCTGCTGCATTAATAACTTGTTGGATACGATGTATATTTGATGCAAAGGATGCAACAATAACCCTGCCCTCCGCATCATCAAACATATTTTCAAAGGCTGTACCTACAGTCTTCTCGGACATGGTGAAGCCGGGGCGTTCTACATTGGTGCTGTCGGCAAATAATGCCAGTACGCCTTCTTCACCCAGGCTGGCAAAACGAGCGAGATCCATTACTTCTCCATCTATAGGTGTAAAGTCAATTTTAAAATCACTGGTATGGACAAGGATGCCTGCTGGTGTATGAATAGCAAGTGCCACGGAGTCGGGTATGCTGTGACTTGTTTTAATAAATTCTACCTTTAAGACCCCAAATTGAACTATATCCTTGGGCTTTACCACTTGTAAATGAACATTATGCATTTTGTGTTCATCAATTTTATTTTTTACCAGCCCCAGGGTTAGTTTGGTGCCATATACCGGTACATTAATTTGTTTGAGTACATAGGGCAGCGCTCCTATATGATCTTCGTGACCGTGAGTGACTACGATAGCTTTAATTTTATCCTTATTTTTAATCAAATAGGAAATATCGGGAATTACAAGGTCGATCCCCAGCATTTCATCCTCAGGAAAGCTGACACCGCAATCTATGACAATGATGTCATCTCTATATTCTATCACTGTCATATTCTTTCCGATCTCGCCCAGTCCTCCCAAAGGGATGACCTTCAATAATTTAGTTTTTGGTGACACTAAAAAAATTCTCCTCCTTTTTATTCATGTATATATTCCGCTCATAAACAATATTCTAATTATACTTCAATTTTTTCCAATTTACAAATCCAACTTGGAAGTTTCTCTGAATGGTCTCTTATCAGGTCTCAGTGTATTAATTTGTCTACATTATTTCCAGACAGGGTTTCTTCCTGAATGGCTTGTATCTTATTCTCATAAAACACTGCCAATTCCTCAGCGTACTCTTCATCTATACCTTCACTGTATACTCGGCAGACAGGATCTTCTGAATCAGGCAAAATTAATGCCCAGCCTTTATCGCTGCTGATGCGTATGCCTTCAAACAACTCCACTTTACCATCGCCTTGGCTTTCATCTTCTATAAGAGATCTCATAACAGTTCCCTTTTTATTCCAAGGACAGGGAATTTCCTTTTCCTTCATGTAAAATTCCGGAATTTCCTTTATCAGCTCGGAAAGTACGGAATGATCCAATGCCATTCTTTCCAGAAGTTTTGCCAGCATTGCAACGCCGTCAAAATACAGCAAAAACAAGCCTGTCCCCTTTGACTCCATCATCACAGCTTGTTTGCTGGATTTAGTTCGTACAACACTGCAATTATAGTTCTCAGCTAATTTGTCCAACACGCCGGAGGCGGTATAGGGTACAACAATTTTTCCTTCCGGTTTGTCTTTCAAGTAAATAAGATTGACCAGTGCACTTTGCAATTCCTTACCGATGGGCGTTCCCTTCTCGTCATACAAGCTGATGGTTTCTCCATTGGAATCTAGTACGCATCCCAGGTCATATACACCCGCCTGTAATTCTTTCTCCAGACTTTGCCTGGTTTTGGATTTTACGACTTCACAGTCCAGTTCCTTTAATACCTGATGCAGAAGATAATTGACCAGACTGTTGCTGCTTGTGTTTATCAATATCCTATAATTCTTTTTGCTGACAGATTTTGCATCTATAAGGTCTATCAGGGAACGAATATAAAACACAGGAATATCAGATAAGCTGTGTACCCGTTTGATTTCACGATAGTCCTGTCTTTGAAAATCATCACGTATATACAGATTTTCAATTTTTCGTTCTGATGCCGGAGTAAGACTGCAAGCATCGGCATCTATGAAATGAAGACGTATCCTGTCTTCTTTTTCGTTGGATTTGAATATATGAATACCGGCATCCAACGCAAGGTTCTTAACAGAATAACGAAGTACCGGAGTTGTCAGCAAGCCCAGGTCAAATACTTCTAAGCCGGCTGACAGTAAACCGGAAACCAGCCCATGTTTTAACATGCTGCTGGCTGGGTGAGAATCACAACTGACTCCTGTTTTTTTACCAGGTTTAAGATAAGCAGCAAAGGAAGCGCCAATTCGTGATATGTTTTGCGGGTTGATTTCTATATTTGTGCTGCCGCTGATACCATCCTTGCCAAACAGGGATCGGTTTTCCCGGGCGCCCCAAATTACATTGTTTTGCACGATGTTTCCTTCTCCAATGGTTTTTTCCGGCCAAATTTTGATCTGGGGCTTAATGGTAGACCCATTTTTCAAATGACAGTTATCGCCTATGATTGCACCTTCATAAATCGAAACCCTGTCGCCGGCCACAACCTTATTACATATGGCAGCCCCTCTGACTTCAGCTTTTTTGCCTAATTCTACATGATTCCATAGAACTGAGCGTTT
>DIQU01000024.1:6175-6355 GCA_002426555.1 Firmicutes bacterium UBA5454 | reverse complement strand
AATCGGACTTTTTCAGTGCCCTTGTAATGCTGGTGCTTTCGGGGTTTGAGGGCAAAAAACCGGTGAGCCGAAACCGCCAAAATATCGCTTTGAGGTAATCAGTCCAGAGGGCCAATTTCGGACGCGAGTGGACGATATTGATGTCGGTGTTCGGCGTGTGGTCAAGATAGATGTTTTTGT
>DIQU01000024.1:1021-6013 GCA_002426555.1 Firmicutes bacterium UBA5454 | reverse complement strand
GGTCAAGATAGATGTTTTTGTGTTTTTTTGGCTCCGCGAGTGTACAGGATTGATGGTTTTTGAATTTGGCGGGGTTGTGTGGTCGGATTGGATGTAGGCTATAGGATAGATGTCAGAGAAAAACGCGAAATTTGCAAGCGCTGTTATAGACTTGATATAGGAGGAACCCATAATGGAAAATAAAAACGCACTTGTTCAAGCAATGATGGATGTTGAATATTATCCTCCGTCAGAGCTTGTAAAAATGAATATCGATATGACTGAAACGCAGAAGTTCCCTATTGAGAAAGCAGCTGCATTGGGTGTAGCTTTCCAACCCTTAACACAGCTTGTAAGCTATGCAGTGAGCGGTGCTGGACAAAGTGGTCTGTACTTTGTTAATACTGCGGGAAAGACTATGTTTCAAAGTGGCGGTCAGTTTATTGGTAATCTTAAAGCAGCCAATGGTGGCGTTGGTGGCGGTCTTGCTAGAATGACGCAGATACCACTTGATCCAACTATGCTTTGTATGGCAGTAGCTATTATGGCGGTTGAAAAGAAACTAGACGCTATCCATGAAGCGCAAAAAGAGATACTTGCCTTCTTAGAATTGAAAGAGGAAGCAAAGCTCAAGGGTAACCTTAATGTGTTAGCTGATGTTCTGAACAACTATAAATTCAATTGGGACAACGATAAATACAAAGACCACAAACATATTTTAGTTCAGGATATTAAGCGCGAGGCTGAGCAGAGCATTATACTTTATCGTGAGCAGCTTACAAAGGCGCTCAGTAAAAAAACTCTGTTCCATAGCGATCAGGAAGTCAAAGCTACATTAAACAAGACAATGGCCCGCTTAAACGATTATCAATTGGCGCTGTACATATTTTCCTTCTCGTCATTCCTGGAGGTTATGCTTCTTGAAAATTTCGATTCTCACTACTTAAACAGTATGAAGAGCAAGATAAGGATGCTGTTGTACTGCCGGAGGACGCGCAGATTCTGTCCGGTGTTAACAGCGAAAGCGGCTATTATGCATCCTTCATGAATTACCTCGGTAAGATCACCCTGCCGTTTGATACGGATGGTGTTCGTAGCGAAATTGAAGATAAGGCACTGTTCAGAAGAGCTTTGCTGTGCTATGGCGGCAAATACAGCTATATGTTGCCTCCGGGAAAGGCACGTCAGAGCTTTTTGGATAACACAGATCGTGATTATGGCTTCAAGAGACTTCTGAGAGATGACAACACCGGGAAGCGTGATTATCTGAAAATGCTGATGGACGATATTGTCGTTGACAGGCCGGTAACCGAGCAGCTGCAAGAAATCATCGATCGGAAGACATTTGATGAAGATGACAGGTGGAAGCAGTACTTTGTAAAGCTCCCGGAGATTCTTGACTGTGTGTATACGAATGACGCTAGTAAAAAAGATCCTCAGAATGAATGGGTGTTCATGAGCTCACAGAAATTCATTCGGAGGAATAACAGCGATGATATCCTGCTTCTTACGAGGACACAGACGAACTCCATCAATCGGGAATTGTACTCATACGTCCTGTTCCTCATGGCAAGAAAGGAAGGACTCAAAGTTATATATCACGCTGAATACACAGACGGCGCTGAGAAGTATGCCTATTACGATAATAAGCAGGGCGAACGGATTCTTGTCGTGTATAAGAAAAAGGAGGACGTCGGCTATGTTTTTATCGCAAAGAAAACAGACGATGTGGAGATGTTCTACCATGACGCATTGGAAGGCATGCTGGACTATGTAGAGAAAACGATTAAAAATGACGATACAGATGGTCAAGTTCAGGCAGATATATAAGGACGACAAGTTCCTGAGATATGAATATTATCCATGGGTCAAAACAGATAAGAAGCCGGGAATTACAGTCGTTGATCTTGAAGTTCCCATTATGTTTAATACGTAGACTCCTTACAATTGATAAAATGGCGCGGAGCTTTCCAAAAACTCTGCGCCATTTAATTTCTAGACTCTTTTTAGCCGTAAACCCGGTCCTGAATCGCATACCGCAAATCCTGTATTTTGCCGAGCAGCCACGCCGCCGCCATGGGGATTCCGCATGGACTGACGAGAAATGCTATCACCAGTAGGATGATCCCGTTTGTAACCTGATGAGTGATCAGCGCCAGCACACCGAAGATGCCAAGGACCGTTCCTGCAAGGCCGAACACAATGGCCGAACAGCGGAGCACCAGCGCACAGATCCAGACGAAAACGGTCAGCACCACGATGACCGGAGCGACGAGTATTTTCAGTATCAGCCTCATAGTATCGGCCCCCTTCTTGAATTTCTGATACCACCATAACGCGCCGCATATTTTTTTGCAAGGATACGACCATAAATCGATATATCTTCTTTAAAAATGCCTTTACCATTTTGACTTATATCCGTAAGCGTAAAATAACATAGTGGATAAAAAAGCAATATTCCTGTGAATCAAAAAGTTTTACTTTACTTGCAGGCTGCCTGGACTTCTGAACTCCATGGCAAATAATCTTCAAGGAATTCAGGCTCTCTTTCAAATTGAACACCGGGAAGCTCATTAAAGATGTATTTGAGATATTTGTATGGATTCAGTCCATTGGCTTTGGCACTTTCAATAATGCTGTATACAGCAGCACTTGCCGAAGCTCCTTTCGGGCTGCCACTGAACAGCCAGTTTTTTCTTCCAACTGTAAAGGGACGTATGCTGTTCTCGGCAAGATTGTTTGAAATGGAGCAGTTCCCATCCCTGAGATAATTCATCAGGTCTTCCTTGTTGTTCCGGGCATAGCGAATGGCCTCACCAAGTTTGGACTTTGGAAGGATCCCGTCTTTGATGGAATCAACCCACGACCAAAAGGCATCCAAAACCGGCTTCTCCTGTTTCAGACGCTCCTGTTTACGCTTTTCACTTGTTTGATCCTCAAGAGTCTTTTCCATCTCGAAGAGCTTATTGCAGAATTGGATACCCTGACCTGTATAGGTGGCATCGGGACTGTGAATATCCTTTGGCAGAGCATCCACGAATTTTCTTCGAAGGTGTGACCAACACAGGCACCTTATGATCTCTGGTATCTTCCTGTAACCGGAATAGGCGTCCGTGTGAAGAAATCCCCTGAAGCCCTTCAGAAATTTCTGAGGGTATTTACCGCTCCTTCCAGGCTGATATTCGAATATCCGGACTGGGTATTTGGAGTGCTGTCCGGAGCTGTACACCCACATGTAAGATTTCGTGGTATTGCTTCGCCCCTTTTCATTCATAACCTGGACAGTGGTTTCATCCGCATGTAAATACCCTTCCCTCAGGAGATGTTCATGCATTCGTTCCACAACCGGCATCAGCCAGTCCCGGGATGCTGCCATAACCCAATTGGCCATAGTAGCCCGGCTCAGGTTTACTCCAAGCTGTTTCCACTCATTTTCCTGACGATACAGGGGAAGGGCATTGACAAATTTCTGATGCATTACCCATGCCACGGTGGAAGGAGATGCCATGGAATGCTGAATTACAGGATACGGCATTGGCGATTTTTCCATATACGGCTTTCCATTCTGACGGCAAGTCCGGCATTCAAAGGTTTCACGGTAATAATCGATAACGCGCACCTGGGCCGGAATGTATTCCACTTCCGTACGAATGAATTCTTCCCCGACAGATACGAGATCTGTTCCACAAGCCTCACAGAATCTGTCTCTTTTATCCAGGGTGCAGAGACGTTTGTCATGAGGAATATCCTTAAGGATTTCTGCCCGCTGTCCTCTGAATTTCTTTCTTTGATATCCCTGAACTTCTTTCAGGTCGGGCTCAGGCGCCTTTGGATTGGCCTGGACTTCCGCTTCATCAAAAAGAGATACCTGCCCTATAGAAAGGACCGATGTCTTCTCGGTACTTCTTCCGTAGAGCTTACGTGTCAGATATTCAACAGAGTCGTGAAGTCGTTTGTTTTCCTGTTCCAGTTCCAATATGCGATTTTTGAGTGTTGTTACCTGCTCTGCTGTGCTCATAAAAGCCCTGTTCCTTTACCGTTTTCATTAACAATATGATACCATAAAAACGGCATAAAATCCAGTGGATATGCAGGTTTGCGGCACTTTTTTCTTTCTAAAGACAGAACTTGATCCTGATCTTTTTTACTGCCTTTGGCTGATCAATTGAAAGCCCTTCCAGCAGCCAGCGAAACTCCTGTGGCGTTAAGGATCGAACGGCCTCCGCATTCATAGGCCATTGAAATTTTCCGTCTTCAAGACGCTTGTATAGGAGAACAAATCCATCACCTTCCCAATAAAGAGCTTTCATGCGGTCCCGCTTTCTGCCGCAAAAAAGAAACAGGCTATTCTGAAAAGGGTTCATTTGAAAATTCTTCTGAACAACGGCAGCAAGGCCATTAATGGACTTACGCATATCTGTATAGCCACAGGCTATATAGATTTTCTCGGCTTTTGTGTAATCACCCAACATTTTGCAGGGCCCTCAGGGTGTTCTCTATTAATGATGTTGATGCATTATTGTGAAGCTCCAGCACCGCAGAGCCAACATGCAATATGATATCAGGCTGGGATACATGATCCTCATTTCTTGACAGGTTTACCGGTACAATGGAGCTCTTCCCTGAACCGATTGCCGGGAGTGCTTCACAGGCAGTTTCCCTCACTCGCCTGAGCCAATAGTAATAGCTGCCAGGTTTAACGTCATGCTCAGCACACCATTCACTGATCGTCTGTCCACTACCGCGGCACTCACGTATTATTTCTGTCCATTTGCTTAACCGGTACTGCTTCGTTACTTCCCTGGTACTCACTTTAATCCCCCTTTGAAGTTTTTCAACCAAACTTGAAAAACTCTAATAACTTGAATTCAAGGGTATTATCTCATACTCGCAGGGAAGCTTACATCCACCGACTTATTGGACGCTTACGACAAATGGGAAAGGGAAATTCACAGACTGTATACCACCGCAGCCAGGAATGTCATTGACCTGCAGAGAAAGGCAGGATGGTAC
>DIQU01000024.1:663-950 GCA_002426555.1 Firmicutes bacterium UBA5454 | reverse complement strand
TCCACCGACTTATTGGACGCTTACTTATATCCAATGCTTGATTTTATTAGATAAAATAAACCACAAAGCCAGATGACTTTGTGGTTTATACTTTTTAAAAGCAGCCAAACACGTAGGCAAAACTTAGCCTATACCGCAATTGAAAACCTTTTGTTTGTTACATACCAATCATAAATATCAGCAATATTCACTTGTTGCGTTGCCACCATAGCCCCAAGTTCCAAAAGGGTATCAACTGTTATTGATGTTCCATTGACTGCCGTATCGTTTGCAATTTCGCTTAATGC
>DIQU01000024.1:0-469 GCA_002426555.1 Firmicutes bacterium UBA5454 | reverse complement strand
TCGTCATTAGTAAAATCCATGCTTACAAAAGCAAATGCATGTCTTGGAATTCTATCTGCAAGAAGTTGTTCTCCATGCAAAGAAATGTATTCTTTCATCTTTCTGATATCACTTGCTGGGAAGTTGTACTTTTCGTAAGCTTTTGCGTCGATGATAAGTCCGTATGATTTCGCATACAAATGGCTTCTGTACTTTGAAATTACATCTGCGACACGTCCTTTTCCTTCACCAAGATGCTCAGATTCATATCCCAATAATTTAAACATATCATTTACTGTCATTTCAAATAGGGTCGAAGAATTTCTGCCGTCATAGCCATAGCGAATAAGGTCTCCGACGATTCGCGACGGTATAGTGCCATTATATTTTGTCACCTTTTCTTCTATCTTCTTCTCAATTTTATTCACACGGTTGGCTTCACTAGCTGCAATTACAATTGGTTTATCCAGTTTAATCTGTAACCGTCAAC
>DIQU01000098.1:1676-5400 GCA_002426555.1 Firmicutes bacterium UBA5454 | reverse complement strand
ATTTTCTCAAACTGGCTGTGTCCAATTATTACTGCATCATAATCACCAGTAGCAATACGGGCGCAGAATTTCTTCCGGTTCTTGGTTTCAAAGTCCTTTCTTGTTGCCACAAGTATATTAGCAGAAGGGTAAAGCTGCAAAAACTCTGCTGCCCACTGCTCAGTCAGATGGTTGGGAACCACAAACATGCTTTTCTGGCAAAGGCCCAAATGCTTGCTTTCAATTGCTGCTGCCGCCATTGCATATGTTTTGCCTGCCCCTACGCAATGAGCCAATAATGCATTTCCGCCATAGAGAATATGTGCTACTGCATCCACCTGGTGTTTGCGCAGGGTAATTTCCGGGTTCATACCAGTAAAACGGATATGGCTTCCGTCGTATTCACGGGGGCGGATGGCATTAAACCGGTCATTATAAAGTCTTGTTAACCTTTCCCGTCGTGAGGGATCTTTCCAAATCCAACTTTGGAACTCTTCTTTGATAGCTTCTTGCTTCTGCTGAGCAATGGCAGTTTCCTTTTTATTTAAAATTCGTTTTTCTAAGCCATCTTCAATGACAGTATCAAATATTCTCACATCTCGAAGGTTTAGGCTTTCTTCAATAATCTTATATCCATTAATACGCTTGGTGCCATAGGTTACATTGGCCTTGATATTATCGCTGCGGTCGTCGCTCTTTCCCTTGATGTTCCAATTTGCAGTATAGCTTGAATAAAGAACATCGATGTATCTTCTGTAGAGATAGGGTGTTTCTAAAATTTCAAACATGAAGTCCTTAATAACATCAGCAGGGATCCAGGTTGCTCCCAGTCTAACATCAATTTCAGAGGCATCAAGATCCTTTGGTTGTACAGCTTCCAAAGCTGAAACATTCACACTGTATATATCAGGATGCATTTCGGCAAACTCTCGTGCAGTTTTCAGCTTTTCTCTGACATTACCTGACAGGTATTCATCTGCTGTTTCATACCGAACAATACCATCATTATTAGCATTGATGGGGTTACGAAAAATAACACCTTGAAGGTCTTTTATAATTTGTTCCTCCGAGAGCCCTGTAAGGCTTTGCATGAATCCCATATCTACACAAGCCTTTTCACCAATAGAGATGGCTAAAGCTTCACTTGCAGTATCTACTTGTGAAATGGTAGTACGCTGTCTTATAGTGCGCTTGGTGAACATATCTGCCTTGCGGTCCAGGTCACCATTATCATCAAGGATTTCAAGTGAGCATAGCAGACTATAGGAAGAATCATCTGCAAAAGCCCTGCTATTACCACGGTTGTTTAAAAGCCCATATTTTTCAATATAACCATCATATAGGCGGTTAAGCTTTTGCTGCTGTTCTTTAATTACTTCATCACTGTAGTCCTCGGTCTGGTATTCAATTAATTCACGCACACAGTTCCGGATGGCGATCATGCCCTTAATACGGTTTGCTGCAGTGACTGAAACATCTACCTTGTTCATCCTGCTGTTTTCCCTATAATAGATACTGCCATCTACAATCGTAAAACTGAAATTTCTAACACTGGGATCTGCAGGGATAGAGTTGTCTATGTCTTCAATAGGGTCATCAGGCTCAAACTCAGTAATCTCTGCATGGATGTTTTCCAGTGCTTCTCTTAACAGGTCAGAAAGGTCACTGTTTTCATAGGGAACGCAGGTTGTATCTCTGTTATTCCTGTACAGCCTGTCATCATATACCATAGTTCCAAGGACCATATCAGGGTTTTTGGCAAAATAGCTGTTTATGGGAATACCGTTTTCTGTAGTGGAGAGATGAATCCAATCATTACTGTTTTTCTGTTCTGCAGTCTGACCATCCGCTTGTCTTGGCATAAAGTCAATCATTCTATCTCTCTTCTGTAAAAAGAGAATGTCAGCTGTTACATCTGTACCTGCATTTGCATAGAAGGCATTGTTGGGCAATCTTACAGCACCCAGAAGCTCTGACCTCTGGGCAATATATTTTCGCACACCCGGATTTTGCTTATCCATTGTACCTTTGGATGTTATAAAGGCAATAATTCCTCCGGGACGTACCTTGTCCAGTGTCTTGGCAAAAAAGTAATCATGTATGTAAAACTTATATTTATCATATTTCTTATCTGACACACCATAGCTGCCAAAAGGAACATTACCGATGGCGAGGTCGAAAAAACTATCTGGCAGGCTGGATTGCTCAAATCCCTGTACTGAGATACTGGCATTTTGATAAAGCTGCTTGGCAATCCTGCCTGTAATGCTGTCAAGCTCAATGCCATACAGCTTGGAATTTTTCATACTGTCTGGGATAAGTCCTAAAAAGTTACCGACACCACAAGCAGGCTCCAAAATATTACCGGTCTTAAAGCCCATGTTGGCAAGACAGGCATACATGCTATTTATGATAGTGGGGGATGTAAAGTGAGCATTTAAGGTAGATGCTCGTGCCGAGGCATATTCCTCGGGATTAAGCACCTCTTTTAGTTCAACATATTCTTTGGCCCATTGGCTGTTCTGTTCATCAAAAACCTGTGGGATACCACCCCAGCCCACATAACGGCATAATATTTCCTGCTCTTCTGGAGTAGCGAGTCTGTTTTCTTCCTCCAGCTGGTTTACCAGCCTAATGGCAGAAATATTCCAGTCATATTTTGTTTTTGGGCCGCCAGTTCCCAAATTATTGTCGGTGATTTGGAAATTGATTCGAGTCTGTTTTTGGGCTTTCGGTACAAGGTCATCGGTATCCCTTGGAGACGCATCACTCTTAGTTTTTTTCTGTTCCGGCTCATTATCAGGCTCCTTCCCAGATTTGCTGTCTGACATATCCAATATATTACGGACAAATTCCAGGCTTTCGCTGCGGAAAATAGGGAAGCCTGTACTGCTCTGAAAGGTAATATCTTTAAGGCTTACTGTTTCTTTTTCAGTATTTATGCTGTCAATGATATATTTTCTATCCTGGATGGATAACTTCATACCAATCAGAATTTCTTTTTGGGCTGGTTTATTTGCTTTTGAGGAGAGATAGCGTCCTGTGACAATCAATTCACCCAAACGCTTTTGTACCTTTCCCCAGGAAAGGAAAATTCTTATCTCAGGCTTGGAAATCTCGCCTTTAATAATTGTGATACCTTTACCATCATGTGATTCACTCCCTGAGGTTCCATCAAGGAAATAATGGGTTCGTCCACCAATTCCATATTCATTTTTCAGAAAAGCAACATTTTCTTTTGATGTATGTTGCTCCTGATAGTGTTGATACACACGGAATTTTCCATTCTCAACACCTGTGCCTTTACAAAGCACATAGTCTATTTCTTCCTGTGAAATTGAAAAAGCGGAGGATTTTTCGTCCTCCGCCTGTTGGATAGCTTCCATCTGTTGTTCTATTGTTTGAAAAATGGTTAATTGTACACCAGTTCTGTCATCACTGTTTCCTCTGCCGACTGTTTCAAATTGTTCATATGTCCTGTCCATAAAACCGGATTGACTGCTTTGTCGGGAGCCGGGTTCTCTTTGAGCAGTTTCGTCATGATCTGCTCGATCCGCTCCCTCGCTGTCTGGTCGATCTCCGACAGATGTCGGTTCAGGCTTCCTGATAGCACCAGGCTGGCGTACATCCCTCTCTTGTGATTTTTCAAATATGTTTTTCTCATCATCCCATACTTGCCGATATGCATTTTTTCCTCCGGTAGTGTCAGATCGGGTATCAGATAATCCCCCTGTTTGCTGTAGGT
>DIQU01000098.1:808-1527 GCA_002426555.1 Firmicutes bacterium UBA5454 | reverse complement strand
ATAATCCCCCTGTTTGCTGTAGGTCACCTCCATGCTTATCATCTCCTTTATTTTTTATATTTTCACCTTCATTGTGGCTCATTTCAGGCTTTTTTTCAAATGTGCGGTTAAGTTTTCTTTCTTTTCTCTGTAGGTCTTTGACTGTTGCACCTATTTCTTTTAAAACCATTTCCGAAATATCCCTGACAGCAGTCCCAAGTATGGAAATGCTATCGAGGGTATTGAAATTTACTATGCCCTGAAAATCATTAGGATTTATAAACTTGACAGCAGAATAGCCACAGCGGACTAATAACATGTATGAAACAGAGCTCATAAGAACTTCTTTGAATGTAAACTCTATTTTCAAATCATCTAGTTTTTTCAATAAGCTGTTATCCCGGCTATGCATAAGGTCAGATAAATAATCCGAACAGTTGTCTTCAACTGCATTAAATGCAGTAAGAACAAGTGCAGTCGGTATATTATCCTTATCCTTGAGCTCTCCAAATGCGTTTTCCAGTGTTTCTGTGACATGGTCTTCATATTCCTCTTTCATTGCCCAAATGTTTACAGGCCTACCATACCGGCTGTTGGTGTCTGAAATATCAAACACATGACGCAGACTCAAGCGATTTCCGCTGTCATCAATCAGGGCAATACCTTTGGCACCTCTGTTTACCCATCTTCCAAGCTTTTCATTCCAAATTTCTATAGGTGCACATGCAGTGGCTTTAGGA
>DIQU01000098.1:393-650 GCA_002426555.1 Firmicutes bacterium UBA5454 | reverse complement strand
CAGTGGCTTTAGGACGCTGTGCGAAAATTAAAAGCTGGTCATGAAACGGATACTTATAGCTCCATGCTGCCGTTTTTAGAAAAGAAGTCCAGTTGGTAGAATTTCCTGTAATGCTGTGAGCGGTCTTTTCCGAAAGTTCTGTTATGAGCTGCAGCTTTGTCGCCATCTGTCATCCCTCCTTATCGCGTATTCTTAGATTCACCAGCCGAAAAAGAAAAGGTATCGGCAGGGCTGTCATTTATTCTTTTTTCTTGCTG
>DIQU01000098.1:0-200 GCA_002426555.1 Firmicutes bacterium UBA5454 | reverse complement strand
AAGTTTCAGTCGGCTTGTTAGTCTTTTTCACCATTCGTATCAGAGTTCGGAATACTTTTTTATTTTTCTTTGTTTTATGTTTCATAGGAAATCCTTT
This sequence comes from Firmicutes bacterium UBA5454, assembly GCA_002426555.1. Taxonomy (GTDB): domain Bacteria; phylum Bacillota; class Clostridia; order Caldicoprobacterales; family DTU083; genus UBA5454. Next base: position 103 of record DIQU01000098.1, on the reverse strand, counting down.
CTGTATAAGTTTTGTATATTACTATCCGAAAGACATAATTATTTCTTTTTCGGCTGGTAAATTTATGGGGGAGGGGTGTGGGGAGGGGGAAAACGCAAATGCT
>DIQU01000081.1 GCA_002426555.1 Firmicutes bacterium UBA5454 | reverse complement strand
TCTTGACATATTACCGAATTACTTGTTTAATCTCTTGTCTTCCTGTTATTGCATGCCGATGAATCCGTCGAGGTCAAATAGCCCCATCTGGACAGGCATATCTCGCATGCGCTCGCTGGTATCATAGTTGGAGATAAACACCTCAGCGTATTCGCAGCCGTTGTCATAACGCTGTGCAAGATTATTGATGCGGCTGACCGCTTCAATGTTAAAGTCCTTGTACAGCTCGCGAATGAATTCGCAATCGTTGTAGCTGACCAGCCATTTGCCCTGGCAGGATACCAAGGTATCCTGCAAACGGAAGTGATCTTCTTTTCTGAATATAACTTCGTAATGTCCTTCTGTTTGATAATATGGAGGGTCGCAGTAAATGAAGGCATTCTCACGATCGTACTGCTTGATCAGAGCTTCGAAGTCTTTGTTCTCAATGACAGTGTCCTTGAGTCTGTGGCTTGCCTGCCAGATTAGCTCAAAGGTTCTGCGGATATCGAAGGGCTGACAGCCATAGCTGGTGCAGCCGCTTCCGTAGCTTAAACGGATGAGCTTGTAAAAGGCAGCTGCGCGTTTAACGTCATTCATTTGCGCATTTTCCAGGAGGAGGAACTTTATTTCATCAAACTGCGACACTGTGAGGTTCCGTTGGGCAATCTCTATTTCCTCCTGCAGGTACTCGTTTGTGAATTCCTCCTTCTCCAGAAATTTTTTCAGGATATTGAACTCATCCCGTCCGTTCAGCGGAAGGAAGCCCAACTCCTTAAGCAAGGCCATGGGACGATCGCGGATGCAGCGGAACATATTAGCAAGATCGGAGTTAAAATCGTTGTAGACCTCCATAACGGAGCCGGGCTTTCGGCCGAACAGCACCCAGCCGCCTCCGCCAAAGACTTCAATGTATCTGCCGAATTCCTTCGGCATTCTCTGATAAATCAGTTCCCGCAGCGCCTTTTTTCCGCCCACCCAGCTGATGGGGCTGTTCATTGCATCACCTCCCTCTGCTTCGGCGGCTGATCCTTTCAACCTCGGTTCTCATACAGGAGCCGTCTGTGTCCCAGCAGACAAAACCGACACCGGGATAAGGACATCCAACACATCGGGCAATATCCTCGGGCAACGGCACGGTATACTTTTTAGGAGCTCCGGTTCCTTCTGCGCCAATTTTTCTTTCTGTGCTTAAATCATTGTTCATGGTTCAGCCCCTTTCTCGGAAAAACAAAAAAGCGCTGCCTTTTTTATAAAGACAGAGCCTCATCGTTCTTTTATTTAGTTGTGGATCACAACGAGGTTACCGAAATAGAAAAAGCGCCCTCCAGCTTCATAAGAAACCATAGATCGCTATTTGTCCGTTCGCTTTTTCATTCATCCCATCACCTGACCTCCATAACCGAGGTCGGGCGAGCTATTTTTCATCTCCTGTTCAAGCTTGAGGGAGTAGTTTTCGTGATTCCAGAAGCTGACGTAGATCTCCCCGTCCGGCGTTTTAATTGGGCGTTGCTCCAGGCCTTCGCCGTAGCCATCGCTGTTTTGTCCAGTCACAAAGTCAAGAAGCTCAGCAGTTTCCTCTCCTGAGAGGGATTCCTTAAGCCCGGCAATCATGACTCCCCATAGCTCACCATCGTTGATTTCCACAGATGGATACAGGCTGTGTACCTTTTCTTTCAAAGAGCCTTCGTCAAGATATTCAGCAAGCCCTCGGCCGTTTTCAAAATGACGGTTCTCTTTCGCGATGGCGGCGAGAATAGCATCCTCATACGCTACTGCCTCCGCAGGGGTGATTCCCATCGGATTGTCCTCCAGACAATACTCGCCTTGGAGGTAGGTGATAATCTTCAACGGGAAAAAGATACGCATTGTTTCGTTTGCCTATAAATGCTAATCTGAAAGTGAGCCACTTAAGATGAAAACGCTCATTCGAAAGTGAGCCACTTGAAATACACTCTGTCACAGCATACGCTGAGGCAGGGGTGAATGGAGTGGTCATTACAGTGAAGGATTACAAAGAAATTCGGCAAATGTATTTATCCGGTGTCAGCAAGCGTCAAATAGCCAGGCAGCTACAAATATCCCGCAATACAGTGGATAAGTACTGCAAAGGCTGTGCTGTTCCGTGGGAACGCAAGGTTCCGGAACGAGAAACAACAGTATTAACAAAAGAGGTAGTAGAATTTATTAGAAATTGTTTGTCCGAGGATGAACAAGAAAACCTAAAAAAGCAGCGGCATACAGCCAAACGAATATACGATCGATTAGTAAGCGAAAAGGGTTTCACAGGCGGAGAAACGACAGTAAGACGCAAAGTCAAAGAGATGAAAGATTCAATACCTAAGGTATTCATCCCACTTGAGTTCTCACCCGGAGAAGCAATGCAGATTGATTGGGGAGAAGCTACAGTTTACATTCTCGGGAAAAAGCTAACGGTAAATTTATTCTGTGCCAGGTTATGTTCAAGTTGTGCACCAATAGTATTTGCATACCGCCGGCAAAATGAGGAGAGCTTTTTAGAAGCGTTTGTAAGGACATTTTCCTTCTTTGGCGGAGTTCCTGAGAAAGTTATCTTTGACAATGCTAAAATAGCAGTTAAGGATGGATATGGAGCTCATGCTAAAAAGCAGGCCGGATATACAAAGCTGTCCGCTCATTACGGATTTGATACACTATTCTGCAACCCGTCGGAAGGTCATGAAAAGGGACTTGTCGAAGGTCTTGTAGGCTGGGCACGCCGTAATATTCTTGTGCCGGTGCCAAGGGTTGATAGTCTGGATGAGCTAAACTCATTACTTAAACGACGTTGCCTTGAGTATCTCAGTCATCATATTACAGGCAAGTCTGCTTCCGTAGGAAAGATGCTTGAAAACGAAAGGGCATTTCTCAGAGCACTACCGGTATACGAATTCGAAACAGCCAAATGCTCAAATGTCAGAGTAAATACATTCTCCACAATACGCTTTGACACAAATGACTACTCTGTCCCCGTTTCCTATTGCGGATGTAATGTCGGCGTTAAGGGATATGCCGAAAGAGTCGAGATTTACTGCAAAGGGAAAATGATTACAAGCCATGAACGATGCTTTAAGAGGCATACGCCAACATACAAGTTAGAACACTATCTTCCCATTTTGGAGCGTCGCGGACGAGCTGTGTTTAATGCTGCGCCGGTCCGACAAAACCTGCCACCGAGGTTTCTTGACTGGCTTAAAAACCATTCTGCCAACCACAAGGAGCTAATGCAGCTTTTATGGGACTGTGTAGATTATGGATGGGAAAATGTCTGGAAAAACAACTTGTACACATCACCCGAACCTAGAATCACCGATATTGTTGCAGTCTCGCCTGTAAATCTGGACAAATATGACTTGCTCGCCTGTCGAAAGGCAGGTGTATGAATTGGCGATAAAACCTGTCGAAGAGCAGATTCGACTTTACGCAAAACAGCTGAAAATACCCACCTTTGGAGACTACAATGACATCTTAAGGCGCATAAAACCGGATGACAACTTTGAAAATATACTGCTGGAGCTGATGAAAACCGAAAGCCTCCAGCGTCAGGAGAACCAGAACCGGCGCCGACTAAAGACAGCGGGTTTTCCGTTTCACAAGACTCTCGACGAGTTGGATTTGAGCCGTTATGAAGGGTCTATAACTGAAACCTTCTTTAATGAGCTTGCCAGTTGCAAATTTATCACGGACAAAAAGAACATTGTTATGATTGGCAACCCCGGCCGGGGAAAAACCCATTTAACCATAGGGCTTGGACTTAAGGCGTGTTCACAGGGATTGAATGTGCTGTTCAAAAACGCAGCCACACTATCTACTGAGCTCGCTGAAGCAAGAGACAATTACACTTTAGGCAGGCTCGAAAAACGGATACAAAAAGCAGACTTGCTTATCTTGGACGAGCTCAGCTACATAAGCTTTAACCGTTATCAGTCGGAGCTATTGTTCAAGGTGGTGTCTGAACGGAGTGAAAGAGGCAGTGTGATTGTTACAACTAATCTGCCGTTTTCACAGTGGGTGGACTTGTTTGAGAACACGATTATGGTCGCCGCTCTTGTTGATCGTCTAACCTTCAAATCATATGTTCTGGATATGAATGGAGAATCTTATCGTCTGGAGCAAACTAATAAGAGCCATTAATCAACATATGTGGCTCACTTTCAAATGAGCGCATGGCTCACTTTCTGGTTGACAAACACATTTGCCATTGTATTATCCTCCAATCTTCAAATGTAATTGACTTGAAGTTCAAAAAGGGCATAAAAAAACGGATGCATCTTCGTTTAAAAATACATCCGTCATTATTGTGAAAACCGATATGAAGTTGTATGCGGGGTTTGAATCTCTCCAGAATGTCAAAAAAGTGCGATGTCATCTGAACTGTTATCCAGTTACCAACGATATGGTAGCCTTGGAAAGTGCAAACCGGAAATACCAGCCTCTTGACAAATCGAAGAGAGAATCTTAATAATTTCTTCTCTCGTTAAGTCAAACCATGTCTCAAGTTCCTGATCATAAAAGCAATACATTACTTCACCTTTACCGTATGTTGAATACAGGTTTTCATCTTTTGCAATTTTTAACCGTTTTCTTAGAGCGACCAGCATATCTGTAATCGTGTTCAGTTTTTCTCTCCATGCATGATTGATGATGGCCGACTTGCCTTCTGATTGCTTTATTATTACACCATCTTGCGTGCGAAGAACACCGGTATTCAACGCAATGATTGTATCTTCTATCGCTTGATCAAAATCTTCTATTCGGCCTTCCTGGCTAATTCGGTCTTGAAATGCAGGCCTATCAAAGCATTGCACATAGAAACGAAGTAGTACTTTGTCTTTATTGTTTGTGCTTACTGGAGAGGCGGATTGTAGCTCTGCTATCGCAAGCCGCTCAGCATTTTCTTTCCAAATGTAAAGGAGGTCAACATTATATCTGATGATATCATCATCAATTAACTTGGAGCACGACTGACACAACCATATTCCATTCTCTGCAGATTTACGTTCCTCCGGTGACATCTGTGGATCATATCGGGGACCACCGATTGTAGCAGTGCAAATATGAGATGCAACTCCGATGTTTGTTATTTCTTGAGGATCGTCATTTGCTCCACGGGTTGGCTTTCTACAGTCAGGATTACTGCACCGCCAGCCAACTCGATTTCCAAGCAGATCTTTTATTTTCTGAGGGAATTCATCCCTATTGTTCGCCATACGTTCATCCTCCTTTCAGTTCGCTAGTAATTATTTCATGGTATACATGTTCGCTTAGGTACTTGATGTTGTATTTATAATGCATCTCCAAATGTGACTATTCTTAATTGTTAAAGCTCAACATGTATCATTTTGTGACTCCACCTTGTTAAAAAGGGTTCAATCCTCAATTTTTACACCTAAATCGTTAAGCAAGTCTTTTGTTAGCTTTGCCAATGGTCGTTTCCCAAGTTCATTCTCTTGGACATAATTACCAAATATTATTCTTTGCATCTCACCCTTGTTTTTGAACAATTCACCGAAATTTTCAAGGTATTCAGCGAATTGACTTTCGTTATATATCTGTGCTTTTTTTACCAGTTCTTCAACATAATCTTGGTGTGTCTGATATACTTCATTAAGATGAAATGTGTTAATCGAATTACTAATATCTTCTCTATTATGTAGATTTTCAATTTCGTACTCTAACGGACCTCCAAGGAGGCTCTCAATGCTTTTAAATTTAAAAACTCCATCTTTATCAAATCCACATTTATAAGGATTTATGTGTTTACTATGTCCAAAATCTGCGGTGAGCTTAAAGCGTGAATTACAGATTTGGCAGCTTGGTATAAAATTGTATAAAAACAATGCCAAGAACGGGTATTGTGTCTTACTATAGAAATGATCAATATCTGCTGTGGAGCGAGATATACCATTAGTGCTAAAGCCTGTAATATATTGCCTATTACAGTAAGGGCAAACCTCAATATGCATCGCAGTCAGTAACTTGTCCCTGAATTTGTGTGAATAAGTATTATAGTTAAATACTTCTGATAGTTGGCTAATGATAGTAGATATTTCGTCTTCATACAGAAGCTTAATCTGTTTCATTTTATCTTTACTTGAATAAACTGTACCATACTTCGGTTTAATTATTAGATCATTTTCGGAAATGCCATCAAACATATGGATATTTTGAGGTTTGATGACAGCTGCAATAATTTCTTTTCTTTCCGATGGTGATGTACGCATTAGAGCTTCCCGCTTTGCCACAGGCCAAGAAGATATTATTGCTGAAAAACACCTATCTGCTTGTGGCATCACCGAGGATATGGCTTCATCATACTGCATAATCTTTTCAACAAGATTTTCGTCGATAAGATATCCAGAAACTTTTGAAACAGAAATATTTCCATCCTCAAAAAACCACCAAGTCAAAAGGTTCTTTACAATCTGGTGAGTCCCGTCATCTTCATATTGACTTTTAATCTTATTTACAAGTGGGTTAATAAGAACCTTATCGTCATCTCGATAAATATCATATATATCAAGCCAATTGAAACCTTTAGTATCAATTTTAATCATTCAGTATCCTCCGAAATTCTTTCAAGCATGGCCAATGCATGCTGCAATGACTCTTTAAGTTCAGTAATTTTCTCCTTGTCGAGGGTCCTTTCCTGTAAAAGTCTTGTTAAAGACTGCACCTTATCTCGGTATAATCTCAATTGAGATTCTTGCGAGTCAGGAAAACATTCCATAAAGAGACTATGCATCTTTTTTCGAATTAAGGGTTCTCCAATTAGCTCAATAAATGTCTCATAGTCTTTGCATATTTCTCGCAGCATCTCATTGCTGGGTTCATTACGTAAATGTGTTAAGTCAGCACTAGCGTTAGTTTACGAGTTAAT
>DIQU01000052.1:2441-3275 GCA_002426555.1 Firmicutes bacterium UBA5454 | reverse complement strand
GGCCTGTTGATTTTACCCCCAGTGACACAAAGTTGATCTGGACAGCTGGCTTCTTGGATTGATACCCCTGCACTTGATAGGATCAACTGATTGTATAGACCATCTCCTGCATCAACATGGATTTCTCTTGTATCGTTGCCCGTAGGAAGATCGTAAATTCCCCACAGGGTATTATCCACTTCTACTATAACCTGATTGTGTTCTGAGCCTCTTCCCATCCAGCTAAGCCCAGCAAAGCTGCCTACCACAAGTAGGATAATGAATAGATAGACCAGAACATCACCTATACGAAAAGGAATTTTCATTTGAGCTAACTCCTTAGAAATAAAATCTTTAAAAACTGGATCATTAAGAACTTAATTATTAAGAACTTGATCACAAATAGACTGAATCAAGTAAGCTAATACTTTGCTACAATAATACCACAGTCCCAGCTTTTAGAAAAGAAAGGGAAAAAGTAGAGAAGAGGAGAGAAAAGAGAATAAAAAGCAAGCATATCGATGTTAATCAACACACTTGCTTTTAAATTAGAAACAAACGCTTAGTAAAACCTTGTCATCCTGAACTTAGTACTAAATATTATTGTCATTCTGAACTTCGTGAAGAATCTGTGACCTGCTATACTCGCATAAGATTCTTCGCTACACTCTGAATGACCCGATTCTTCATTGCGCTATGAATGACTCGATTCTTCGCTACGCTCTGAATGTCTCGATTTTTTCACATATATCTGCTTCTAAATAGACCTAAGCAAATCTCGAGCAGCTATAATATCTCGTATCTGCTCATCGCCTGAAATTTCCCTTTCGATGGTAAGAGGGCCATTATAGCCAA
>DIQU01000052.1:0-2182 GCA_002426555.1 Firmicutes bacterium UBA5454 | reverse complement strand
GCTACTTCCTTTCCAAGGTCGCGTCCATTAGTTGGGAATAATCCATCCTTGCAATGTAAATCCCGAACGTACTTGCCATACATTTCAACTGCATCTAGAGAATTGGCTTTCCCATACAGTATTAAGTTAGCTGTATCAAAGTTGATCCCAACATTACCTGTACCAATATCTTCAATAGCTCTAATCAGTGTCGTAGGGGTTTCCTGTCCTGTTTCAAATAGGAAGTATTGATCCCGGCTTTTATAGTGTCGTGCCAAACTTCGAAGAGCAGCTATTGTGCCTGTATAATCTTCGTCATTAGGATCTTCAGGAATAAACCCTACATGGGTAGCAATATTTTGCACACCAATCTTAAGGGCAAAATCACTGGCTTTCATAAGTTCTGCCAATCGAATGCCACGATATTCAACTGGGACCAAGCCTAATGTTAAAGGACCATCATAGAAATTCCAGGCCTTAGGCCCTGTCCAGCCAGCCCAGAGGGTGGATACTTCTACACCTGTTTCCTTTGAGGCTTCTACTATAGTCTTTGCATTTTCTTCCGTATGTAGAGCAGTATCCCATACGCTGATTTGGCATGTCTGTAGATCTAAATCTCGTATTTTTTCAAATTCCTCACGAATATTTGTGGAGGGATGCAAAGAGAAAAGAACTCCGATTTTCACCATTAATTATCCCTTTCCTTTCAAGATATATGGGGCCTTATTTTTCAAAGGGAACAATACTGCCGCCGTTGCGGGCACTTTCCCGTAAGGTATCGATAAGCTTTACAGTTGTGGAAGCACTGCTTGGAGGATTAACCACATTGGCTGCTCCTGAGCTTACGGTATCTACAAAAAACTCAATTTCAGCTTCATAGAAGCTTTGAGAACTTAGTTCTGGCTTATAGGCTTTTCCTCCACGAGGATAAACAGTTACACCGTCTGTATCCAGTTTAATAGTCGCCTTCTCAAATGCTACAGTATAATCAGCTGTAAAGCCAGTTCCTTCTTGCGCCCAGTCTCCAATAGCCAGCACATCTATTCCATCGTACATCAAGCGGGAGTAAACTATGTCATCCCCAGAATAAAAGTCTTTTGTTGTGCAGGTTACAGTATCCGGCTCACCAAAGAGAAACCGAGTCATATCAATATCATGAATATGCATATCCAGCAAGCATCCACGTGAACGTGCATTATCCATGTACCAGTTGTCCCAACCCCAGATAGGCGGGCCACTCATGCGACGAAATACTGCTGATACAGGTTTGCCGTAGGTTTGGGCTTGGATTGTGTCTTTAAGAAAGGTATAGGCTGAAGCAAAGCGCAAACATTGACCAATCATTAGTTGACCTTTAGCATTCTTTGCAGCCTCCACCATGGCAGAGCTCTGCTCATAATCTAAAGCCATGGGCTTTTCACAGAGTACATTATAGCCTCTATTTAATAATTCTATGGCTATTTCTGCATGTAAAAATGTGGGCAGACAAATATCAACCATATCTACTTCTTCATTAGCCAGCATCTCTTCCCAGTTGGAATACTTATTAAATTCCATTCCACTGTCTTCTTCTGCTGAGCCTATATTGATTTCCATTTTAGTTGAAAATCGTTTAGGGTCAATATCACAAGCAGCTACTAGCTGTACTTTTCCCTGTTCTTGTAAATTTCGGTAAGCAGGAAGGTGGGAGGATTGAGCAATGCCTCCGAAGCCGATTAATGCTACTCTTAACATAGTAAACACCTCTTTTAAATTTCTATATTCCTAGTTCCATACTTGTATTTCCTTAAACCATTTGCACCTGATGTCAATAATCTGCACTTGCATCAATAATATGCAGCTGTTGCCAATCAAGATACGCTTACAGATGCCATAAGCGTATCATTCTGCACTTACTTATTAGTTAGCATCTGCTGTCAATGGGCCAGCCAATTCCTTTAGATAGAACAGTTTACCAGGTAATGTAGGTATGTACGAGCTTGCTATATGACGGGTTGGGCCATAGTGCAAGGTGGTCAAAAAGCTCATACCCTGCCAAGTCATTCCTCTGCCTAACATTCCATCACATCCACCGATAATAACATCTGCTTGCAAGAATAAGCCAGGTCCAACAGTGTTTGCTCTACAGGGTACCAAGGTGGTACGACTTTTGAAGCTGGTAATGGCATTTTGTTCTATGGTAAGGGGATGAAGCTTCGCTGCT
>DIQU01000013.1 GCA_002426555.1 Firmicutes bacterium UBA5454 | reverse complement strand
CCAAGATTAAATACAACAGTAAAAACGAAGAATGCATTAAGACCCATACCAGGTGCCTGTGCATAAGGAACATTCGCTACCAGACCCATTACAAGAGTACCGATGACGGAAGCGATGATGGTAGCTAAAAATACTGCTCCCCATGGCATTCCAGATAACTCGAGCATACTCGGGTTGACCATGATAATATAGGCCATTGCAAAGAAGGTAGTGAATCCGGCAAGGATTTCGGTACGTACGTTAGTACCATTCTCCTTGAGCTTAAAGTAGTTTTCCATGAATAAATTCCTCCCCAAAATTATTATAATTCCCCATTGCTATATACTTAAAGGGCATCCATTGCCCTAAGCAATCAAAAGCAACAATAAAAAAACAATCGGCTAAAGCGTTCAACCGATTGCTAGAAGCTGTATAACCCCATTTAGGGTTACACAAAACGCATTGAACACCCATAGTGTAGGCAATTAGGTTGCCACGTAGAAACATCTGCACCGAATTTACAGATTAATATGAGTGGATTCGACAAATTAATTCAATTAATACAGTAATAATTTACACCAGTACCAGTAGAAAGTCAAGTAGATTTCTCATCCCTCTGCTGTCAGTAGTGCCTATAATTCTGCCTTTTTGCCGATATCCCTTCTATAATGCATACCTTCGAAATATACACTTCCTATATTTTGGTATACACTTCCTACAGCATCCTCCAAATCTCTTCCTAGGGCAGTAATCCCCAATACACGGCCGCCATTGGTAACAAAACCTTGTTCCGTTTTCAGGGTCCCCGCATGGAATAAGAGAATTTCTGGTTTACCTTCTTTAATTTCAATCGGTACTCCTTTTTCATAGCTTCCAGGATATCCTTCGGAAGCTAGTACAACACAGACCGCAGCTCTTTCATCCCATCGAATTTCTATTTCATCCAGTTTTTTTTCGATTATTGCTTCCATAATTTCAAGCAAATCCGTTTTTAATCTGGGTAATACAACCTGAGTCTCCGGATCACCAAACCTGGCATTGTACTCCAACACCTTCGGGCCTGAGGAGGTTAGCATAATGCCAAAGTATAATACTCCCTGAAAGGTTCTATCTTCCTCTGCCATTGCGCGTATAGTAGGCTCAATTATATTTTTCTCTACGTACTCTGCCACTTCAGGTGTATAGTACGGGCTGGGAGAAAAAGCACCCATGCCTCCTGTGTTAGGACCTTCATCATTATCATAGGCTCTCTTATGATCCTGAGAGCTTACCATGGGAATAACGGTATTGCCATCTGTAAAGGCAAGTATGGAAACTTCGGGGCCAGTAATATACTCTTCTATGAGCACCCTATTCCCCGCTTCACCAAACTTTTTATCCAGCAACATATCTGCCAGTGCTTTTTCTGCTTCTTGTCTTGATAAGGCTATAATGACGCCTTTCCCCAAAGCAAGACCATCTGCTTTTATAACTACTGGAAAGCTGATTTTATCCAGAAATGCGATGGCGTCATCATACTTCTGAAAAGATTGATATTCAGGAGTAGGGATCTTATACTTTTTCATAAGCTCCTTGGAAAACACCTTACTGGATTCTATTATGGCTGCCTTTTGAGTTGGTCCAAAAGCACGAAGACCGTTTTCTTGTAGCTTGTCCACCAAGCCCATAGCCAAAGGATCATCAGGGGCTACTACTGTTAAATCTATCTGTTGCTCTATCGCAAAGGCAAGCATACCCTCAATATCTGTTGCCTTGATATCAACACACTGAGCTAAGGAGGCAATTCCACCATTTCCAGGAGCACAATATAGCTTTGTAATTCGGGGACTTTGGCTAAGCTTCCAAACAATGGCGTGTTCTCTGCCCCCTCCACCTACTACCAATACCTTCATGTGATAACTCCAATCTCTACTTATCGTTCCTACCAGGATTCCTCATTACATTCGGAATGACAAAATACTTATCAATGTCATCCTGATGAGCACCAGTGAAAGATGTTTCCCAATAGGATTCCTCGTTACACTCGGAATGACAGAATTTGTTATAATGTTAAATATCGGAATGACAATATACTGGTCAATGTCATCCAGAACGCTAGTGAAGGATCTTCCTTATTAGTGCTTAAAATGCCTCATTCCAGTAAACACCATAGCAATTCCATGACGATTACATGCATCTATAGACTGTTGATCCTTGATAGAACCACCAGGCTGTATAATTGCTGTAATACCTGCTTTTGCAGCTGCTTCTACGCAATCATCAAAGGGGAAGAAGGCATCAGAAGACAATACAGCACCTTGAACCTTTTTACCACTTCTTTCAATGGCATGTTCTACAGCCCAGATGCGGTTCACCTGTCCAGGTCCTATTCCCAAGGATTGATTATCCTTCGCAATGGCGATACCATTGGATTTTGTATGCTTTACTATCTTCCAAGCAAATTTTAAATCCTCTAGCTCTTTTTTAGATGGTTGTCTGTCAGTAACTACCTGCCAAGGCTCATCATCCTTGAATAGCTTGGTATCCATTTCCTGAACCAACAGGCCCCCTAAAACTTTCTTCATATCCCATGTATCAGCTGGAACAGTAGCTTCTATGTCCTTCAATTTTAAGACTCTTATGTTCTTCTTTTTCTTAAGTACTTCCAATGCTTCTTCGGTGTAATCCGGTGCTACAACAATTTCGATGAAGATCTTGTTAATCTCCTGTGCTGTTTCGGAATCAATCTGACGATTAGCAACTATAATGCCACCGAATATGGAAACAGGATCAGCCTCATATGCTTTTTTATAAGCTTCAAAAATACTGGTTCCTGTACCTACACCGCAAGGATTAGCATGCTTAACTGCTACTATAGTGGGTTTGTCAAATTCTCTAAGAAGGTCCAATGCACCATTGGTATCATTTATATTATTATAAGACAATTCTTTTCCATGCAGCTGAATAGCTGTAGGGAGACTACCGACAATAGGTCGAATTTCCTTATAAAAGACTGCCTGTTGATGAGGATTCTCTCCATAACGCATATCCTGCTGTTTCTCATAAGTTGTAGTTAACAGTTCTGGAAAGCCTTCCTTACCAGATTGTTCCCTAAGATATAGAGCAATTAACGCGTCATAATGAGCCGTCTGTTCAAATACCTTGGAAGCTAAATTAAACTTGGTGGACTTGCTAATTTCACCTTCACGTAATTCCTTTATGACTACCTCGTAGTCAGCAGGATCTACAACTACAGCTACATCTTGATAGTTTTTAGCTGCAGCTCTTAACATAGTTGGTCCGCCAATATCAATGTTCTCTATGGCGTCTTCCAGCTTCACGCCCTCCTTTAGGATGGTTTGCCTGAAAGGATATAGGTTTATGACGACAAGATCTATGCAGTCAACCCCCAATTCCTCCAGCTGTCGCATATGCTCCGGATTGTCTCTGATGGCTAGAATTCCTGCATGTACTTTGGGATGCAAGGTTTTTACCCGTCCATCCAGACACTCTGGGAAACCTGTCACTTCGCTTATATTGATTACAGGAATTCCTGCTTCATGCAACGCTTTTGCCGTTCCACCAGTTGAAAGTATTTCAAAAGACAAGCCAGCCAGCTCTTTAGCAAGTTCTACAACACCGGACTTGTCCGATACACTGATTAGTGCACGTTTTTTACTCATAAACAACTTCACTCCTCAAATGTTACTCTTCGACCTGACACCTTTATTTTATCTTGAACCAATAAGGCTACTGCCTTGGGTAAAAGTTCATGTTCCACTTTCAAAACCCTGCTTGCCAAGCTTTCAGCCGTATCATCAGATAGCACTTCTACTGCTTTCTGTAATATAATAGGGCCTGTGTCTGCTCCTTCATCAACAAAATGTACTGTAGCGCCAGTAAGCTTTGCACCGTAGTCCAATACTGCTTGATGGACCTTCTGTCCATAAAAGCCCATTCCACAAAATGCAGGAATTAAAGAAGGATGAATGTTAATAATCCGATTCTGATAGGATTCTACCAATTCAGGTGACAGTATGCTGAGATAACCTGCCAATACAATATACTCCACATCATGAGCTTTTAGTTGGCTTAACATGGCTTTATGATAGGCACTTAAATCAGTATATACTTTTCTATTAAGATAGCAGGTTGATATTCCCCTATTTTGTGCTCTCACCAATCCATAAGCATTTGCTCTATTGGAAAGCACCAGATTAATTTTCGCAGGAATTTCACCTTTATCTATAGCATCCATAATTGCCTGTAAATTGGTACCACCTCCGGACAAAAGCACCCCTATCCCCTTCACCTTAGCACCATGCCTTCATGCCCTTCTATTACCTTACCGATTGAATAAGCCGCATAACCAGATTCCTTCAAAGAAGCAAGAATATCTTGTTCTTCATGTGCATCACAAGCTAGAACCATACCAATTCCCATATTAAACGTGTTATACAAGCTTTGTTCCTGCATTTGCCCTGCTTCTTTTAATATGTGAAATATTGGAGAAATCGGCCAGCTACCCCTTTTAATCTCAGCGCTTAAGCCTTGAGGCAACATTCTGGGAATGTTTTCGATGAATCCACCACCAGTAATGTGTGACAAGCCTTTAATTGAAAAATGCTTTATTAGCTCCATGATACCCTTAACATAGATTCGTGTGGGCTTAAGAAGCCCCTCACCTATGGTCATTCCTAATTCTTTGTTGTATTCATTAAGACGGTTATTCTCCTCTATCACAAGCTTTCGAACTAACGAAAACCCATTACTATGTACCCCATTTGATGCTAACCCGATTAGGGTATTCCCTGGTTTGATGCTAGAGCCATCTATGATTTTCTTTCTATCTATCAAACCTACTGCGAAACCAGCTACATCATATTCTCCCAATTTATAAAAGCCGGGCATTTCAGCAGTTTCTCCACCAATGAGAGCACAACCTGTCTCAATACATCCTTGGGATATACCTTTTACTATATCAGCTACTTGCTGGGGGTATAGCTTACCTACTGCAATGTAATCTAAAAAGAACAGTGGCTTTGCTCCTTGACATACCAAATCATTAACACACATGGCAACACAATCTATGCCTATGCTGTCATGACGCTCCATGGTGAATGCAATCTTTAATTTGGTTCCTACGCCATCGGTTCCCGCTACTAAAACCGGTTCTTCAATGCCTGCCGTGTCCAGAGAAAACAATCCTCCAAACCCACCCAGTCCACCAATAACATTAGGAGTATGGGTATTCGTAACATGTTGCCTCATCTGACGTACAGCTTCATAACCTGCTTCTACATCTACTCCGGCATCTTTATAATTAATTTCCATGTCCATTTACCTCCGGTACATGTATTTTTATTTCTGTGTATATGTTTTCTATTTTAATTTATACAATTAAAGATTCATTATTAGCTGTCAGGTGATTCCTTGTCGATTTCTACATCTGTGGGATAGCTCCCACTAAAGCATCCCCTACAGAAATCACAACCACTGCCCTCCACAGTTTTCAAAAGGCCTTCCTGACTAAGATAGCCCAGAGAATCCGCTCCAATTATTTTGCAGATTTCATCCACTTGATAGGCATGTCCAATTAATTGGTCTGAGGTTTGTATATCAATTCCATATGGGCAGGGAAAGCGCACGGGTGGAGAACTTATACGCATATGCACCTCTTTTGCTCCAGCCAGGCGTAGCATCTCTACAATTTTCTTACTGGTAGTACCTCGGACTATGGAATCATCAATAACTACAATTCGCTTTCCTTTTACAATTCGTCTTAGGGCATTCAGCTTAACTCGTACCCCTTGCTCCCTTAAACGTTGATTGGACTTAATAAAGGTTCTGCCTACATAACGGTTCTTGATAAAGCCTTCCCCAAATGGAATCCCAGAGGCTTCTGCGTATCCCAGGGCAGCAGTGGTTCCTGAATCTGGAACCCCTACCACCAGGTCAGCCTCTGCCGGATGTTCAGCTGCCAATCTGGCTCCTGCATCCTTTCTTGCCATATAAACGCTGATTCCGTCAATGGTACTGTCTGTGCGAGCTATATAAACGAATTCGAAAATACATAATGCTGAACTTAAAGGAATTGGTGTCTGAATGGACATCAGCCCTTCCTTATCAATAATAATAAGCTCTCCCGGCTTTACATCTCTAATGTAATCTGCTCCTATAGTGTCGAAAGAACAGGTTTCCGAGGCAATTACATAGGAATTTCCAAGCCTGCCCAAGGCCAAAGGACGAATACCAAGAGGGTCGCGGATAGCAACCAGCCTATCTTCAGTCATAAAGAGCAACGCATATGCACCTTGGATCATGCTGACCATCTTTTTTAATGCATCCTCTAAGCCTAAATCTATGTTCCGGGCAATTAGATTTGCAATTACCTCAATGTCCAAATTGGTTTGAAAAATGGTACCAGTCTCTTCCAGATCCCTTCTTAAAGCTTCAGCGTTAGATAATCGTCCATTGTGGGCTAGAGCCATTGAACCCTTCTTATACTTTGTAACCAAAGGCTGAGCATTGGCGTACAATCTGTCTCCGGATGTTGTGTATCGTACATGCCCGATTGCCGCCTTCCCTCCACTAAGAGAAGCCATGGTGTGATCATCAAATATGTCGGTAACCAGACCCATCCCTTTGTGATACATAATTTCATTACCATTGGCAACTGCTATGCCTGCACTCTCCTGTCCACGGTGCTGAAGAGCATACAGTCCAAAGTATACGATATCCTGTACATCCAAGCCATCTTGATCAAAAATGCCAATCACGCTGTGTTCCTCATTTCCTTATCCTAAAGTTTTTCCAATTCTTTTTGAATGAGTTGATCCTTTTCCATAGTCTGCTCTGCCATATCCTCTTTGTATACCTTTAATCTTGCTTTCAACTCATTAGAGCCTAAAGAAAGAATTTGAACAGCCAATAAGGCGGCATTTTCAGCACCATCAATTGCAACAGCAGCCACTGGTATACCTTTGGGCATTTGAACCATCGATAAAAGAGAATCCAATCCATCCATGGTGGGAGATTTTATTGGCAAACCGATAACCGGTAAAATGGTATAGGCAGCAATAACTCCTGCAAGGTGGGCTGCCTTACCAGCTGCAGCAATAATAACACCAAATCCATTCGACTCTGCATTCCTGGCAAATTCCTCAGCTTGATAAGGTGTACGGTGAGCAGAAATAACATGACCTTCCGTTTCTATTTGAAATTCTTTTAATATTCTAATGCATTTTTTTAGAATGGGAAAATCAGAATCGCTGCCCATGATTACTGCTGCTTTAAGTGCTTTGACCAAAAAGAACACCTCCAAATAGAAGCTCCTGAATTATTTTCGGATATTATGAGTTTCTTACAAACATAATATATCAAAGCCATATATGCTTGTCAATGAAATTTACGAACATTTTATATAAAAAAATAATTAATGTTCGGATTTTGTATTTTTTGTTTTGTTTGCGAATATTCTGATTATACTTAATTATGCGTCGTCTGCCCCTGCTTTGTAACATCTTATACTTTCATAATTTTTTTGAATGTCATCCTGAGCATTTGTGAAGGATCTTTTCTGTCCAGATTCCTCGATAAACTCGGAATGACAAGATTTAAATGTCTACAGTATCCAGTATCATATATCACGTATCCAATCGCCTATCGTCTAGTGCCTACAGCCAACTCCACCCGTATCCCGCATCTCGTATCCATTCTCCTCGTGCCTTA
>DIQU01000049.1 GCA_002426555.1 Firmicutes bacterium UBA5454 | reverse complement strand
GATCTAATGTAGAGGAAGTTATAACCCTTCGTGAGGGTATTTCCAATGTGGTAGTTGGAAAGGTCCTTTCCGTAGAACCTCATCCAAATGCCGATAAATTGGTGGTATGCAAAGTTGATGCAGGGGAGGAAACCATTCAGATTGTAACCGGTGCTGACAACGTAGCCGCTGGTCAGCTGGTTCCAATTGCCTTGCATGGAGCTAAACTGCCTGGTGGAGTTGTCATCAAACGGGGAAAGCTTCGAGGTGAGGAATCCCACGGTATGATGTGTTCCGGCGAAGAGTTGGAGCTAAAGGATAGTGACTATCCAGGAGCTGAGGTAGATGGAATCTTAATTTTACAGGAGGATTATCCCCTGGGAATGGATATTAAGGAAGCACTAGATTTAGGAGGGGATGTAATCGATTTTGAAATCACCTCCAATAGACCTGATTGTCTGAGCATGGTTGGAATGGCAAGAGAGTTTGCCGTAACCACAGGAACATCCTGGTCAATGCCCGAAATCTCTGTTAAAAAAGGCGAAGGAAATATTGCAGATGACTTGCAGATTGAGGTAATAGACACAGAACTGTGCCCCAGATACATTGCCAGGGTGGTAAAGGACATAAAAATAGAACCGTCCCCCCAATGGATGAGGCGTCGCTTGGCAACAGCCGGAGTACGTCCCATAAATAATATCGTTGATATAACCAACTATGTTATGTTGGAACTGGGACAGCCTATGCATGCATTCGACTTAGATAAGGTAGCTGGTAGGAAAATAATAGTTAGGACAGCGAAACCGGGAGAAACCCTTGTCACCTTAGACGATAAAACTCGTAATCTGACTCCGGATATGCTGGTTATTGCAGATAGTGAAAAACCTATTGCTATGGCTGGTGTAATGGGTGGTGCCAATACGGAAATCACCGAAGCTACTAGCCAGATTGTATTTGAAAGTGCTTTGTTCAATGGTGCCAGTGTACGGATGACGTCGAAGGCCCTTGGTCTAAGAAGTGAATCTTCCAGCCGATTCGAAAAGGGTTTGGATATTAATATGGCATTAACAGCAGTAGATCGTGCTGCTCAGTTGGTGCAGGAGCTTGGAGCTGGTACTGTAGTTGAAGGTCATATTGATGTGTTAAATGCATCAACAGAAAAAAGACAGCTAAAAGTAGACATTAACAAGATTAATAACTTATTAGGCCTTAAGTTAGAGAATAGTGAAATTACAAGTATTTTAAACGATTTGGAACTTGAGTCATCAGTAGATGGAGAACTCCTAACAGTTTTGGTGCCAAGCTTTAGAAATGATATCGAAGGTGCAGCGGACCTGGCAGAGGAGGTGGCCCGAATTTATGGTTATGACCGGATTCCAATGACATTAATGGAAGGTTCTGCAGCAAAGGGAACCCGAACAGAAGGACAAAAGCTTTTGGACCAGGTAAAACAAGCGCTTGTTGGAATGGGCATGTACGAAGTGGTAACCTATTCATTCACCAGCCCTCGTGTATATGAATCAATTGGTTGGAAAGTGGAAGATAAAAAACCAGATGCAGTTACCATCTTAAATCCTCTAGGAGAAGACCAGAGCATTATGCGTACTACTCTTTTTCCCCAAATATTGCAGGTTATGTCTCATAACTATAACCATAGGTTGGAAAACTGCAGCATTTTTGAGATAAATCCAATATTCCTGCCCAAAGCCTTGCCTTTAGTCGACCTTCCTGATGAAGTGTTAACTCTGGCTATGGGTGAGTATGGAGAGAATTCGGATTTTTATAGTTTAAAAGGAAAAATAGAAAAGCTAGTTTCGTTATTGGGATTGGCTGATAGGGTTTCCTTCCAGCCAGGAAATCATTCTGCACTGCACCCTGCTAGAACTGCAGAAATGTTATTGGATGGAGAAGCCATAGGTGTATTTGGAGAAGTACATCCAAAAATAAGTGAAGGCTGCGAGATTGATGTAAGAGCTGTTTTAGGAGAGATCAACCTGAAAATCTTGCTGGAACAAGCAGACACTAACAAGCAATATAAATCATTGCCTAGATATCCTGCTGTCACCAGAGACCTGGCCTTTGTTGTTGGAAAGTCAGTTCCTGCAGCGAAGATTCTAGATGTTATTCGTAAGGGTGGCGGCTCCATCTTAGAAGAAGTTGAGTTATTCGATATCTATGAGGGCAGCCAAATTCCAGAAGGATACAAGAGTATGGCATATGCTTTGTCTTATAGGGCTTCTGATCGCACTTTGAAGGATGATGAAGTAAACAAGGCTCATGAAAAAATTATTGGTTTACTGGAATCAGAGCTTGGGGCCAGCTTGAGATAAAAACAATTGTCATTCAGAACTCAGTGAAGAATCTTGGTTTCTGTCATTCTGAATGTAATGCGGAATCTTAAACACTAAATGCCTGTCATTCAGAACGCAGTGAAGAATCTAAGTTTATTCGACAAAGGCGTTGTATAAAACTGGAAGGTAGTGTATAATAGGGTCAAATAATATCAAAATATAGGGGTTGTTTGCAGATGGTACAAAAATCAAAAGCCATTGTTAGAATTGCTGGACGAGAATACACCATCCGAGCCTCCGAATCCGAAGAATACATTCATCGGGTAGCCATTTATGTCAATCGCAAGATGGAGGAAGTTATCAAGGCTCAGCCTAGCTTAAGTATGGCTATGTTAGGCACATTGACTGCTATCAACTTAGGTGATGAGGTACTTAAACTGCAGGAAGAGCTGGAAACTCTTAAGTTGCGAGTGGAGGAGCTGGAGGAGGCATCCAAGAAGACGGTGATCTTACCTTCGGCATCAGATTCTTCACCAGCCATCTATGATGTTTCACGTAAGAGTAATCGCAAATAAAGAAATAATGAAATTACTTAATGCCGGACCATTGGTCCGGTATTTTACTAAATAAAAACTTCTTGACAACAGTTACGCAATAGTGTAGTCTAATATTAGGACGTAATTATTACGGCAATGCTTATTACAGAAAGGGGAAAGGGTATGAGTAAATATCCCAATCTAAGTAATGCGGATAGTACCATCATGGAAATTCTTTGGCGGGACGGTGGAGCTGCCAGCTCAGAAATTCAAGAAGAAGTTAAAGAAGTGCTCAACTGGTCGCGTCAAACAGTGAACACCTATCTAAATCGCTTAATGGAAAAGGGTCTTGTTGGCACCGAAGAAATAAACAAGCGCTTATATCGATATTATCCTGTCGTTTCCAGAAATGAATATGCTGCCGATAAGGCAAACGGGGTAATTAACAAATATTATGGCAACCTAACTCACATGGTTGCAGGCTTTGTAGAAAATGATAAGATTACAGATTCAGATTTGGATGAACTGGAAAGCTTAATTCAAGAACTGAAAGGGAAAGGAGGCAAGTAAAATGGCCGCTATTCCCCCATGCTCTGCATGACTCCAGCTGCATATTGTTTATGCCCATCTCTACAAGCGCATCCTCTACCATAAGAAGATTATTCATATGTCCGGCACAAGATTTAATACAAAATCCTTAATCGCTTTTGCAGATTTTAATGATTGATGCACGTCCTGTTCCTCTAGATATAATTCCATTGGATATCTTGGCTGAACTCCGTAGGCAGTGAGATCAGAACAATAATCGGCTATTTCAATAAATTTATCAGAAAAGCCATTACAGCTTTTACATAATTCATCCAAATCATGTGTTTTTGGTGGGATCACTCCTTGGAAAACGAGATAGCCTTTAAGATATTTCTCAGCGGATTGCTGGCAATGATAACATATAATTTCTATTGGAATGGGATGCATAGTTAGAAGATGATTTGCACTGTCAAAATCCATTTGGGCTAACCTGAACCACTCTTGTGCTAGCGATAAGTTATCCATATAACATCATCCCCTCATGCAGGATTTTTTGTTCAATGGTAGGGTGTATCTTACGTTGAGCAAATTTTGATTTTTTGCTGACTACTATATCTACTGGCATTGTTTTCTTGTCGCGTATAGCTTTGCGTATTAATCTAATTGCGTCAATCTCTCTGAAGTTTGTATCATCAGACATTACAACATATATATCTAGATCTGATTCGTCATGAGGTGTGCCATCAGCATAGGAACCGAACAAAAATATATTCTCCACCGGAACCGTACCTACTATTATATCAGTGAGGGCTCTCAATTCATCCTGTATTCGTTTATCCATATCAACACCTCCATCTTTTATTTTATAATAACCATAAATTATCAGTATATCCATTATACCATACCGAAGCCAAGAGCTTCAATCAAAACACGCGAAGCAGGTAAAGATGTCTCTTTATGCTACTTACAGTTTGCACTTATAAAAGGAAAAAAGCCTCTTGACAACATGTACGTAATAGTGTAGTCTAATATTAGGACGTAATTGTTACGGCGGTACTTATTGGAGAAAGGGGAAAAAGCATGAGACATTTTTTATATTGATAACCTTATGCGGTAACATAAATGGACCTTGAAAAAAGAAAATATTTGATATCGTGAAAAGCTTTAAGTAAGTGTTTT
>DIQU01000077.1:4714-4950 GCA_002426555.1 Firmicutes bacterium UBA5454 | reverse complement strand
TGCCCCGAGACACTGCCGTGGATGTCGGTCGTACACGGAAATAATTCAAAAAATCAGGGCGTATGAGGGAAACGGTCAACGAATTACCCCTTTTGACTTTAGATTCTTCTATTCCCATTGTTTGTGTCGTGGACATTCATTGCAGATCTTTTCCGCTTGTGCCTGGTCCTTTATTTCTACCTCCGGAACTAAAGACAACTTCATCATTCCATTCAGGCACATCCACAATTCATAGC
>DIQU01000077.1:0-4523 GCA_002426555.1 Firmicutes bacterium UBA5454 | reverse complement strand
TCAGGCACATCCACAATTCATAGCATACATCACTTGTTATTACTTTCTTTGCTGCCGGGCAATAAAAAGCCTCGCTCTGCGTTTCCTCAATAGATTCTATTTCCTCATCCGTACACTTTCTTATAATATGTTTTGTTTTTTCCACAGGCAAAGGAACCTTATCTTCAGGAAAATATTCAATACCGACAACATTCACAATTGCCTCATGGTTGTCTTTCCCGGCTGGAACAATAACGAAATCATCTACCTCAATACTATCATCATCTGCCAGGTAATAATACGTCTTCTGACCATCTTCAAATACTACGCTGCAATAGATATAATCTGTTGCTCTGCGTTTTGCTTTGCCATATACAGACGGATCAAGTATCTCGCCCAAACCATAGAAACGCATAAAATCATATACCGCATCGGCGAACTCCTTAAAATCGTCCGGCAGTCCATTTTTATCAAATGATCCTGTGATGATTTTTTGAGGGTTCTTTTTATAATCTATAGTAATTCTATAGTCCTTCGTTTCATTTGGGTTTTCTACGACATCGTCAGGATTACCTACGATATTTCCAAACAGATCCTCTGCGTCAAAATCATCCAGAAGGCTTTCTATACCGCCTTCGACTTCATACTTGCGAGAAACCTTGCACCCTGTACCGATATTCTGAATGTGTTCGAGCGTTGCCTTTTCTCTGTCAATAATGAGCTGCTCCGCATAATCCCAAGTTACAAATTCCCATGCAGCACCTTCTGGCACTTCCTTCGGCTTAATTTTCGTCACCCGATGATAATCCAGCACGATTCGATTTATTTTATCTGGCTTATCATTACCATCAAAGGCATACAAATCCGGCAATCCCAAACTATCCCTAATCAAATCAGACAGATCTATGCCATCCGCGTCAAAATCTGCACACAAAGAACCTTGGAATTTATATGTCTTGCCTTCGGTATTTGTCAATTCCATTTCCCAAATACCGATATCGGTGGCAAATACATCTGTGTAATCCTCCCGGCTAAAATAGGCAGCCACCTTATCCAAAAGTTCTGTCGCATTGGATTTATCAATGCTGAAATTTTTAGTTTTTGATTTTCTATATTTGCCGATTCCATCTCCGAAAACATAGGTGGAAAACCACACTCTCCCATCCGTATTTACCGTCAGATGCTGTTCTACTTCATCTTCAGGTTCTGGTCGGGGACCATAGCTGATGTTGTTGGATACAATACGTATCTTTTTTATGGTTCCCTTGAAGATGGCAGGATTTTCACTACTCAGCGATGCAAGTCTGGAAAGAGCAGTAATGAACCACGCGCGATTCTGAGGCTCGAGTATTTGAGACGCGTCGTATGCCCAGTGGTTATAATATCGCCACCTGGAGTATATTGCCGATCCAAGCAGCGGAATTTCTGTGATGTCATCTATGACTTTATCCAGTTCTTTATTATCATAGACGGCCTTGCCATAAACGCGTTCAAAAGCATGCCCGCAGTCCATCTCAAAACCAAGTGCAGCACAGTCATCTGCCATATAATGGTCTACAAGTTCTATGTAATTGATTCCCTGATCTCTGAACTTATCAAGCCACTTCATGGCAAATGTGTGTATCTGATTCATATCCGCCACTGTAGTTACCTCCTGACATCAATGATGTTACTTGCTGCAGATTTCCCGAATCTCATCCGCACATGGATCAATTAGTTCATTTTTCAACGCTACACATGTATCAGCAAGAAACTTGAACTGCTCATCCCACAGGTTGGTGTCAGAAAAGACAACATTTTCAAGTTCGACATTGATCGTTGATGATCTCTTATCGTCTCTCCTATTCCACTTCACCGGATGCGGTATGGCAGCTTCCACCTGTTCTTTTCTCCGATACATAGCATCGAAGATCTGTTTGTTCTTTTCTTTGTCCTCGGCATCTATCCAAACATTCGCACTTAATGTCTGCTTCTGAAGTCTCATTGAGCAGTACAGATGAACGCCATAGATTCCTACAAAACCATCAACGGTGCTGCGTGTCGCCGGAGAAACATTGGAATAAGTACTGTCCCCACCGAACGCATCAGCAAGAATCGGCAGTGCCTTTGTCCAATACTGAAGCCTTAGATCATCGCTTGTCTGATCTGAAACATCGGTATCATCCTCTTCGCTTATCTCAGCGGGAACATCGCGTCCGTCGTTGACAAAGGAAATATGAAGCAGCTCGTCCATCTGTTCCTGGCTGGCAAATTTGAAGTTCCATCGTTCCTCCATGAAATGAAGAAGCTTTATGCCGCGTTCATAGATTTTCTGTGCATCCCAGTCAGCTTCCTTGCTCACTTCGATTTCGGAATGAGAACCGTTGTAATATCCGCGTTCTTTCTTCTCTTCGAAACTGTCATTCTGAAGCTTGGAGTTGATACTCTTAGACAGCGGCAGCAGATTCCCAAGCGATGCAGCAAGATAACGCATCTCTTCATCATTGCCGATAAACTGTCTGAACTGGTTTCTCCAGTAAAACTTTGTCGGTGTCTGCGGTAAAATGTGCTCCACGGAAACCTGATCCCGAACGACCTTCGTTAAATCGGCCCATTGTAACTTCTCAATCTTATATTTGGATACGAGTGAATACTCATATTCATAAAGGAAATACTTCAGATCTCTCCAACTATAGAATCCGTCCCCAGAAATGAAACGTTTGTCCATCTTGGTACCGAATACCTGAAGCGCACCAGGAATATCTCCATCTGTGATTTTATTCAGTAGCGCAGTCACTTCTGGCAGCTTCATTTCTTTTCTGTACACCTTACGGGTATTCCGGTAGAACTCGCTGCTCTGATAACTTGACTGATACATAGCCAGACGGAAGTCAATGAATATGAATCTCTCAACAGCCTTATAAAAAGCGATTCTTTCGCCTGAAGTAGCACCGACGCTTGGAACCAGTGATACGGTCACAAGCGGTCTAAAATAACCAATGCCTATGCGATTCAGTCTTCCAATCCAGACCTGCTCTTCTTTTGTTATGGACGAACATTCATCCGGATAAAAAGAGTAATACCAGTATTCAGCTGTTTCATTGAGGCTATTTACATAGTCAGCAATCTCTCTGGGCGCGAGAAATCCCGGCGTGCTCTCATTGATTTCTGGTTCCGAACTTTCCGAAGGATCATCCACTTCATCTTCATCGTCGGTTGCCACAGGAACCGTATCATCCTCTTCCGGTGCAGCAGCTTCGGCAGAATCCAGAAAAATATTCTTGTGTGAGAACTTCCTCAGCAGGAACTTAATGTAATCATCGCCTTTCTTCCTAGAATAAGCGAAATACATGATCCAATGTGCTCTCAGAAACTCATCGTCTGAGAGTGGCGCATTCTGATTCCTGCCAAGCTGATAATAAACTTCCTTCCATGCTTTATTAATCTTCTCGCGGAGCGCCGTCTCATTGATCTCATCCAGGATTGATCTGTCGTAAAGGGTCGTAAGATAAATCAGTCGGTTCTTCAGAAGTTCAAGGTTCGTCAGGCGCTTGCCCCGGTTGTTCATGGTTTCGAAGGCGACAAAAACGTCGTAGTCGTCCTCGATCTCATGGATGTTAAACATGAAATGGAGCGTCAATTTCCGATAAAGATCGGCCAGTCCGTCCTTCCCATGCCTTCCATAAAAAGTCGCTATTTCCTTCGAGAAGAATTCCTTGGCATATTTCAGGTTCTTTGTGTAATACGTTTCTCTGAGCGTACCACCATATTTTTCACCGAGAATCTTATGTTTCAGATATTCCGCGCTGGGATTATCGTTCTCATATCCGAACAAATAGGTGATTACAAATCCTTCTGGCGGC
Organism: Firmicutes bacterium UBA5454; assembly: GCA_002426555.1. Classification (GTDB taxonomy): domain Bacteria; phylum Bacillota; class Clostridia; order Caldicoprobacterales; family DTU083; genus UBA5454. Next base: position 702 of record DIQU01000077.1, on the reverse strand, counting down.
CTTTTCCGACAGATATACTTTGCCTTAATATCCTTTATGTTCTCATACCCCAGATAGATACTTTCATCTGCAGTGTCAGCATTCTCTGGCAGGTTACGGACAAACTCAATGATCTCGTTAAGAAGAATCACAAAAGTCGTAAGCCTCTGCTGCCCATCAACAATCTGATATGGTTTAAAACCGCTATCCAGAAGCCACTGGTCATCAGCATCGAGTTTCTTTTTCTCGTCTCTGTTCATCGCCTTCATGGAGAGCAAGCCAGTATAATGATTGCGATCCGTTTGAAGATTCAAAAGGTCCTCCCAGAAATCGCGAAGCTGAGGATCCTGCCAGGCATAACCTCTCTGATAGTCCGGTATTCTAAAAAGCTTATTCTGAAAAATCTGAGATAATGACTGTAATTCGTTCATACCTGTGCTTCATTCCGTCCCTTCTTCTCGTTTCTTATATGTCAGTTCGATGTCGTATCCGAGCTTCTCCATCATCTGGACAAAGGTCCGATTGACAATCTTGTCCGGCGTCTTGATGAGCCTGCTGACATACGATGCAGAAGTTCCGACTTTATCTGCGAGCTCCGCCTGCGTGGTCTGTTCTTCCACGCACTTCACTTTCACATCAATCTCTATATTATTCTTAAGCATGCTGTTAACCTCGCAAGTTCAACTGAATTTCACTTACAGTTAAATTTATTATACCTCATTC
>DIQU01000076.1 GCA_002426555.1 Firmicutes bacterium UBA5454 | reverse complement strand
GCTGGTATATAATGACCATATATATTTTAAAGAAAGAAAGGCGCCCTTGTTTAAATGTGATTACTGTGCAAGCAGTAACACCAAGGACGCCCCCAACACTTATGATCATTATATCAAATTATGAGCTGCAAGAAAAGGCAAATGAGAAAGTTTTTATGTAAGAAGTTTGGAGCAGTTTCTATGTCCCTGTTGCAGAAATGACGATATGAAGGTTATAGGAAGCAGACCCAGAAAATACCTGCAGGAAGATTCCTCACAAGTTACACTGATAATACGCAGGCTGCGGTGTTTGGAATGCGGGAAGATACATCATGAGTTACCGGACATCCTGGTTCCATACAAGCGGTACAAAAGCGACTGCATAGAAGCAGTTGTTGTACAAGACAGTAACACACCACTGACTGTTGCATGTGATGAATCTACACTGTACCGATGGAAGAAATGGTTTAACTCATTAAGTGAGTATTTTGCGGGTTGTCTGCAGTCTATAGCCATACAACTAGGGAAAGAAACTGAAGAAGCTTCGAAGCCAAAGTCCGTCCTCCATAGGATATGGCGTTACGTAGGAGATGCTCCGGGTTGGCTGGCGCGAATTGTCCGTCCACTTGTAAATTCGAATTTATGGCTACAGACCCGTTCTGCATTCCTGTCCAATTGTGTATAGTATACACTCATGTTGAATTAAACGAAGGGGGTATTCAACATGAGGGATCAGAGAAAAGCAGAGGATATAGCACAGCAGCGGATGGAGCTGATATCACCTCTATTGGCTGAAGGCCTGGATCCTGCAAAAGCCAGAGAGCTGAAGGTACGAATATGTGAGCAAACAAGTATCTCAGAGCGTACTCTGCGAAGATATGTGGCACAATACAGAGAGGCTGGATTCAATGGATTAAAACCTAAAGGCAGGGGGCAAAGCAAAATAGAGGATGCCATACCACCCCATGTATTGGAGCAGGCCATTCTTTTGCGGAGACAGGTTCCAAGCCGCAGTGTCTCACAGCTGATTGATATACTTGAATGGGAAGGCCTTGTGGAGCCGAATCAGGTAAAACGCAGCACCCTGCAAGAGCAGTTGACCAACCGAGGCTACAGCTCTAGACAGATGAAAATGTATGCATCAACCGGTGTGGCTGCCCGCAGGTTCCAACAGCGTTATCGCAACAAGCTTTGGCATTCGGACATCAAATACGGGCCTTATCTTCCTATCGGTAAGGATGGAGAAAAAAAGCAGGTATACTTGGTACTCTTTGTAGATGACGCCACTCGATACGTTCTTCATGGTGAGTTTTATCCGACCTTGGATAAGGTTATCGTAGAGGATTGCTTTCGGAAATCAATCCTTAAGCATGGGGTTCCCGAGGCCGGTTTTTTTGACAATGGCGGCCAGTACAAGAACAAGTGGATGACCCGAGCATGTGCAAAGATGGGTATTCGTTTGCTCTATGCCCGTCCATACTCTCCAGAATCGACGGGAAAGGTTGAGCGTATTAACCGGGTTGTTGATTCATTTCTTGCAGAAGCGGCTTTAGAGAAGCCGCAAACGCTTGAAAGGCTTAATGAGATATTTCAAGTATGGCTGATAGAATGCTATCAAAATAGACCTCATTCTGCACTGCATAACAACATGAGTCCGGAAACTGCCTACCGCAGTGATAAAAAGCCGCAAAGATTTATTGATCCAGACATCATAGCTCAGGCATTTTTACACTTTGAGAAACGAAAAGTTGATAAGGCCGGCTGTATTAGCTTTGACGGTCAAAAGTATGAGGTTGGCCTGGCCTTTATTGGCTGCAGTGTAGATGTCATCTTTGATCCGGCAGATACTGATGAGCTGACTATCGAGTATGATGGCCATAACCCATGGAAAGCTAGAAAGTTGATTATTGGCGAGCGAGCCGGTCAACGGCCTAAGCTCCCCGAACACCTTTTCCCTGAGATAGCAGAATCATCCCGTTTGCTGAGAGCTGCCAAAAAGAAAAATGATCAACGTGTAGAACAGTATACACCTGCTGTCTCCTACCGGAATGTATCCAAGGGTGGTGATCAGAATGTTTGAAACCTTCTATGGATTTGAACGCTCACCCTTTACTCGCAATATTCCTACTGACCAGTTGTATCACTCCGTAATACTTGAAGAGACATTAGGCAGGCTCCAATATGCTGCAGAACGTCAATTATTCGCTGTCATTACAGGAGATTGCGGTACAGGTAAAACCACGACCATCCGTCGATTCCGAGATATTCTGGACACTTCCAAATTTAATGTTATGTATCTTGCAGACTCTAAGTTGACCCCCAGGCACTTTTACAAGGGGTTACTGGAGCAGCTGGGCTGTGAGGCAAAGTTCTATCGTGGTGATGCCAAACGGCAGTTACATCGAGAAATTGAGCTTATGCAGGGAATTCACAAACTTCGCCCTGTTGTCATTGTGGATGAGGCTCACCTGCTGGATAGAGAAATGCTGGAAGAGGTTCGTTTTTTGTTGAATTTTAAAATGGATTCTCAAAGTCCTATGGCGCTGATTTTGGTTGCCCAACCAGAGTTGTGGGATAAATTACAGCTCCAGGCTTATGCCGCCATCAGGCAGCGTGTTGACATCCAATGTAAGCTGAATCATTATGATCGGGCACAAGTAGGTGAATATGTACATAGGCATTTAGATTATTCAGCTTGTGACAGGGAGATATTTTCTGATGCAGCGTTGGATGAGATATTTAAGTACTCAAGCGGCTCTGCCAGGCTCATTAACAAGATTTGTACCCACTGTCTGTTGTATGGTGCTCAAAATGGTCGTAGAATTATTGATGATCATATGGTAAAGCTCGTGATACAGGGGGAATTGGCGTGATACAGTTCCACTGTTCTTATCGATGGGATGATGGCAGCAAAGACGTTTGGAAGGGCACTGTTAATCAAATTATTCCCTTTGGCAGCCACTATGAGGTCTTTATATTAAGCCGGTCAAGCTTGCGGGTATTAATAGGTAAATCAAGCTCAGGATTATTTGCTTGTCTTCCTGATTTTAGTGTTGGATGTCATTTGAGTTCACTTAATGATGCTTTTTACAATAATGAAAAATTGATTCACGCTTTAGATAATGCTGTAGACGGCACTACAGTTGCTTGCGCCCTCAAGGCCCTGGCATCGACTTTAACATTCGATTAAGGCCAAAGCGGATAACAGTTTTAGTTATCCGCTAACGCCTTTATTTTATGGTCATCTATTCCGTCAACATTCGGACACTTAACAGCGTCTATCCCCGGACAAGTTAAATTAGCATTAACATTGTAGAACGCAGAGGATAACGCT
>DIQU01000015.1:359-5894 GCA_002426555.1 Firmicutes bacterium UBA5454 | reverse complement strand
TTTCTGGGGTTTTTCAAAAACTCCACTATTTCTTTCAGTTCATCCTTTTCCTCTTCGGCACCGGCTACATTGTCAAATGTGATGCGGTTTTTGTCTTCCTGGTGAAGCCGTGCACGGCTTTTACCAAACGACATTACCTTATTGCCTCCGCCTTGTGCTTGCTGCATGAAGACAAACCAGAATATGACAAAAATAACAATCATTAAGACAAATGGCAGAAAGGTCAACCACCAGGGTGTTTCTGGAATGGGCTGCGGATCCCATTGAAAACGAAATTGGTCGGAAGTAATTTCCTCGGGTTCAACTCCTAGACGCTCTGCCTCGATGATTCTAACGTCTCTTTCAAATATGGTGCTGTGAGGTGCGTAGGATTGAAAGTCATATTTTTGGGGAAAGCTTTCCAATGGAATGGATGACCCACTCCGCAGACCGACAATGGTACGATCGGTGCTCATGAGATGGGTGATTTTTCCCTCACGAATTTCCTGCAATAATTTTGGATAGGGCAATCGTTCTTGTTGTCCTCCTACATCGGACATGGCAACAACGAGTATAATCACTATCAAAAGCAATAAATAAAAACCTGGGCCTCTTAGAAATTTTCTCAAGCTCAGCCCTCCTTCTTAAGGTTTACACATTTCTAAATTTTATCACAACTAACTTACAAATGCAAAGAAAAACAAAATTACCCGGTATAAACTTTTTCAGACAGAACACCAATATAAGGAAGATTTCTAAACTTCTGTGCATAGTCCAATCCGTAACCGATTACAAATTCATCTGGAATACTAAAACCTACGTAGTCTATATTAATAGCCGCTTTTCTACGATTGGGCTTGTCCAAACAGCAGCAAATCTTCAAGGAAGCTGGTTTTCTGGATAGCAGGTTTTCAACCAAATAGTTAAGAGTCAGTCCAGTGTCTACAATATCTTCCACAATGAGGACATCCTTTCCTTCAATTTCCTCATCCAAGTCCTTTTGAATACGCACTACACCAGAGGATTTGGTGGAAGAACCATAGCTTGACACTGCCATAAAATCTATAGACAGGGGCAGAGCAATCACCTTCATCAAATCCGAAGCAAACACAACCCCTCCTTTCAGGATGCAGATTATGAGAAGATCCTTGTCACGATAATCTTCCGTAATCTGTTTGCCCAACTCTTTGACCCGATTCTGCAATGTTTCTTCGTCTATCAATACCCTTTTAATTTGATCTAACATATATGGCCTCCATTTATATTGTGATTTTGTATACTTATTTTAACTATGTTCCTGGACAAATCGGTAAGTCTGTAATTATGATTCATTTGAAAGCCTGCCACCCAGATAATATTTTCTTCATCTACCAGTAAGGGAACATAAGCACGCTGTTCGGCTGGAACCTTCCTGTCAATAAAAAAGTCCTTGAGTTTTTTTGTACCCTCCATTCCCAGCGGCTGAAAGCGATCTCCTTCTTTGCGGCTTCTCAGCATCAAGTTTCCCTTTATTTTATCTTCGTCTATATAAATACACTGCGGGGAGAATTCCAAACCTTTGTTTTTTTCCCACCTTTCTGCAGTAATCACCATTTCTGGATGTTCCCACACCACCTTCCCTGGAATGTCGAGATGTTTATCCACTATGGCTGAAGGCATGTCAAGCTGCACTTTCTGAAACTGTAAAGCTCCATAGCTGACTTTTACCTGCACCGGCTGATCACCTTTTTCCGAGCCCGGAACAACGGTCTGGGAGCCTGTACGGCTGCCGGCTGCCAGCTTTATAACCGCTTCTACATGGGATGAGCCCACATCATCCAAATCTCCTCTCAAGTCCCTCAACGCAGCCCGAACCAATCGCTTTTGTATGGCAGTATGGCAGGAAAGAAAGGGTTTCAGATCGAAAACAAGCTTGTTTGTTAATGTTTTGGAATATTTCCTGTATAAATCCCGGGTGTACTCTGTTAAAAATTCTTCTTCTTCCCGGAGAATTCTTGACATCCTCACCAGGCTGTCTACAATGTCTGGATTGAAATCCTTTTCCAACACCGGGATCAATTGGTTTCGTATCCGATTTCTGGTGTAGGTGGAATCCTTATTGGTGGCATCCTCCTGATAGGGTAGGTGATGTATATCCAAGTATTCCAGAATTTCCTGTTTGGTAAGCTCCAGTAAAGGGCGGATGATAATTCCTTCATTTACGGCTTGTATTCCAGTAAGCCCCTGCATTCCGGTTCCTCGTATGAGATTGTGCAGTATTGTTTCCGCCTGATCATTCTTGTGATGGGCTGTGGCGATTTTATCAGCTCCTGTTTTTTCCAGAACCTTATGAAAAAAGCCGTAGCGGAAATGCCGACCTGCTTCCTCTTCACTTTGCTGCAGACTGCAGGCCAATGAGGGAATATCCGCTTCTTCCAGATAAAATGGAATTCCCCATCCAGAGCACAAGGTTTGAGTAAAATCGGCATCATTTCGTGCTGCTTCGCCCCGTATCCCGTGATTTACATGAGCTGCAAACAATCGAATATCCAGAGGTCCTTCCTGGATCTCCTTTAATATATGCAAAAGAGCAACCGAATCCGCTCCACCAGATAAGCCTACAACTACTTTATCCCCTGGTGAAAGCATCCGATAGCTTTGGATTGTGTGTAATACCTTTTGCAGCATATATACTCCGCCCTTAAGCTTCCCTGGAAAGTGAATGATGTCCATAATGGAAGAATAGCTTTATTGTAGCCTCTTTGTCAACATAATTCAAGACATGATATGGATGAAATTATGACAAAAGGAGCCTGAGGTATTCCCTTGACTCCTGAACTGTGTTATTGAATTATTGAATTGTTGAGAACTGTCCCTAAAAGGGCTGCCAAACCCTTCCGGTCATAACAGTCATATCATCCCCGGGCTTATCATCCAAATTGAAGAGAGCCTCTTCCATAATTAATTCAGCAAGTTCCTGAGGATTGGTAGTATCAAGGGTGGCAATAAAATTCGCCAGACTCTGTTCTTCGTCCTCCATAGCTGAGAAAGCATCAAATATTCCATCGGTCACCATAACCACCATATCTTCATCGTAAACAGGTACGACAATATTTTCCGAATCTACATCATCTAAAATACCCATAGGCAGAGCGGGCTGTCGTATAATATCCACCCCATCTTTTCTGCGTATGTAACTTGATACCCCGCCTATTTTGATAAACTCTGCTTCCCCGTTTATCAGATCCAATATACACAGGTCAGCAGTAGCAAACATCTCTTCTTGAGAACGAAGCATGAGAATGGAATTGATGGTTTTTATTGTTATGCCTTGATTGAAACCCGCTTCCAGGAAATTTTCCAGAAGAGAAATTACAGCATTACTCTCCTCGGCAGCCCTGGCACCATAGCCCATTCCATCACTTAATGCCAGCATGTATTTGCCGTCCCTGACAGATGTAAAGGAATAGCTGTCTCCACAGACAGTACCTTCTTTCCTGGACTTTCTCACTACCCCGGTGATAATTTCAAACTGTTTTGCCTCAGTTATATGTATAACACAGTCCGGCTTTCCACCGCGGATGCACTCCTTATGTTGACGGCTCATGGGTTTGCCTACGATTTTGCTGACTATCGGTTCTACCTGCTGAAGACACTCTCGACTGCCATTGCAGCTTGGTTTATGAATATTAATCTCTACTTTCCCACCCGGCTTTTCCAGAACTAAAATTTCTTTTGTTGATATTCCTTTCTTGTCCAGCTCCAATCGTATGGCATCCTCCAGGCTGCCACGAAACCTGATGTCCATATCCAGTTCAGCAGCCAGCTCATTGACAACCTGCCCCACACCTTCCAGCTGCTCAGCTACCAATTGCCGACAATCATTCATTTTTTGGTGCAGTTCCATATTGTTGCGATAGCTTTGGTAAATCCGATTCAAATCCTCAATCATGCCCTGCAAATTCAAGCAGCGTCTCATCATATTGGCAGGGATATCTTTACGCTCCATTGATCCTTTTTCTTCGCAAATTGACAACAGCTCATATATCCCGGTATAGGTTTGGTAAAAGTCTCGCTCCCAGCAGCTGCGGTACAAGGGACAGCCGGCGCAAACCTGCTCTGCTACCATATCAAAGAGTCGAGGCAGCTCGTCCTGTCCTGCAAATGAGCTTCGATCCGAAATCCTACCAAATACTCTGGACAGATGTCGAAAAACCTGAGCAAATTCACTTAATCTGCCCACTATAAGCTCCTGTACTCGTTTTCCATAATAATGCCGATCATCATCTCGAACCGCAGCTGTCTGGAAAAAGCGTTTCAGATATTGAGTGGACTTACTCGGAACAAGCAAAAATAAGATCGCAGCTCCTGCTATGTCCCCAAAAGGGAGAATCACATAAGTTGAACGGTTGATGTAAAAAGTCATTAGAATATTGGCAAGAAGAAAAGCGGTACTGGATCCCAAGCGCCCCAACTCCCTGAATATTCCAGCTAATAGACCGCAAACAGCAAGATTCCCCATGAGAGAGGGATCTGGTGCAGAAGCCAGTGAAAGCATGAAACCGGTTGTGATGCCAATTGCTGCACCGATTCCTGCACCGCCTGCATAAGCAAAGAGCAGAGTCAGAAATACTATAAGAATATTCCGCAGTGAAAGACCCAGGAGCTGAAAATCCCAAAATCCAATAATCAACAATGAAATGGATATACAAAGACAAATCATTTCCTCTCCGGAAAGAATCTGCCGTTTATTGATATCCCAAATCACATCAATGGATAAAGAAAAAATATATACTGTGATAAAACCTACAATACTTTCAAACATATTCATAAGCATTTCATACATGAGATACCCATTTATAAATGTAATTACCATATTCGCAATTAACAGACAAAGCATAACGGAAACAGCTGTGCGAAAAGCAGACCAACTGGATGTTTTTCTGCCAATGATGCTCCACATCCCTGCAAATAACAGCATAGCCAGTATTGTACTTCCTCCGCCTAACTGTAAAAATCCTCCACCACCCAGCCGATAGCTTAATGCACCGGCTGACACAGCCAGAAAAGCAGTAAAGCCGCCTTTTTTCTTTGAAAGCAATACAGCAAATATTGCAACACCAAAAGGAGCCAGCTGATCAAAGAGTACAGCCCGTCCCATAAAAAAGCAGGACAATACCATGAGCAGTTCCCGGGCGAGAAAGCCTATTGACAAGGATGCCGTTTTCTTTTCTGTTCTGTTGCTGCTCAGCAATCCATTCAGTGGAAACTGAATATCTTTATGAATCAATCTTAACACCGCCTCATATAATATAGGATCTTTAAAGTCAGTGATGCCATTATAGCAACGCTTGTCCAAATTATTTGTCAATATTGGAAGAGACAGTAAAAAAACTTTGCGACAAAAACCTTTGCAAAAGTGGAAGAATCAATGGATTTGACAAGTGTGACCAGTATGACCGACGTGCAATTCCACATATTCTGTAGAAAATACAATAAGTTTGTGATACGAAAAGGCACAAAAAAAGACTCCTTCAAAAAAGAGTCCTGGTGATTGGTGGGAACAATTGGGCTCGA
>DIQU01000015.1:0-145 GCA_002426555.1 Firmicutes bacterium UBA5454 | reverse complement strand
CCAGCTGAGCTATGCTCCCGAGTTCTAGATATTAGATACTAGTGGCTAGTTGCTAGAAGCAGTTTTGCTTATAAAGTTTTCCTATTGCTCTAGTCTCCAGCAACTAGTTTCCAGTTACTAGAATGGTAGCGGCGAACGGATTTGA
>DIQU01000016.1:479-13884 GCA_002426555.1 Firmicutes bacterium UBA5454 | reverse complement strand
TTTTTGCGATAATCTTCATATGGCTTTCCAGCTTTCGAGCATGTCTCTTGTTCCTTTCACTTTTTACCCATACTTCGAGTTCCGGGGCAGATACAGATTACGAATCTTGGTTTTTCAAATTGACAGGTTATTAAATTAAAAATATAGTGAGAAGCAATAGTAGGAGGGTAATTCCTTGAGCGAGACTTCCAGACGGCGGGTGTGGGGACAAAGACCAGGTCAGCTATAGTATAGGGCAGGCAATATTTATTTTAAAGCGAGGGGATTTAATCCATGTTCCAAGAAAAAACATTAACGTGCAAAGACTGTGGCTCAGAATTCATTTTCACCATAGGTGAGCAGGAATTCTACGCGGAAAAAGGTTTCCAGAACGAGCCCGCTCGTTGCAAGGACTGCCGTAACCAAAGAAAGGCAAGTGGCGGCAGAAGAGCCGGTGGCAACAGCAGAAGAGAAATGCATGATGCAATCTGCGCTGAGTGTGGAGCACCCACACAGGTACCATTTGAACCCAGAAACGACAGACCAATCTACTGCAGTGACTGCTACCAAGCCAGAAGGTAATCCCCAAGCACGCACGGATACCTTGAATCATCCAAGAATGAAATTGGTCAAAAGTCTCGGGAATATCTCGAGGCTTTTTCATTAAGTTTTTCAAATAGTGTGGAAATTGCAGTTTTTATTTCAGTATTTTTTGTAAAAGGCACGGAGATCATATCGAAAAATGTCGAATTTTATCGTACAAGAGAAAAATGGAAAATCTGTTCTCATGGTTCCACTTTGGTTTTCCACATAAATAAGTCTTATGTTTACAGTTATGCACAGGTTTATCCACATTATCCACAGACATCATGTCCACATATCCACAAAGACGAAATTTTCGAATTACCGAATTGCATTAATGGTATAGATCAGTCAAGAGTGGAATAGAATAATTTAAAAAATGTAAAACGGAGTGAGGATATACAAAAAATTCAATATAAATTGTTTATAAATATGCATTGATTTATTATAAATATTCGTTTATACTAATTTCCAAGGCAAACAAAGAAATAGATAGGAGAATGGTGGATATGAAAAATAAAAAGCGATTAATAGCAGTGCTTCTAGTTATTGTTATGGCTTTTACCGTATATGGCTGCACATTAACAGAAGGCGGCAAAGATGCGGAAAAGAGCGAGACCATGAAAAAGATCAAGGATTCCGGAGAAATTGTATGGGGCACCAATGCTGCGTTTCCTCCCTTTGAAATGCGCTCCGGTGATGATGTAATCGGTGTGGATGCTGAGATAGCAGCTAAAATTGCTGAAAAGCTGGATGTAGAGTTAAAAGTAGTAGACATGAAATTCGATGGACTCATCAATGCCTTAAACTCCGAACAGATTGACTTTATTGGAGCCGGTTATACCATTAAACCCGATCGGGAAGAGCAGGTTCTTTTTACGAATACTTATTTTGAAGCAGTACAAATGATTATTGTCCAGAAAGGCAATGAGGATATCAAAGTTGCAGCAGACCTGAATGGAAAAACCATCGGAGTTCAAGCCGTTACGACAGGTGACTTAACTGCAGAAGAGTATACAGAGGATATCTATAGATTTAACAATGCTTTGGAGGCATCCATAGATTTGAATAACGGGAGACTGGATGCTGTTATAATTGACAACCTGCCTGCCCAGATCATTGTTGCAGACAATCCCGGTCTGATATTGCTGGAAGAGAAAGCCGCAGATGACGAGGCATATGCATTGGCTGTTCGAAAAGAGGCTGTAGATCTTCAGCAGCTTATCAATGAAGTTATAGCTGAGTTAAATGCCAGCGGTCAGATTGCAGAGTGGGTGGAGGAATATTCCTATAAAGAATAATTGATTAACTAATTGAATCAGGCTTTTATGAGCCAGCATATTATTTGTGCTGGCTCGATTTCTTGAAATATGATTAAATAGTACATGCAAAGGAGCTTTTTAGGCGGAAGGGAGTTGAGCCTGTGTCTAAGCTTGTGGAAGTTATTAACAAACTGGCAGCAGGAGTTTTTATTGTAATAATGGAAATAGTCACCAAGCTGTCTGATGAAATATACTTTAATCTAATTCGCGATGATCGATACCTGTACTTTGTCAAAGGACTGGGTGTATCTATTCAGCTGACTTTTTATGCAGCATTGATAGGCGGTGCTATCGGAATACTGGTTGCCCTGGCAAGGCTTACCAATAACAAGGTAATAAAGGTCATTGCAGAGAAGTATATCGATATCACCAGAGGAACACCGGTTGTGGTTCAGCTGCTGATCATTTATTTTGCCATATTTGCTTCAACAAAAATTCCTCGGGTGGTTATAGCTTCCATCGCCTTTGGAATAAACAGCGGCGCTTATGTTGCAGAACTGATTCGAGCGGGGATACAGGCAGTAGACAAAGGACAAATGGAGGCAGCTCGTTCGCTGGGGCTTTCCTATTCACAAGCCATGTATCACATAATAATGCCTCAAGCCATAAAAAATATCCTGCCTGGGATGGGCAATGAGGTAATATCTCTATGGAAGGAAACCGCTATTGCCGGCTTTATAGGCTTGGAAGACCTGATGCGCGGGGCGGAAATTGTCCGGGCCCGCACCTTTTCAAATTATACGCCGTATCTGGTTATTGCGCTCATTTATTTCTATATTACCGCCTTGATGACCATGATACTTGGCAAAATGGAAAGGAGGCTGCGCAAGAGTGATTAAGGTAGTTGATTTATATAAATCATTCGGGAGCTTGGAGGTATTAAGGGGAATCACCAATGAAATACACAAAAAGGAAGTGGTTTGTGTTATCGGTCCCAGCGGTTCAGGAAAAAGCACCTTTTTACGCTGTTTAAATCTATTGGAGATGCCCACTTCCGGTCAGGTTTATATAGATGGTGTTTCTTTTATGGACAAGAAAAATGATATTAACAAGCTGCGCGAAAAAGTAGGTATGGTTTTTCAGCAGTTTAATCTTTTTCCTCATAAGACTGTAATGGAAAACATCACATTAGCGCCTGTGAAGGTAAAAGGTGTTGGGAAGGATGAGGCAAGGGAAAAGGCCATTCAGCTGCTTCGGAAGGTAGGTCTTCCGGATAAGGACTACGAGTATCCAAACAAGCTGTCTGGCGGTCAAAAACAAAGAGTAGCCATTGCCAGGGCTTTGGCTATGGACCCGGAAATAATGCTGTTTGATGAGCCAACCTCGGCATTGGATCCCGAAATGGTAGGAGAGGTGCTTCAGGTTATGAAACAATTGGTGGAAGAAGGCATGACCATGGTGGTGGTCACTCATGAAATGGGTTTTGCCCGGGAAGTCGGCGACCGGATTTTATTTATGGATGAAGGAATAATCGCAGAGGAAAATACGCCGGCAGAACTGTTTCAAAATCCCCAAAATCCACGTACCCAATCATTTTTGAGCAAGGTACTGTAAGGAGGCTGTGCATGCGATCAGCAAAAACTGTTTTTATAATTTTAGCCGTTATATTGGTGTTACCCTGGCTGATATATAATATAAAGGTGTTTTTGAATACGAAAGACAATAAGAGAAAATTTCCAACAGGACGTTTATTATCCTTTCTGTCAGCATCTGCGCTATTGATTATTGCTGTTTTTTCCCTTTATCGATTTACCATTGGATATCAAATTCAATTGGCAGCGGAAAGGTATGGAGAAATATTTATACAGCGTGTAGAGGGCAGGCTGAGTTTTACTGAATATGAAGCTGAGGTGGAAAAACAAAATCTGAGCAGTGAAAATAGTGAATTTATATTGGATGAGGAATTGTACCAGGCAGGATTTGAAAATAAGCGCTGCCAATTGTCTCTCAGTGAAAGAACCTATCCCATGGAAGATGGCAGTATGCTTATCTATTTGCTGCATGATGATGGTCAAAGTCCCTTATATACGCTGTTGCAGTTGGAAAAAGCAGATTACAAATGGCTGGTAAGCCTGCATGAAGTCTTAAGCCGGGAAGCTTTTGAAGAATTGAATGACAGCAGCAGAATAAAATTCCTGAAGGTAAAAGGTTTAGACTAATATTTTGTGGCAATTTAAGAAAGAATATATGGGGGAGCCCTCCTGTTAAATGATTAAAAAAGGACAGGAAGGGTAAGTATTTATTAAGAGGATTTTTAAAAGAGTATATCGAATTATTACGTATAAGGGATATGGGAAAGGAGCTGACCCAATGAGAATCACTATTAGCGGGAAAAACATTGACATCACCCAAGCACTGCGTAATCAGGTCAACAAAAAGGTAGGTAAGTTGGAGCGGTATTTCAGACCGGGGACTGAAGCTCAGGTAACCTTATCGACGGAAAGGAATAAATATATCGTTGAAGTTACCATTCCATTCAATGGCGTTCTGATACGAGCTGAGGAATCTACAGAAAGCATGTATGCTTCCATTGATATGGTATTAGACAAACTGGAAAGGCAGATTCACAAGTATCGTACCAAACTGGAACGTAATTTCCGTACAGGTGCTTTTGCTGACGAGAAAATGGAATTCAGCCAAGCAGCAACAAAAGGGGATCTAGATGACTACGAGCTTCAAATTGTCCGTACCAAGCGTTTCGCCGTAAAACCAATGTCAATCGAAGAAGCATTGATGCAGATGGATTTACTGGGGCATAGTTTCTTTGTATTCTCCAATTCTGATACTGATGAGGTTAATGTGGTATATAAAAGACATGATGGAAAGTATGGACTCATCGAGCCCAATTACTCATAATCAGTCAGCATCCATTTTGGTAACAATAATATAGCGTAGGTTATTGGTAACAATTATATAGTTTGAGTTTTATAAGGGGGAGCTTTCCGCTCCTCTTTTTTGTTGTTGTCCTGCCAATAGGATCTGTCAATATCCTTCTTCTAATCTAAAAAAAGCTGATTGATATAGGAAAATCAAAACTTGAGCAGCGGAGTATCGAGCTGTAATCAAGTACAATGACATCTTGTACAACAGCAGGCGTTAGTATCACCTAATGAGTTTGAAAGGGAATATTACGAGTGTAGATGGCTCTCTCGAGAAGGGTGATATGCTTACATCTAGTGATATGATGCAAAAAATAATAACGCTATTGTATTGACTTATATGTACTATTCTACATTGTTGCAGCTTATGTTATTGAGGCAGGCAATAATCTGCTCTGGTGAGAATTCGTATTCAATTTTCTTTTGTATCAGGCGTAAAATGACCAGAGAAATAAAGCAGGTAAGGACATGAGCGTTAATTCTGTCCTTACGGGAGACGTGAACAGGACGAATATCCAAATCACTTTTATAGCTTCAGTATGAATTGGCATCTATCTAAGCTATATGGGGAATTCAGGTTCCTGCATTAGGAAACAGACAGACCTGCGGTTTATACAAGAACGGGGTATCCACCGAATGATTCTAGCTATGATAAGCTTAAAAAGTATATGCATGAGAAATCTGATCTCAAAATAATATGGGGTGCATCACTGTTTGAAGATGTTTGTTCTGTTGAAATATACAACGAGAAGTATTCATGCGACTATATGTGTAAACTACCGGAGCTCAATGCATACGAAAATCCAAATGGGCAGGAGGAGTGCATTCCTTCTTAACTTGTTCCAATAAGGCTTCATCCATCTTCTTCCCATTTTCTCGCGCTTTTATCATAGCTGTCATACGGAACCACAGATCAGTCAGCTTTACTTCGCCTTCTCTTACATCGGTCAATTCAATTTTGCCATTGAGCATATGCTTGGCACCGGCGGCGTCTCCCACATCCAGCAGAGCCTCAATTAACATAACTTTTAACCTTCCAAGCTCCTGCACGCTTTTTGGCAGCTTATTATATAAATCAATGACCTCTTGTGACTTTCCCGCTTTATGCAGAGCTTGAAGAGCTTCCTTTGCAATATGAGGCTCGGGTAACATGTCTACTGCTTCCACCAGTAACTCCGCTGCTTTTATATCATCTCCTTCAAAATCTCGAAGCACCGCTTTGCAGCGTAATGCCCATGGATTCACTGCGCATCGGATAGATTGATCAAAAGCATCTTCTGCTAGCTTCATTTTGCCGGTATAAGCCAATATAACACCATATTGATAATATCCATACCAATGTTTGCTTCCACCTTTGTTGATGGTATCAGCCAATAATTGTTCCCATTCAACTCCAATTTGATAGCTGCCCGGCTCCTCCAATACATCCGGACAGGGCAGACTTCCTTCACGTATCAGTTTCAGCCAAGGTTCTTCCCTGCTGCCTATACTGTTAGTGGGAAAGTGTATACCATTGTCCTGAAATTTCGTTCCCAGGAGTTCTTTCTGTACCAGTGGCCAGCCAGCACCTACGCCTCTGCTTTCGCCTGATTGACCATCCAGCTCTTTCTTTGCTATTTGATGCATTTCTTCCACCTTGGCACGGGGGCAGGCGCTCTCCAGTGCTTCTTCTACAGCTGCAGTAGCAGCACTCCAGTCTTCTCCTTGTACTATCTTGGCTTCAGCTGTTATTGGCCCATATGCTTCCATCCAGCTAAGCATTGCTCCACCTTTCATGGGGAGATGTTCCAGCTGTGTACGTGCCAGACCTGCTTGAATCTCCAAATAGGCATAACCAGGCTGAGCCAGGTAAGTCTGCCAATTCCGACCTCCAGCCCCCATTCCCCATACAAACAGCTTTCGTCCCTGCAATACATCAGTAGAAGTTTGTATGAATCCATATCCATCTCCGCCTACTGCTGAAATCCACCGTCTTTGCTCTTTGGGAAGATCAAAGAAAAAGTCCATGGCTTGAGGTAGTTGGGTAGTACGACTGATGTCCCAGTAAGATGTACCTGTATCATTGCTTCGTCCTTTCAGCTGATTTGCCTGCACTGTCATATCAGGAATTGAAACCTTTCTTAAATTTCCTCCATAACCCCAGCGATAAGATTTATCTGCAGGAACTAGTACACGAACATCTTCCCTTTCATCTACTGCCATGTTGCTCCACCAATAAACAGCAGTGTCCTCTTCAGAAGCATTATCTATGCGAACCCTTACAAACAGGTATCTTGAATCTTCAGGCAACATAGCTTCCACCCGATATATCAGGCGTCGTACCCGTTCATATTGAAACATACGAAGCACCGGTGTTCCATCTTTCAGTTTTAATTCCTCAGCAAACATGTGATCAACTGTAAAAGGAGTATGACCTATGATTCCTACATTCCACTCTACCCCTCCGGAAATCCAGGCATTGCGAAGTGCTAGATTACAAGGCTGAAATACTGGATTTCGGTACAACAGTTCCCTGCCACATGTCTTGTCAATCAATGACCAAAGCCTGCCGCCCAGTTCTGGTAAAAAAGCAGCCCGAATATAGTCATTTTCCAGCACAGCAGCTTTCCAGCTGCGAGGTTTCTTTTTGCGATCATAACCGTCTTGGATCAGATAAGGTAATATGCCGTTCACCTTTCCCCAACCCATGTATTGTGATTCTTCTTTCGTCACAGTTGTCTCATCAATGGGAATAGAGGCATGAGCATCTGCTGTTTTACGCAGATCAGGTAAAGGATTGAGTTTTCCCAACGACGCTGAGGGCATTTTAAAATCAGCAAAAGTCAGTGTAGACATAATGTATTACCACCCTTCATATTATTATGTTTTACCATCATTTTCTATCAACCGGTTGTAATATATGCAATAGAAAGCGTCGGGCAAATTCAATTGCATCAAGGGTCATGACCTTCTTTTTGTTATTGTCCTTGTAATCCTTCCATGATTGCTCAAGCACAACGGTATAAAGGAATTTCAAAGCATTTATGCCTATGTTAATGTAATCTGAGGATAATCCTCTTTGGATACAATGATAGAGATACTGTCGTATTTCATTTTCTCCGAGTTTGTCGGCAGTTTCATCAAAATGATTACAGAATCTCCGAATGTGGCAAAGGTAATGGCGAATAGTGTTTGGGTTTGTTCTTTCCTCTCATTCGTGCGCAGTCGCGACACCCGGATTTGTGTAAAAGGATGTGAGGATCACTTTTGAATATTTCCTTCATTGTGGCAGCCACATCATGAGCATTACACACCATCAGCGTCGAAGCACCAACTTCTACTTTACTAAATATTCCTCGTGAACGAAGAATTTTGAAATATTCCGCATCTTCGTATAGTTTGTACCATCCTCCACGGCAACCGCTTGGATAATTCGTTACACGAACAAACTTTTCCCCTTCCGGTGTTGCCACTATGCCAATGGTTTCTTCCAGGTAATTATTATACCACGCTTCGCACGCATGCAGAAATGTGTTTGAGCCCATCGTCTTACCTATAAACAGCAGCTTTCCACCACCTTCTCTCAGGCGGTTCCAAGGACCATCCTCAGCGAAACAGTCGTAAATATCCGTCTGGCTCAAGAATGCTTTGGCATCGAGGCCGGATGCTGTAATCGAATGCGTGGGATGGTCACTGCGAAGCACTCCCTTTCGCTTGCGGAATGTTTCCGGAATTATACCAATCCAAGACTCAGGCGGCGTATTCACCCTGTCATATGCTCTTGCTGAGCCACCGTCTGTGCAATCACTGAATGCTGGCATTGAAACGATACCGTTTTCTGTAACAACCTCCAATAGTGCATCAATAACCGCATCCGCACCGCCTTCCACCCTGCCAAAACTCTTCAACGAAGAATGAACCATAAGCTCATCACCTGTCTTGATGCCTAACTCACGCAGGCCGGAAACGATGTCATCCTTAGTTACGAACATGGGTTCGCCTCCTTAACATATACCATCTCTCTTGCGATTTACCAGCGTCATCCTTAAATGTTACATCCAAATTATTCAAGTTCTCAAATAATTTGGATGTAAACCCTAAAGGTTCTAAAAGCCTAGTGTGAAGATACTCCAGGAAGGGTACACCGCTTATCCTTTCCACCAGTGCGCCCAGCACATGTATGGAAGAGGTATCATAGGAAAAAACCATGCCAAGCATATGAGACGGTTCGCATATAAAAAAGGTTTTTACCCAGTCATTCATATCCATACGCGAGTATGTAGTTGATTCATGAGGTGTTGCCATCATGAGCATATGTCTTATAATTGTCTGCGCAATATATGGGTGCACCTCGTCAGAAGGAAAGCAAAACGGCTCGTTAAGAGAATCGGAATTGAATATTTCACCAACTCCTGCGGGTCTTAAAGATTCAAGTGCCAAAGCAAGATAACTTTTTACATCTGTTAGGTTCTTAAAGGCTGGTGAAACGCCTATCTGGCACTTAAACTGTTCTACGAAAAGAGTTTTAACAAAATCAATACTAAATATATCCTGTTAGAGATGGCATATGCTACATCCTCCATGATATCTTTCTGTATTTCCAGTTCTTCTGCAAAAATAAAAAGCCTATTAATAATCTGTTCTTCATTGATTTTGCGCAGCTCGTGCACTGAACTGAAGTACAGTAGTAAGCCTATTACAGAGCAGGCAATCAGTGCCACGCCAAAAGTAGAGAGCAAGTACTGATATTTTAGACTCAAGCGCTTAAAAAACTTATGCATGAACACCACCTTACCCAATTATATATCATATGTGCGAAAAATAAAAGGCAAGAACCGCTTACAGAATGCCTGTCAGCATCCTGTAAGCGGTTCTTCGACATAAATAAGTCAACTTATCGTAAAATAATAAATATTATTTTTCTATCGCTTCTTCAAATGCCTGTCGTCGAACGTTCATGTAATCATCCATTCCCAAAGATTTCAGCATATCGACGTAAGTGGCCCATTCGCTGTCATTAAGCGAGCGGGCACAAAGTTGGGATGAAGTTAGTTTTAACGTCGGCGGGATTGACCACTGCTCTTTTTTTATAGACGTTAAGGTTCGTGAAGACGATGCTCTTAAGCTTATGCGTGAAAAAGGGCTTATAGATGCTGCATGGCGCGGCGAGAGTGTTTTTGTATCAAACAATCCCTATTCAAGGCTGGAATATCAGCGTATCCGCTTTGTATTATGGGATATCCTTGGCTATTTGCCTGCCATAGGCGATGAGCATATAGCAGAGTTTTTCTATCAAGCCATAGGTACTTCTGAACTTCGAGAACAGTTTGGAACACATTATGATCGCATCGCGGAGCGCACCAATATGGTTAGAAGGGCAAAAAGCGAGATTAAAGCAGGTCTAGACATCGGTCAGGTCAAGTTAATGGAATGTGGTGAAATCCTTGATCAAGTGATCGCAGCGCTCAACGGCGGCCCTAAGATTACCGATGTATTAAACTATAAAAATATAGGTCAAATACAAAACATGCCTAGCGGGTTTGTGGTAGAGTCAATATGCAATGTAGATGCTTTGGGTGTACATCCTGTCGTAGGTTCAACATTACCACCTATCATTGAGTCAATTGTAAGACCAATGACGTTACGACAGCAACTATACATGGAAGCAGCGATGCAGTGGGATGAAAAAAAGCTCATTGCAGCACTTGCAACTGATCCCATTGTGAATGATTTTTTACGTGTAAAGGATGTTGCACGGGATATTATGCAATATAACAAACAATTTTTAACAGAGGAGTAAACTGAAATGAAATAATTATCCGATATCTCTTTTTTGCTGTCGTCCTTGTATCGTTGAAACTAACATGATAAAATGAATGAAACGAAAGCCGGGGTGACGACTATGGCAGGAATTTTTGATAAACTGCGGAAAAAGAGCGACGAGCGGGAAGTTAAGAAACTCATGAAGCTGGCGGATCAAATAGAAGCCCTTGAACCAGCAATGCAGGTTCTCAGTGATGCTGAGCTGCAGGGCAAGACAGCTTTGTTTAAAAACCGATATCAACAAGGTGAAACTTTGGATGATTTGCTGCCCGAGGCCTTTGCCGTTGTAAGAGAAACCTCTGTTCGCGTACTGGGTATGCGCCATTTTAATGTACAGCTGTTGGGAGGAATTGTTCTCCACCAGGGGCGGATTGCGGAAATGAAAACCGGTGAAGGAAAAACTTTAGCAGCTACCTTGCCCGCCTACCTGAATGCATTGACCGGGAAAGGGGTTCATATCATTACAGTTAACGACTATCTCGCACGAAGAGACAGCGAATGGATGGGTAAGATATACCGTTTTCTAGGTCTTTCCGTAGGGCTCATTGTCCACGGGCTGAGTGCTGTAGAAAGGCGTGCAAGTTATCAATCCGATATTACATATGGTACCAATAATGAATTTGGGTTTGACTACCTTCGCGATAATATGGTCATCTACAAGCATGATATGGTCCAAAAAGAGCTGAATTTTGCTATTGTTGATGAGGTGGATTCCATTCTGGTTGATGAAGCTCGTACACCGCTTATTATTTCCGGTGCGGGGGACAAATCCACAGATCTCTATTTCAAAGCAGATCGTTTTGTTCACAGATTGAAACAGGATCAAGACTATGAGATGGATGAAAAAGCTCGTACCGCCAATCTGACAGAGGAAGGCGTAAGCAAGGCGGAGCAGTATTTCTCCCTGGAAAACCTGGCCGATATTGAGAATTCCGAGTATTCGCATCACATCAACCAGGCTTTGCACGCGCATGTTCTGATGAAAAGAGATCGGGATTATGTGGTCAAGGAAGATGAAGTTATTATTGTAGACGAATTTACCGGGCGCCTGATGCTGGGCCGCCGTTACAGTGACGGGCTTCACCAGGCTATCGAAGCTAAGGAAAATGTAAAGGTGCAAAGGGAAAGCAAGACTCTGGCTACCATCACCTTTCAAAATTATTTCAGAATGTATACCAAGCTTTCCGGAATGACCGGCACTGCAAAAACGGAGGAAGATGAGTTTAAATCCATTTATGGTCTGGATGTTGTAGTAATACCTACTCACATGCCCATGATCAGAAAAGATTTCAACGACGTTATTTATCTTACCACTAGGGGGAAATTTACGGCAGTAGTCGATGAGATAGTT
Organism: Firmicutes bacterium UBA5454; assembly: GCA_002426555.1. Lineage (GTDB taxonomy): Bacteria > Bacillota > Clostridia > Caldicoprobacterales > DTU083 > UBA5454. The sequence goes on along the minus strand of DIQU01000016.1, from coordinate 1,969 downwards.
CAGCGTCATGCATTAGGACAGCCAATACTGGTGGGCACCATATCAATTGAAGTATCCGAAATGCTCAGTAATATGCTCAAGAAACGTAGTATTCCTCATGAAGTATTAAACGCCAAGTTTCACGACAAGGAAGCTGAAATTGTAGCTCAGGCCGGAAAATACAAAAATGTAACCATCGCCACCAACATGGCCGGCAGGGGTACCGACATCGTCCTGGGAGGGAATCCGGAAGTTTTAGCTAAAAAACAATTGCAGCAACAAGATTATTCCGATGAGATCCTCAGTGAGGTAACAACCATCAGTGAAACAGATGACTCTGAGCTGCTTGAAGCAAGAAAGGAATATGAGCGGCTCTACAAAGAGAATGAGCAGACTGCAAAACAAGAGAGGCAGAAGGTTCTGGAACAGGGCGGTCTCCATATTATCGGCACAGAGCGCCATGAAAGCAGACGGATAGATAACCAGCTGCGAGGGCGTTCCGGTCGTCAAGGAGATCCGGGTTCTTCCCGCTTCTATATTTCTCTGGAAGATGACCTGATGCGGCTGTTTGGCTCTGATCGGGTCAAGGGAATTGTTGAGACCTTGGGGATGCAGGAGGATCAACCCATAGAGCATAATCTCCTGTCCGGACAAATAGAAGCTGCGCAAAAGAAGGTAGAAGGCAATAATTTTAATATTCGTAAACACGTCCTGCAATATGACGATGTTATGAATGTACAGCGTGAACTCATCTACTCTCAGCGCCGCAGTGTGTTGGAAGGTGAAAATCTCAGAGACAATGTCATGGGTATGGTGGAATCCTTAATCGATTCTGCCATGGAAACATACCTGGGAAATTCTTCATATCAGGACGAGTGGGACTTGAAGGGTCTGATGAATTATTTGGAAAAGGTATGCATACCTCCGGGTACAGTGGACGTGAATACGTTCAACATCCATGAAATTGACAAAGCAACGCTGAAAACCAGACTTATGGATGCTGCCAAAGCCGCTTATCTCAAACAGGAAGAAGTTAATGGTGAAGAGCCTATGAGAGAAGCCGAGCGTGTCATAACCCTTAAAGTAGTTGACCGAAAATGGATGGATCATATAGATGCCATGGATCAACTGCGTCAAGGCATTGGTCTGCGGGCATATGGTCAGAGAGATCCGGTTATGGAATATCAAATAGAAGGCTATGATATGTTCCAGGAGATGACAAGCAGCATCCAGGAAGAAGTTGTTACTCTTCTTTATCATGTAAAAGTTCAAAGCAATATGCCAAAGCGTGAGAAGGTAGCAGAGCCTGTTGAGACAAGCCATGGAGGTCAAGCTCAATCCAGAAAGCCTGTAGTTAAAGGCACAAAGGTAGGAAGAAATGATCCATGTCCGTGTGGAAGCGGAAAGAAATATAAGCGATGTCACGGGATGAATGAATAGTGATACGGGTTACGAGATACGAGTAGAACGAAAAGATAATTGATGCTAGATACGAGATACGAGTAGAACGA
>DIQU01000016.1:0-213 GCA_002426555.1 Firmicutes bacterium UBA5454 | reverse complement strand
ACGAGTAGAATGAAAAGATAATTGGTACGAGATACGAGTAGAAAGAAAAGATAATTGATACGAGATACACGATAGGAAGTGTTTGTCATTCCGAGTTTATGAGGAATCTTCTCAGAAAAGATCCTTCGCTTGCGCTCAGGATGACATTGTTTTCGCAACCTAGCACCAATTCCACCCGTAACCCGCAACTCGTAACCCGCAACCCGTAACCCG
>DIQU01000071.1 GCA_002426555.1 Firmicutes bacterium UBA5454 | reverse complement strand
TTACATAAATATGTTATACTATATACATAGCTGATAAGCAGGCAAACAGAAAAGGTGAATCGTGATGAAGGATACTAAAGACATGAAATCAAGTAATGAGTTATATTCCATATTTATTATTACCATTTTCCTGATTCTATGTCTTTTTCTGAATGCATGCAGTCTTATCCCTTCCAAGGAAGAAGATTCGCCTCCCGGTACCAGCCCGGATCCTGCTGCGGCCAAAACCTACTCACCCATTGTGCTGGAAGACCATACCTCTGATTTATACGGAGGCACTTGGATAGCTTCCTGTAATGAGTATCTCCCTCTTCGACAAGAACCCAGCGGTGCTTCCAAGCTTGTTGGACGTGTCCTCAAGGGTGATACGGTGCAATTGATTGCATATGATTCTTTGTTTGCCAAAGTGAATTATGAAGGAAAAGAAGGATATGTGATGGCTGCTTACCTGGTACCTGCAAATGAAGAAAGTCATAACAAGGAGCTGCAGATCATCAAAGCTGTTGAATCCTACAGCTATGAACAAATGACAGCTGATTTACAAAGCTTGGCAGACGCTTATCCTGCTAAGCTGACTATAGACAGCATCGGGAAGAGTGAGTTGGGAAAGGATATTCCTATTGCCATTTTGGGTGATACCTCTGCATCTCATCATATCCTGGTACACGGCGCTATACATGGCAGAGAACATATGACCAGCACTTTGATCATGTCACAAATGGAATATTTACTGTCTCATAAAAATACCAAGTTCCTTGAAAGCAGCATCAAAGATGCATTAAACGATGTGTGTCTCCACTTGATTCCCATGGTAAATCCCGATGGGGTTGAAATCAGTCAGAAAGGACAGCTGCCGGATGATTTGATCAGTATATACGAACAGGATCTAAAACAGAAAAAAACGGGCTTATCCTTAATGGAATATGCCCGCCGATGGAAAGCCAATGCAAACGGAGTTGATCTCAACCGCAACTTTGATGCAGGCTGGGAAGCCTATGCCGGAGCAGGAGGAGCCTCCTCGGAACGCTATAAGGGTCAATCTCCCTCAGATCAGTCAGAGACAGCAGCACTTTCTGATTACACCTTGCGTTACCCATTTGATGCTGCTATCAGCTATCACTCCAACGGTTCTATCATCTATTATGAATATGGTATAAAAGAACCTGTCAACAGCCTTTCTAAAAGCTTGGCGGAAGCAGTAAGCCATATAACACAATACCCGCTGGTAGGCAGTGAAGGCATAGAGGCCGGAGGGTTTAAGGATTGGGCTATGGATTCACTTGGCATCCCTTCACTTACGATTGAAGTCGGTTATCGGCAATCTCCATTGGTTTTGGACGAATTCTCCTCGATTTATGAAAGAAACAAGTATGTTCTGCCCTTAACTGCCCTATGGGCAAAAGACCGATTAAAATAACGCACTGCTTATTTGTACTGATCGAAATATAGTTTTAATGCACCTTCGAAGCCGTCCACGAAGGTGAGATCCTTTTCTTCTATGTATTCTTCATACAACTCCTTAACATTGATACCCGTTGCTTTGTTAAACAGATCATTATACTCGTCCCTTTTATCGCTTTCGAGCTTATCTCCAATGGTATCCATAGCATAGCCGATAGGATTATCCAAAAGTTTATCGACCTCACCCATGATTTCTTTGGGCTTTTTGCCTTGCTGCAAAACGTATTTCAGCTGTTCATGAATGTAGTATGCCAACATTTCAGCGCTTGCGATTATAACTTCAGGATCGTCCGTAATCAATGCATAGGTAGCAATGGAGAACTGAGCAACGGTTAGACCGACTAGTGCGCCGGCTGTGACTTCCGCACAATTTTTGGGCGTCAGACCTAACAGGTAACTGGCCATACCTGCCCGTTCTCCGGTATCAAATACGGAGATGACATCCATTGTTTCAACATCTATCTCAAGCCACGCCCAACGCTCCTGGTCATCCAACTTTCCTGGCGCAGACGGGATGAGGAATGCCGTATTATACAGCTCTTCGGAACTGATTCTTTCGATCAAAAGCTTGGGGTAGTTCTGTTCGGTGAGCAGCACAACCGCTTTTTCCCGCATTTCCTGGTCGGCGTCTACGATAAAGAAGCCAGCACCATCAGGCATGGAAATCCATACATCCATATAGCTTCGACCCATACCCCCCGGCATAGCTACACCTTCCGCATAAGAGGCAAAACAGCCCAGCATCAGGTTATATGCGTATACAGCTTCTAAATTGTTTGATTTTACCTCGTTTCGATGATTCATCAGGTCGATGGAGGTTTTGGCATTTGTGCCGTCTGATCGTACTGTAACTGCCATGGCAAATGGACGGTCTGTGCGACCGGTGGTGACTTCCAAGGTTTGAGAAAGCTCCTTGTCATAATCACCCAATACCTTGATCAAGCGGCTTGCAGCAGCATGCCCCAACCAACGAACTGCAGCATAATCTGTAGGGTTTTGTGCAGCTTCCGCTTCTCTTTTTACTGCAGCTTCATAGGATTCGGCAGCTGCACCGGAAAGCTCCGGTGCAGCAAAAGCAACTGTAAAAAACACATCTGTAAGTTTTTGGTTCTCTTCAAGTAATGTTGTATGCACGAAGGTACTATTATCCATGTTTCTGGCTGTCAGCTCCACACTCACCGATTCCACATCATAACAGGAGGTATCAATCCATAGTTCGGGGGATTTCAAGAAACCAAAGCGGGTGTCGGCAACAGCGGTTACAATATCATGGGAGCCGTCTTCACTCTTGCCTATGGATACAAGGCTGATATCGAAGGTATCCTGTCCGATATCAGGCAGGGGGAACTCGGCTGTTAACAAATCCGCTTCCTCATAATAAGCTCCATCCTCTGAGGGCTCATCTCCGCCCAAAATTGATCCGATGTCGGACATGGTTGAAGCCTGAGCGGCCTCGATGGTCTCTTCAGTGAGCCTGCCTCGAGCGTATACTCGCAGATTGCCCATAAGAGGAATAAGAGGATTTTCAATTCGATTGGTCAGCGAGCACAAACCATTTAACTCGGAAATATCGCGGTTGAAAACAGGTACAAACACCCTGCCCTTCCCCTGGGAGTCAGTATAAGAAAGAGCATGCCACTCCACACCAATATAATCATAGTAGTCTCCTGTACCTCCAATGCGGACAAGATTTTCTATCCCTGCAGCTGTGAGCCTCACGGGGCGTATTTTAGGCTGATATCCCAAGCGGGAGAGCAGTGCCTGCGCCAGCATGAGCAGATCCTGCTGAGAGCCCCATCCTTGCGTGAGTACCGATTCCGGCGAATACATGTAGTCAAATGAAGGAGTATTTGGTACCCAACGCATGCTGCGCATGATGTTAAGAAAATCCTCATCGGTTTTGGCCGATTTAAGCAGCTGCAACCCATGCAGCGTGAGAGATGGAGACGGTGTATGTCTGGCAAGGATCTCTGCATCTCCCGGTGATATGCGGGCAACATTTGAGGGTTTGGGACGGGAACCTTCATATTTATTTATAGCTGCCTGTACTGCATTGTTCAACTCCTGCTGAAAGTCCTCATCGATTCTCACGGGAGGCCGCAGACTTAAAAGCGCAGGATGCAGAGAAGGAGTGTTCGTAATGGAAATGTTCATATCCGGCAGGTAACTGCAGGTGAGTGTCCAAGCTTCGTATTCGTTATCCGGCAGCGCAAATATCATCACACCGCGTCGAGACTGACCGTCAAAAGCACCCCAGTTTCCGTCCGGGTCGGATCCACCGTAGATGAGTTCCTGAGTACGATAAGTGTCCGGCAGAATCACACCAGCTTCCGCAAGAACATCAGAAACACCGCCAAAGTCACCCAGGCCTTTACGAGAAACCGCTTGATTCACAGGTGCATCCCGGGTGTCGCGCTCCAAGGTTAAAATCCCGTCAAATCCGCTTGTACCCTGACCATCGACCTTGTCTGCAACAGTGAAGTCAAGTGCAATATAGGAGCTTTCTTTTTCTACAGGGGACAGTGAATTGATGGTGAATGTGAAATATTCATGCTCAAAGCTCTGTTTGGATGATCCGGCAGTCCAGATGGGTCCGTTCTTTACCGGTAAACTGAGGCTGCCACTGGTCACATCTCCATACAGATAGGATTTTGCATTCAGCAGATCGTTGGGCAGTGCATAGGGCATACGCACAGGACTTTTAGAACCAGGGGCAAACATAGCGCTTCCTGTAAAACCCAGGGGAAGATTGTGAACTACATCACTCATGGGTGAGAGCAGAACACCATTATCAGTTTCCACTGCATATAAAAATCGTTGTTGAGGATCCATGTCCAGGAGAGCCTGCACCTTGCTTTCAAGAGTGGCTTCCAATACACGGAATGTCACATTGGCTTCAGGGTTGCCTCTATGCGGTAATGTATCTTCATCATCTTCTTCGTCATCTTCGTCAAATTCATCGTCATCGTATTCTTCTTCGTCATCGTATTCTTCTTCGTCATCGTATTCTTCTTCGTCATCGTATTCGTCTTCGTCTTCGTAATCCTCTTCTTCCTCGTCAAGTTTATCATCCTCGAGCTGAGCAATATCAATACCACCCAGCTTTGTGACATCACTTATACCAGTTAGTGACAGTAAAAACGCATCACTTATATTTTCTGGAGTTCCCGCGGGCAGTGATGAAATATCCATAAAGGTCTGGGGAATAGAACCGGTAATAGGTAGGTCAATGTGACCGTTGCCAACATCATACATATGAAGTGAAAGCTGCTCAATTTCCTCATCGCTGTTGTAGTCCACGAGAAAGATAAGGATACCGCCTTTTGTTTCGTTTTCTTTAAGATTAATCTCTGCACACCCCGGCTCGGTAAATGGCTTCTCTGCAAGCCATGTAGCGTTGGAAGCAGGCATCATACGCCCATTGTTCAAGGATACATAAAAGTGCTGAAAAATCGTGGGAATCAGGTATTCCTTTTCTGCTCTGGCAGGATCTGATTTTTCAAAAGCAAAGTCCAAATCCAGGGCAAGATATTGTTGCCCGCCAGGCGCTTCAATCCCCTTAAACAGGTCAAGGAAATAGGCTTCTTTTACTGTGAGCTTCACAAAAGAGTTGGCTGCACTGATAGGATCAAGCGGCAGACGGCAGATAATCCGGCTTTCCTGTGTGGGGCTGTCAGACCCATAGAGCATTTGAGAGGCTTTACGGTCATACTGGATAAACGCTTGTCCGGTTTCCATCAACAACTTACCGGGTTCCACCGTTTTGCCCGCTCCTTCTCGAACCGTGAATTCCTCCTCCAACTTGGTGGCTGCATAATTCATGCGGCTGCCGTCCTGTGTGCGGCAGTCCAGCGTCAGAGTCAGACTGACTCCTTTCTTAGCTGCAGCGGGCATATCCAGCCGCGAAAGCAAATCCTGCAGCTTATTTGCTATTTCCCCTATATCCGATGTCAACACATATTCACCGCCCGACATATCGGCTGCGTGAGCGAACACATCCCTGTATTTTTCAGCATACTGCTCGTTGCCCAGCCCCGCAAACAGGACACGGATGCCTGCGGTTTTGAATCTTGAAAGCAGTTCGTCGAACTGCATCTGCTGGGCACCGCTGCCATCATCTTCTACCGCCAGTGCTGCATCAGTGAAGAAAATCAGCACCCGTTTACTGCTGGGTATAGGTTCAAGCTCCCAAAGGGAAGTTTGCAGTGCTTCGAGTATAGGCGTACCTCCGTCAGCCTGCAAAGCGCTGATAGCCCGCAGCACCGGGCCTTTCTTGTCGGTAGTCATCTGCACATAGTGGCTGTGGGGTGGGTTCAGAATAGGCTGACAGAAATTTGATGCCTGCATAAGCGCATTGGAGGGCAGTTCAAGTATAAAATCGTGGAAAATTTTCTTCACCCGATCCATACGATACCCTACATCCTCCTCTGGTTCCTCCTCCGGATCCATATCCATTGATTCTGAAGTATCCAACATGATGGACACCACGGGAATGTCACTTTTTTGATCTACCACAGCTGCAGGCCGCTCATATGTGACAGTGAATTGGTTGCCAAATTTGGCGGATACAGCGGCGAAGGCGGAATCCAGTGCACCTTTGTTGGCTGCAACAAAATAAGCACCGTTTTCAGAAGCCCTGCTCATTTCCACCAGAGCTTTGGGGTCATGCCCTGCGCCAAAACCTATGGTCAACACCGTGGCACCGCTGTCTCGAATCCGTTCTACGATATCTTCCCGGGTTATGGAACTTCCATCGCCTGATACACCGGGTTCACGGGAATCCGCACCGTCGGAGAATACAACCACATAGGGCTGGTCCCTGCCTTCCAACTGTTTGAGAGCACGGGCTGTGGCATCATACAAAGAGGTAGCTCCCCCTTCCTTTACCTTATCAAGGGAGGAAATTACCTCTGCCTTGGTACTTCCTTTATGCTCGGTGATGAGCTGAGCAAACTGAATCAGGGATATGGAGGAGTTTTCGGGAAGACTTAGAACAAAGCGTTTGGCTGCATCCACAGCAGCCTGCATATTGCCCTTCATGGAACCGGAGGAGTCCAGCACCAGTACCACATTGGCTGCGGCGGGTTCCCGTTCAATGGAAATAATCCTGCCCTCCAAACCATTCTCTTTAATAGTCAGATCACTAAGCTCCGGGTACACATCCCGCTCCAGAGGGTCGTTGACCACCAGCCCGACAACAGCAGTATCTCCATTGTCTTTCACACTCAGAATGGATATGCTTCCCTCATTTTCTTCAAAGCTTCCATAATTATGAAGAATACTGGTGTAAGTAGAAGTCATTTCAGAAGGTACGGTGATTGTTGTAATTTCTCCCGAAGAAATCGGCACAAGCTGGGTAAGCGCGCTGTTAATAATCCACGAAGCAGCACCCTCGCTCAGACACAAGGTATAATAGCCGGCAGGCAATAAGAAATAATAGTTACCATCGGGATCCTTCACGGGACCCTCCATGAAAGCTCTATCGAAATTCGGATGAGTAGGATCATAATCCCAGGTTGGCTCGATCCGGGCACCTTTAGCAGGCGGACCTATAATCTTGAGCATTCCCATGTGCTCACCCCATTTAACAGGATGGATGTCTGTTGTTTCAGTGATGGTAAAAGTGAATTCGTCAGGCAATACGGTGTTTTCATCACCCTTACGAAACTCCCATGAAAGCATACCGTCCACCATGGGAATATCATCATAGACAAGATCATCCCCTAATTTCAGAGATATCACACCTCCATGTTTATCACCTGAAAGAGGGCGGTCCAGATTATGAGAGTACAATCCATTTTGGTAGTCGTGCTGGCCTAAGCTCACATTCAAACCGGCATTCGGGTTTGAACCCTTCATTGTGACAGCAACAGACTGGGTTTTCCCCGGCACGCAGTCAGTGTATACCCTGTAGAGCACCTCGGTGTCACCAAGAGGTTCAAGCTCATTGGGCTTGAGAATAACTGTTTTACCGCTTGGGGCAAAAAGAGTCTTAACGACGTAAATATCTGCACCGGGAATCCCTTCCGATATGGTAAATGCGGCACTGACCCACCAACGCACAGTCTCACTTTCCATAATGTAAAATGCTGCTGTGTCAGGAGTGGAGTCATAGATGACAGCACCCATCTCCCGCGCCTTCCAGAGCACCCAGTTGCGCGTCAGATCAGGATGCTCTATCCTCAGCTGCCAAGTCTTCCCTATAACGCTGAACGCCTTGGGGGTGATTCCCTCCGATGTATTTACAACCACTTCTTCCCACTCTTCAAAAAGAGGTATAACCTCCGTATAGAGTTCAAATGAGCCTAAAGGATTGTAGAATGGAGCAGGAATGTCGTCCCAGCCTGTTACATCACCTGTGGGCAGCTCCTTGAAATCCACGCCGGGCGTTCCTATGCCATCGGACGGCCATTTGACAATACCCGTAAGCTCGAATGGTTCAATGCGGTCGATGGAACCGGGTTTTTCCGTCTGGGACGGTGCAGGTGAAGAATCGGCTTCTACAGGCTTTTTGTCCGGGTTGAGCTTATCACAGCCAATAAGACTGCTCACTAAAAGAGCAATGATAAGTAAAAGACTGAGAGTTCGTTTCATAAACATTGTTTATCCCCCTTTTTCCTAAAGGCACTATAGTGTTGTGACAAGCGCATAAAACAACGCATGTCAGGACTGAGGCTTGTTCACAACGGTCATAATATTGTTGCGGTATAAATATGTAATTTGTGTAGTATTATTTGAATTATATAAAGCTTTTACCTGTTCGAATATGCTGGATATGATTAATAAAAGTAAAAAAAAAATTATTTTTTAACTCTTGACAGTGGAAGACTATTATGATAATTTATAGATTTAAACTACTACGGTAGTCTAAGGAGACATTGGTGCAGGGCTTGCAGCAATGCTACCAATCGGCTCGCCAGCCTCCTTGAGGATAATCGTCCAGCTGTAATGATCCAGGTTATCATATAAAGGCAGCCAGCTTTCAATCACCCCTTTGGAAACAGACACATCAGATAAGGGTTGATTTTAAAACATGCTCAGCTGAGCAGTTTGTTCGGGAAATTCATTTAGATATTTGAAAATACTGCTGATGTTGCTCATTACTCCATGAGCCTTGCATTCATCATGAAATATTTTCATTAAATAGCTGTGATTGTCGCTATTGACCTCATAAGAATACCCGTATTTTCGATGATACTTTTCCCGCATACCTGGGAAATGCTCATTAAGCTTTTGGTAAAAATACTCCCTGTCTCCCTCCCGTAACGTTACTCCGATTCCAAAACAAATTATGCCCTTAACCTCTGCCTCAAAGCAGTAGTTAAGTATTCCACGCAGATTTTCCTCTGTGTCATTAATAAATGGTAGCAGCGGCGTCAACCATACCACTGTAGAGATACCGTTATCACGAAAAATCTTCAATGCTTCAAACCGTTCTCTTGTGGTGCAAACATTAGGTTCAAGTACTTTACACAGGTTCTCATCGTATGTAGTCAGCGTCATCTGTACAACACATTTTGATTTCTTATTAATGCTTTTTAGTAAGTCAATGTCACGTAAAACACGGTTTGACTTAGTTATCAAAGTGATACCAAAACCGTACTTATCGATAATTTCGAGGCACTCTCGCGTCAGCCCAAGTTGTTCTTCGCAATGCATATATGGATCGCACATTGAGCCTGTGCCAATCATGCATTTATTGCGTTTTCTTTTTAGGGCATCCTCCAGCAGTTGAGGTGCATTCTGCTTGACTTCAATATCTTCAAAGTCATGCTTCATTTGATAGCAGGTAGATCTGCTATCGCAATAGATACATCCATGTGTACAACCACGATATATGTTCATTCCGTTCTTTGCAGAAAGAATTCCTTTCGCGTTTACAAAGTGCATGGTTATCTCTTCCTGGCTGGTCTAGCCATCAGCGCGCCAGTTTCTGCCTCCGCTCCAAAGTTGCAATACGGAGCAAGCTCCAGCGCGTATTCCCATCCACAAGCAATTCTGGCAACCGTATCTAAATCAATCTCTTCGCATAGATTAGATTCAATATACGCAATAGCATAATTAAGTTGTTTTAACAACATATCCATCTGTATCACTTCCCGATTATGATTTTAGCAGGAACAGAATAAGAATATCCGACTTTTTATGGGCAAAGAATTATTTTAATTTACATCAATATTATAGCAGGCAGCGTTTACTAGAACAAGCGTTCTTTTTAGCTGATGACCAAATGAGAAGAGTGCTGTACGCTCTTTGATGGTCACTGCCAAACAATTTGTTCTCGTGAAGCATAACCCCCTTATTAAAAGTACAGGGAAAGGCAAATCTTCCTAACGGCTGTAATGTCTGTGTATCCCAAAGTGCAATTTGACTTGAATCCGTGACAGCGAGTAACTTAATTATAACCATTTTAATACCTTTCTTACCACTTCCCGGCAATCCTGCCGCAGTCGATTATCAAACTGTGTCAGGAGATTACTGCATTACAGATAGGTGCTGTTCAGCTTGTCCATTTGATTTATGGGCGCCATGACTTCTTCTGAGCTATTTGCTTCGGGAAGATTGAATTTAACCATTATACCTTCCGTTTTCCTTGTTTACGCATCGTTTCCAAGATTTGTTTGAAATGTTGGTTAATATCCGCTCCATCCAGTAGGTGGAGAGGATTTCAGCATATCGCTTATTTCGTTTCGATTCGCCAACATTCATATGATCACCGTCCTTCTGTTCGGAGATCATGGTTTTGGGGAAGACAAATCTTCCGTCTATCGTTTTGTATTGTTCAAAGGTCCTCATGCTGTCAACAAACCAAACCGAGCTTCGCACCGATTCAAAGTGAGAGAGGATAAAGCAAGTAAACAGATTGCAGCTGTTTAAATCTACCTTGGAGTTGATGGCTTTAGCTTTATAGGATGGATTGAGAGGTGCATAATAGTAGAAACGCGGAAATACCTTACTATATTTCTCGTCGAGCAACCACTCAGCTATCGTTTCCGCTTTACCTTTTTCTCCTTTCCCGAGGTGTTGATACGCTCCTGCAAGCAAAATGTAGTCGTGAATTGACGGCAGGGCAATGTTTCCATCATTGTATAAATCCGGATCGATGATATGGGTACGCCATTCCTTTGGAACACCGACAAAATCAATGTCACTGCGACATACGTCATATCTTTTTTGTTTTGTGAAGTTATAAAGAATTTCAAGCCGCTTCTTCACTACATACTGAACAGATGGCTCGTTCCAATAACCCATAAATGCCAGATAACAAACAAGGATGGTTTCGTAATCACGGAAGGCATACATCTTCCCAAAGGTCAGGGTATCGACATATGTTTTCATGATATGTTCATCCAAAAAATTAATAAAGAAACGTATCAAGCAGTCAAACTGTGGGATATCCCTATTCAACCCCAAAATAAAGCTCTTTTTAATGATGTTTTCGTAGCGGTAATCATGGCTCCCGTGGATATTGGATAAATCCTGCGCGTCAACCCGGACAATCAGCTTTTGCATCCATGCCAAAACCTCATCATTGGAGAGCAGTTCGTCCACCAATGATTGGTCTTGTGCTAGATTATAGCGGATTGGAGCACTCGCATTTTCTAGAAGCCATTCACAGTTGGTCATAGTAGTCACTCTCCTCTCTACATACCTATTGTAAACCTTATAACCTGACAACAGTGTGTCATATTATATATGCTTTTTCAAAAATATTTTTGCTTTTTCAGCGCAGATTTTTCTTATATGCTCAGGCTCCAGCACCTCAATATGCTTGCCGTAGGAAAGAATCGTAGCGTATACCCATTCATCCTCCGGCCAAGTCACCTTAATAATGAAACTACCATCTTCGTTATGCGTAACATCATCTTGACAAAATTCATCATATACTCGATAGGTACAAGCGGCTGCAATCTTCAAAGTCAATCGCACATCTGGAAGAGGTTCTTTGATGGGTTGGTTTCGTGTCACGGATGCCAACAAATCACGCACGGGAAAAACTTCATCACTTACCATGATGTTGCGAATCCGCGTCAGCTTGAACGTGCGAAGATCGTTTTTCGTAAGGCAAAAGGCTTTGAGATACCATGACTTGCTTTTGAACCAAAGTTGAATCGGCTCAGCACGGCGGTGTGATTGTTCACTTGATGCGTTGAAATAGTCGAACTCGGTAACCCGTCGCTCCAATATGGCGGTTTTCAACTTGGCAAAATCCTCGCTATTTTTATAACTCCAGTCGGAAAAATCTACCTCAATCCAATTGGTTATATTGTCCCTTCATATTTCAAGCCACATTTCAGCATCACCTTGCCTGAATTTGGATTGCGAGGGTCATGTCTAGATTCAATGCGGTTTACGCCCATATCCACAAAGAAAAAGCGAATCAGCTTGGAAAGTGCTTCGGATGTATAAGCGTTGCGCCACCACTTTTGTCCGATACAGTATCCGATATGTATCATCTTTATATCATCCCGCTGATCGACTGCGGCAATACTCCCGATCGGCTCACCAATCTTTTTAAGGACAATCGCCCAGCTGTAATGGTTCAGGTTTCTATATAAGGGTAGCCAGCTATCTATAACCTCTCTGGAAACAGACACATCCGAATGGGGTGGCCAAGTCAAATACCTTGTAACCTCTGTATCATTTGCCCAGTTTCTAAACATAGCTTCAGCATCCTCTGTGGTGAATCGCCGCAGAACTAATCGCTCTGTTTCAAGCGTAACTGTACCTTTATGCGTCATAAAGTAATCCTCCCCATACCTTTCAAATACAACATATTCAAAACCGCACCGCTGCCTTTCCACCAGTTCTTGCTGATAGCCCATTCATCAGGATAGGCGTTCCAACTCCACGGAGCATTCCAAGAACCATCCTCAAGCTGCGATTTAATAATATATTCGCACTCATAGTGTGCAATATCCTTGTTATCAGCATAGAAAACGCTGTTACAATCATTAAAAAACTGAGAAGGCTTGCAAATATAGCCTGTTTCCCATTTGGCAGTGTTGTGAGTAATGCTGTGCTTGATCTGCTCTTTCAACCGCTCTTTCAGGGTGGAAAGGTCAATTATTTCGTTCACACCTGCCTCCTCACAATATTGCAAAAGTCTAATGTAGCACAAAACTGTATGCATATCGTTAAGCAAGCTTTGCCCGATATACGCTTCATATGCTTCTTTTGCTATACGACATCCAAGCTGATGTAGTTTGCTACCGTTTTCAGCAAAACGGGTGATAAACCCAGCAAGGCAGGCGGTGGGATTGTAATCATTGTGACAAGTACTGTCCGATTCGGTGTGCCACCATGGGGCGTGTGGATAGTCGTTGTTGCTAAAAACATTGTTATACCAGAAATGACCGTTAAAATCCTGTCCGCTTGCGAGATAACACAGAACCCCTTGAATAATTGGATGTGTGGCATCGGTAAAATCAATCTCACGCAAGATTTCCGTTGCTGTCCATGTCTGAATAGGTGATGAGTTTGGATTCCAAGCATCCGGTTCAAGTGCATGGCCGAAACCGCCATCCTCGTTTTGATAGGCGTCAAGAGCGGCCAGAACGGCTTCTTTACTGCCGTTTTCAAAATGATATTGCCACCTCGCTAAATCCAGCGGGCGAGCATTGCGGTATATTAAGGCTCGAGATTTATATAACGTGTTCATCATAACCTCCAATGTAAACATTATTCTTCTATGCAAGTGAAGTTTGGTATCATGATTCACCCTCCTGCAATTCTTTCTGTATGTATTTCGGAAATTTGGCCACCACCACCTCATATGCGTGGTCTATCATATTAATAATCTCGTCATCTGGCACACTACCATCTAAATCGACTGTATTGAAATGCGGTTGTTGAATAGGCGGACAATGCCAGCCTCGCACCACTGAGCCGAAGTAAATGGTTCGGTAAAACTCCGCCGATTCAGGAGTACAGTTGAGCGTGACCTTAGGTTCGCCCCGCAAAATAAATGGCTGGGCAAAAATCCTCCCTTTCTCCTGAGAAGGAGCCTTCACCTTAACCACCGGAAATTTAGGGCCAAACGGACAATCTAAATAAGCACCTGGTTTTTTGAGACAGTATTCAATGATTCCTGTATGCGTCATTTTGTTTTCTCCATCATAAAGCCCCACTGCACTCCGAACCTATCAATGAATTGCAGTCCAATCTCTGTATATGCCAGTCTTTCGGGCGGGTCAATGACAATGCCACCGGGCTTCAGCATCTCGTAGCATGCAAGTAATTTCTCCGAATTCTCAATTGTTACGATTAACGCAACGGCGCAATCCGTTGATTTCTCTTTATTTCCGAAACGGTCATTCAACATCACGCGAATGCCGTGGATTCGCATTTCGGCATGACCGATGCTTCCGTCGCCATTCCCATTGAGAAACAAGATGTCAGTTTTCGTGTCGAACGCTTGCTCGTACAGTGCAATTGCCTCCGCGCAGTTACCTGAGAAATGTATGTGTGGTATCAGCATGACTTTTCCCCCTTTTAAAGCTACGAAAACTCATTATATTTCCGTCAGGATCCTTGAACTGGAACGAACAAAAAACGAGCTCTCATAAAACCTGTCATTAAGTTTTATTCAACATCCATATAGGAAATGAATAGTCAAGAGTGTGGCAACATGTTTTATATATGGATTTTAATTCTACATATCCCTTCAAATTCCTGCAATTTTACACAGAAATCCCCTTACAAATAACTTGTAAGGGGACCTTGACTCAGTTTGATTGCACTACTCTTCAATACCTGAAAAATCAATTCTATAATAAAAATATGTTTGTTGCTCTTCTAATACTGTTCTGATGAGAAACGACCAGGTTTTGTAATTTTGTGCCCAATCCGATGCATCATACCACCACGATACATCAATTGTTATTGTGTGTGCATCCATATCATATGAAGCATCTATGGCCAAATCGATATAGCTTTCCAATTCTTCATAGTTTTCGCCGACACTACTGATTCTTGAAACAGCAAAATTATCTAAATCATCCTTAACATAAAATGTTACATTTTGAGCGTCTTCTCTGTTTGATACCCTAAAAGGAGCATAATCAGACTTATATTTATCTATAGTCTGCTTAAGTTTTTCTTCGGAAAAATCACCTGTCCATGCTTTCATCACATTCAATTCCACTGATTCACCATCAGCGACATCGTTCCCTTGTTTGATCCTCTTTATCTCATCGGTGAGAGCAGGATAATTCTGCCCGTCAAATCGATTGAAATCAGGGAAATCCGAGTGTGAGTATAGGAGGCCGTTGTCATCAATTTCAAATAATACATCAAAAACGGCTTCAATATAGTAAAAGCCTTCTTTTAAGCCATCATCATATAAGTCATCATCAAAATGTTGGTATAAGGGTAACAGATATACACCGCCTTCTCTTAACAGAGCCTGGCTGGTTAAATCCGGCTCCATGTTACTTATATAGATTGATTGTTTTATTTGAATCGTATCCTCATCACACTCGCCATAAATGTTTTCTAACACCTTTACATCTGAGAGCTGAATACCTTTTTGAAAATGATATTGCGGTTTCAGGGTTTCAGTGTTGACTACCTTAATCATTAAAAAGCAATCGGCCATACCAATTTCTAATATGTCACCTAAACTTTTGTAAATAAATCTAAATGTTTCATTGTCTGTTTGGATTTCGGAAAGCTTGAAATGATCTACCGGAAGGCCCTTAATATCGCCTGATAAGGGGGCAGGATCAACAATGAGGTCGTCGAACGAGCGATCCAAGTTTTTATAGATAATTGGTCCGGCCAGTAAAATCAATAAACAGACAGCAATAGGAATCATGATTTTAGCAATTCTTTTTATATTGATAACGTTTCTTTTATTCTGTTGAGAATCAAATACTCGGTCTAATAATTGATGCAGCATACGATTTTCCGTTGCTTCATCCGGGTTGACTTTATCCCAGGATTCCTTGATGCTACTCATAAAAATCTTCTCCTAACTGCTTTTTTAAAATGGCTCTTGCCTCATGGAGGTAATTCCGAATAGTAGAATGCGGCTTTTGGAGGATGTCGGAAATTTCAGCGCCGGTATAGCGTTCGTAATAATAGAGATACACAACCGTTTTGTATTTATCAGGTAATTTCATAACCGCTTCTAAAGTGCTGTCAATCTCAATGTTTCCACTTCCCCGTACATGCTCGAATTCTTCAAGGGTATTATTTTTACGCCACCAGTGTTTCAGGGTATTCTTGCATACATTTGCAGCCGTGCGTATCAACCATGCTTTTTCATGTTCAGCGTTTTTAAAAACCACATCTGATTTTATCATCTTTAAAAACGCATCGGAAACAGCGTCTTCGGTATCAGCAGAATTTTTCATGTAGGCAAAGCAAACTCGAATAGACTGTCTTCATATGGCGCTTATAGATCTCCTCTATTTCTTTGTTCGTACGCAACAAAGATTCCCCCATCGGATTACCACCCTTCACTACTAATACAATTGAGGACCGCAAAGTGTCGGATTCTTTTTGTTTAAATTTGGGTCAAGGTGCAAAAACGTGTTAAAGATCTTTCGTTTTTTAACTGTTCGAATGGTTTAAAATTTCTTTAGTTATTTTAGCTCCTCCAAAACATCAATTAACTCCACCCAATTGTGTATGTGTAAGTGATCACATTTGGGATACTCTCCTTTATTTTGAGCACGCCAAGGATTTTCTACAGTTCCTTCTTCGTACCAAACAGGAAAGACACCTACTGCAGCTGAGCCCTCTACATCCGCTTTGATGTTATCGCCGCAAAACCATACATCATCCGATGACAGCCCTGCCTTTTTTAGTGCCAGCTCAAACAACATAGGATTTGGCTTTCTAAACATATATTCGCTGGATGCTATAACAAATTCAAACTTGTTTCTTGGCAATAAACGATTTATCCTTTCCGTTAATGCTGAACCCGACCATCCGATATTGCTGATTACTCCACTTCTAATATCATTGTTATTTATGTAATCGACTATTTTATCAGCATTTGGCATAATAGCTCCGGCTGAGGTATTATCCCAAAATACTTTCTCTGCTTCGGAAAGTGAAATCGATAATTCGATTTCAAGATATTCATACAGAAACCTTTGAAACTGCCACTGATGGATTTCCAAGCCCATCTCTCGAACAATGCCGATTTTAGCAAACAACTCTTGTGCAAAATCATTTACTTGATTAGGTGTCAGATTGTTCTTGTTGCTCTTTATATGCTTAAAAAGAACTTCTTCCCCGCTCAAACTGTCAAAACCTGGTTCGTAAAGCAAAGTATGTCCGTAATCAAATAGAATCATTTTTGGTTTATTCATCGTCAACCTCCCTATAACCCCTCTCATTCAGCCACTTTACAGATTTAGTTTCGCGCCGCAGGCTCCACAAAAGCGAGCACCGGAAACAACACCGGAGCCGCATTTCGGGCAGAAATTTATTTGCGGGTCGGCCTGATAGGTGGCGGGTAAATCCTCATCTTCACTGGTGCCCGTCAGAAACAGCCAGTCTATATCCTCGCCGTCCTCGCAAAAGCCGATCGCTCCGCCGGGAGACACCACATAAAAGCTGTCCTCGTCTGCGGGATTTTCTGCATCGCTTACCTCGGCAATCCCCAACAGGCCTTTTGCGTCGTATTTTTCATCGGAAGTGGCAAAGCGGAAGCTTCCGCAGCGTGTCACGGCGCATTCCGCCGCATTCAGCATTGTGTTGAATTGTTGTCGAATAGACATGTCTAAATCTCATCCTTTCATTAATAACTTCTGTTTATCAATGTGAGAGAGCATACCTGCCAAATTCAATAGCTCTGGTCTTCTCTTTTGCCAAGTCCTCCTCGTTCTTCATTTGAACAGCAAATTATTACACCGTTTGCAACGATCTTTCTGTATGGGGTTCATCATGGAGCAGACGTTGCAGTAGATGATTCGGTCTTTGGACTTATCGTATTTCTCGTATGTACCGAACCTCGGATGAAACCGCACCCTGTCACCAACGGAGAGATA
>DIQU01000056.1 GCA_002426555.1 Firmicutes bacterium UBA5454 | reverse complement strand
AACGGTCTCCTCCACCTCACGGACCCATTTTTCCGTCACATGAGACGGACACATCACGATATTGAAGCTCTTCGTTTTGCCCTGCGCCAAATGAGTAGCATACAGAGCGGCGGCCCCGATTTTCGTCTTGCCCGATCCACATTCCGCCACAATGATAGCTGGCTGGCGCTGGATCACCTTTCGTTTCAGGGCTTCCGCACAGGCAAGCTGGGCATCGTACAGAGAATACCCTGTGCATTTCAGAATATTGGCATTGACGGCAAGGACCTCATCGGATAGCTTTTCTATCGCTGGATCGAATAGGGGACGGAAGCGGGACTTGATCTTGTTTGCCATGGATACGCCAAACTTTCGCAGATACTGGGTAACGGATGTGAGACTTTCAAAGCTACTATGGTCCGCATTAGCTACTCCCGGGATATAGATACTTCCAGCTGCAAGGCCGTGATTCAACACATCCGCAAGGTTTTGGTCGTTCTTGGTGCAGCGCAGCGTCCAGGCTTCGAACTGTTCAGAGCATGACCAGACGGTGAGGGGGCGGAGAATATCGTTTTGGCGCAGAGCGCCCAGAAAATACTCCCGAAACTCCGGAATCAGCGGAACGCTGACCTTTTGGTCAATGTCCTCAAATAGCCGCACCTCATCACCCTTGGGACAAAAAAAGTAGCAGGTGCGGGGAGGAAGAGTGATTTCCGTTTGCTCATCTGTATTTTCCTGGGATTTTGCCTTTTCTTCCTGTCCCTTAGCGGCTACATTGGCATCACCCATGGCGGTCAGCGTTGCTTCCGCATACACGCCGTCTCTTCCGATCTGCCGCTTATACTGCTTGGTGAGCGCTGTTAGCGTCATGGGGCCGTCCTGCGTTTCAACATCAATATCACCACCGCCATAGATGGCGTCGGCCATTCCACGCACAGGCTCAGGATCTCCGCCGAAGCGAATCATCACCAGTCGCTTTTTATTTGGATCGCTCTCATCCATCACCAGGGTATCAGCATAGGCCGTGAGGTTGATCCCGTTTCTTCCGTCTTTATAGCTGATTTTCAACAGCTTCCATTTCACCATTTCACTATTTTTCCTCCCTTTGCCGGTATTTTACAGTTTGTCAATGTTTCTTAGGAATACGTTGCTTTCCTCCTTTACTGGATTTTTGCAACGAAAAAAGGCCATGACAGCCTCGTTACGAGGTATCATGGCCTTTCCCACACAATCCGGATGGATTTGCGCTCTGCTGCATACTTTCAGGTTTCTCTGTTTGTCGGTTCACTGCTCCTGTTTGGGCAGAATTACCCCTGGGAATTCGCAATCCTACCTAAAACACAATCCTACCTAAAAGATCAACTCCAGTATATCACAGCCTTGTACATTTGTAATCTTGAAGTTTTTTCAATAGCTATATCTGAGGTAATGTTGCTAAATTCATGTTTCCAGCCATTGAAAAATAAAAGAATGATATTGAAGTAGCAGATTACAGGTAAAATTCAAATGTCAATAAGATTTCGTCACCGTTGATATTTATAAGTCCTTTGAGCCACAACACTGTATTTCCGTAAAATAAGCTGGAGAAAAGTTGCAAACAAAACCCCCATAGCCGTATACCATGGGGGCGATTAGTCTCTTAGGTAATGTAAATGTAATCGCTGTCAACCAGCGTACCGTTGCTATTATAGACGTAGATATTCGCTTTTATCCGATATCTGTAGCTGGAGGATAAGTTGTCTCTTTCACCCGAAGCACTCATAGTAGTGCCGGTACTCGAGGTTTTTCCAGTTCCTATGGTCGCATAAGTCTTAAAGCCACTACCGGTATCGCGCTCCAATACCAGTTTAAGCTCCCCCCTGTATCCGGATGTGATGATGGCGTAAGCATTGCCGGATGCACTCGTTGCATAAATATCGCCCCATGCATCGAACATGACGATATTGTTGTACTGCGGTCGAACATCGCCTCCCTCGTTAACAACAGGAATTGTTTTGGCAAAGGCATTAGTGCTAAGGCAGACGACAAAGACAATTGCTAGGAATACGCCGGTAATCTTTTTCATGTTTTCTCCTCCATTTGTTATGTACAGGGACAACCCCTTATACTAATAACGTATAACAGGGAGAAAATGTTACAAGATTCCATCCCAAGATTTAATAAACAAACAGAACTATCATGCAAAAGTTTTTTATCCCATACTTTCCAGTAACATTTGCTCTAAATAAATC
This sequence comes from Firmicutes bacterium UBA5454, assembly GCA_002426555.1. GTDB lineage: Bacteria > Bacillota > Clostridia > Caldicoprobacterales > DTU083 > UBA5454. Next base: position 2,983 of record DIQU01000056.1, on the reverse strand, counting down.
GTTATTTTATTAGGATGAGACTTTGATGTTCTTTATAATCGTCATAATACTTGCCTTGAGCTCAGGTGTCAAGTTACGGTATAGGGTTAGGAGTGTTTCCTCCTCTATGGTAGCTGCATCGTCAACTCGCATCTTATGACCGATTAGAAAATCGACTGTTATGTTAAAATAATCAGCTATTTTAATCATTGTTTGAATGTCCGTCCGGCTCAATTCCACGATTTTCGTAACCATTTATCGATTGTTGGTTTATACCTATGGCATCAGCTAGAACCAGTTGGCTGATACCCTTTAATTTTCGCAGATACTTAAGATTTTTCATGTTATCACAACCCTTATCATACATATAGGATACCAAGTATGATAATCGTTGTATAACATAAATTATATGTTACTCGACATATATGGTGTGTCATTTGACAATTTCCATATGTTGCATTTAGTTGAACCATCAGGATATAATGATGTTACAAGCCAATAGAGCAGGGTTCTATAGGAGGTAATATCATGATCTTGTTTTTAATTCTTGCAATAGAAAACGATGAAGACCGCCAATTAATGCTTCGTATCTTCCAAGAATTCTATCCCGTCATGAAAGCAAGAGCTTTCAAATATACAAATAGCCATGAAAATGCAGAGGATATTGTACAGGACGCGATTGTGCGGCTAATTGCCAAGGTACCAGAACTACATAGGCTCAATAAATATCAGATTGCTACCTATGTTTACAAAACCGTTTCCAGTACAGCTATAGATAACCTGAGGAAAAACAGTAAGTATGTGGACATAGCTGAACTAGAGCATGATGCGATGGATATTGATGATGGTGCTTTACCTGTAGAAGATGAATATGAAAGAATTGAGTCTTATGAAAATATGGCAAAACATCTTAGCAAGTTATCTCCCAAAGAAAAAGATCTGCTTTATTACAAATACTTTCTTGATTTCCCGGACAAGGAAATAGCTAAGATTATGGGTATGGAGCATGGTGCAGTAAGGACATCACTTTCACGTCTTCGAAATAAAGTTAAAGCATTACTGATTAAGGGCGGGGAAATATATGGCCATTCAAAATAAAACTCCCAACAAGGATGATTGTTATGCTGCCATTGACGAAGCAGTGCTTAGGCTTGCAGTTTTAAGTATGGCAGAGGAGGATGGAAAAAAGTTGGTGGAGCAGAATCACCGATATAGTGAGATGAAAGAATTCCAACTACCGGATAATGTAAAACACCGTATTCTGCAAGAGATCAGAAAGAATGAGCGAAAAACATCTGTTAGGAATAATATGCGCAGGTTATATCCAGTACTAAGTAGAGTTGCAATGGTGTTCTTAGCCATATCCATTTGCTTTTATACAACATTTGCAGTATCTGCAGAATTTCGGCGGCTGATTTATAAGTTGCTGATCACCCCAGAAGAACGGTATACTCAGATCAGTATCGCTGATAGCCATTATGCTAGTTTTGCCGACACACACATATACAGTGATATGACACATGCTTTCGGTCTAACCTATATCCCCGGAGGATTTGAACTCAATAATGATGAGAGTGAGGTGACTGACCAATTTGCCAGCATCGTTTATGTGTCTCGTCATACAGACCAGCAATTTATATACTATCAAAACTTCTCTAAACAATCGAGTATGCGTGTGGACACAGAGAATGCTGATTATTGGAATAGTCAAGAAAAGTGCAGTCTGCAAACACCCTAAAAGTGGAACAGATTCATGCGGCCTCAGGCAGCGTCAGCTGCCGATAGACGGACGGCGGCCACCCGCCGGGATTCGAAGTATAGATCCGCTGCCTGTTGTAGTAGACCATGATGTAACGGAAGATGATGGACTTCACCTGCTCCATGGGCATCTTTTTGGTATGGATGCGATAGAGTTTTTCCTTTTTGAGGGTGGCAAAAAAGCTCTCCATTCTGGCGTTATCATAGCATCTCCCGGTACCGCTCATGCTTTGAATGGCACCATATTTAGACAGGGAGTCTCGGAAGGCCCTACTGGTGAACTGGCTGCCTCGGTCGGAGTGTAGGATCATGCCACGAGAACTGCAGCTTTTGCAGGCTCTCTCAAAGGCCCGAGTGCACAACTGGGCTTGCATGTTATCATCCATGGCTAGCCCTACAATTTCCCCATTGAAGCAATCCAGAATGGGCGCCACATACAGTTTTCCGTCGCGACAAGGCACCTCGGTGATATCCGTCAGCCACTTCTGGCAAGGTGCATCGGCAGTAAAGTCTCTGGCAATAAGATTCTCTGCCTTCTGAGCGACCGCATCTTCCCTGGTGATGCCGTTGGGATACCGCTTTGCCTTATGTAGCAAGCCATGCGCCCTCAGCGTCCGATACACTGTGGAATAGCTGATATCTTCTCCTTGCTGGCGCAGAGCCAGATGAATCCGCCGGGCCCCGTAATTCTCGTTCCCTGGGAATCGACTGAGGATTTCTTTTATCTTGACCAGAAGAGCGTGCTGCCGCACCTTGCGCTGGGTAGGCTTTAGGCTCCGGTAATACCCGGATTCGCTCACCTTCAAAACCCGACACAGTTGCTGCACAGTCCATCTTTTGCGGTGCAGGCTGATGTAGGCGTACAGCCGCACAACTGTTACCTCTTCCGGTCTCTGGCGAAAAAACCGAGTGCATCCTTAAGTATTTCATTTGCAATACGCAACTCGTTGACCTTACGCTGAAGCTCCAGCTCTCGGGTGCTCATCCCATGATCGGAAAGGTAGGGCCGTCCGCTGCCCACAAAGGCTTCTTCTCCATGCTCCTTTTTGCTGCGCCGCCAGCTGGACAGCGTATGGTAGGATAGCCCCAGCTGCTCTGCTGCTCGCCGAACACCAATTTCTTGTGACAGGCGTACCGCTTCTTCTTTGAACTGCTTGTCATATCGCTTCATTGCAAAAACACCTCGCTTAAAGTATTCTATCAGATTTCGGGTGTTTTGCGGCTGCACTTTTATGATAACAGTCCA
>DIQU01000097.1 GCA_002426555.1 Firmicutes bacterium UBA5454 | reverse complement strand
AAGGAAAAGATTCATACGGGCAATCGCAGAAGTCGACAGGTTCTTCTCCTGGCCGTAGATTTTTCCGTAAGTCATGTGGTCGTTATCAATGTGGCGTATCGCCTCGATTAACATTCCTCCGGTTCCGCACGCAGGGTCATAAACCGTATCTCCAGCCTGCGGGTCCAGGAGCATAACCATAAGCTTCACGACTGTTCTTGGCGTATAGAATTCTCCGGCGTTCTTTTTTGATAAGTCTGCAAACTTCTTGATCAGGTACTCGTAAGCATCGCCCATCACGTCAGCGGAGTAATTGTTATTTCCCACCTTTAATTCAGACATATGCTCGATCAGATTCTTCAGTCTTTCGTCGCTGAGCTTATTCTTATCCGTCCAGTTCGCGTCATCGAAACTTGAGAACACTCCAGAAAGGTAATCCGGATTAGCTCTTTCAATGCCACTCATCGCTTTCACGATTGCCTGTCCAACATTCTGAGTAACGTTTCTCACATCGTTCCAATGGCAGCCTTTCGGAATGACAAAGCTGTAATTCTCGTCAAAACTTGCGTATTCTTCATCTCCGCCGGATTCCTTCAATGCTTTTTCATGCTCCTCATCGTATACATCAGACAGACGTTTGAAGAACAGGATCGGCGTCACATAGGATTTGTACTCATCCTGATTGATCGGCCCGCGAAGGATATTGCAGTCCTCATATAGGAAATTAAAAAGTTTCTGGCTGGATGTTTCTTCTGCGGACACCTCAGCGTTCTCTGTATCCTTATCGGCTGCCTGAACCGCTTCTTCCATCATCGATTCCCTGGAGCCCTTTTCAACCTCGATGTCTGCGACCCGCTCGATAGGGACACTCACATCTTTTCCGATCTTCTTTTCCATGATCGGCTTGTACCTATTCTCGAATTCGATCAGTATAGCGAGCAGCCTTTCGTCGAGGAAGGTAAGCTCATGTTTTCTGATTTCAGAAGGAATGCCATAATAAGCCTCCGCGATCCCTCCGGTAATTGCCGCAATGGTATCGCTGTCACCGCCAATAGAGATGGCGTTTCTGATTGCATCTTCAAATCCTGTAGATTCGAAAAATGCCATCATCGCCTGAGGTACGGTGTCCTGGCAGGTCTCACTAAACTGATAGCTGTCCCTTATGCCATCAAGTGTGAAGTTCATCGGATAGTAGTTCTTATCGATGTAATCACGGATCTCCAGCATGCTCTTCCCATGCAAAGCCATGAAGATTGCGACCGTCGTAGCCTCCGCACCTTTCAGACCTTCCGGATGATTATGCGTCACCTTGGTTACGGCCTTAGACATTGCTTTTGCTTCATTCATGCTTCTCGCTGCAAATCCTACCGGAGAAACACGCATAGCCGCTCCGTTCCCAAAACTGCCGTATGGCTTTGGGTTGTTTGACCTGATCCATTTCCGGAAAGCTCCGCCGTAACCCGCATCCGGGTAAAGACGGCCAAGCTTCTGCATATAACGCACTGCCAGATCCGGCAGCTTGTTTACGTCGCCTTCACTTTTCAGGATTGCCTTGGCAATGGCAAGCGTCATAATACTGTCATCTGTCGGTTCGCATTTATAAGTCAGAAAATCAAAATCTTTACTTCTGTGGTTGTGCCATTCAAAACGGGAGCCAACCGTATCCCCGATAATCGCGCCTAGCATACTAAAACCTCCTCATGATCAAAATTGCTGAAGTTTCTTCAGCGCTTCATTCCAGCGTTTTTCAGCATTTCGTACTGTCTCTTGATAGGCTGATAATTCTTCTAGGTAAGTCTTCGCTATGCTCCGTTGCTTTTCAATCGGCGGCAGCGGAATTTCAATAGCTCCCAGGTCTTTGTAGCTGATGTTCATCGTAGACAATCCTTGCTGTGTCCCGGCCAACAGTTTCTTCCCAATTGGGCTATCAATAAAAATCTTCAAATAGGTGCTGTTAAGCAGTTCGCTGTTTGGCCTGATCACAATCAGATTCGAGGACGCAATGCAGGTATACGGCTGCTTGTGAAACACTGCTGTTCTTATCGCCGTACCTCTGGCCGGAAGAATGATGTCTCCCTCCTCAAGAATATAGGTTGCAATCTTACGTTCATCGAGCGAGATCTTATCCAAGCTGTCATAATCGATGTCAAAATCTTCTATGTTTGAGATGTTGACAACGCCGATATTGCCATCTGGATCTTTGCCTCTCACGGCTTTTCCTCTGAAAATCTCAGCCACATTTTTCAGAAGTTCTTTTCTGGTAGCCGAATTCTGGAAAGCCACAAAATCTTCATCCTGCTTTGCAAAGATTCGATCAACGCTCCAGTTTCCCTGTTCTTCAAGTTCCGGAAGCATTACGAATGTGTCGTCCTCCACTTCCAGTGAAGTGAGTTGTTCTCTTCGGTTCTTTCGGTCACCAGCGGAATATCTTTTTATATCGATATCTTCATCCTCGGATGGTCTTGTATTCTCTACTTTAAGCAGATAGGTTTTTATACCTGTGTAATTGAAGGTTCCTTCCGGAAGTTCAGAGAGTTCCCTGATAGAGTAATTTGACTGAATGAACTGTCTTAAGTCACCAGCTTTTCCTGATGCAAAGGAAATTCTCGCCGGAAGCACAATATCGAGCAGGCCACCCGTATTTAAATGCAGGGACAGGTTTTCTAAGGCAACAAAGTCTGTCTCCCTACAAATGAAATGAGAGTCATCAACAAGATCTCGCCCGCCGAATATCGGATTTGAAAGAATCAGATCGAACCGCTTATTAATAAACTCATAGCAATAGATGTTGGTTAATGTGACGCTAACGTTCGCGTATCCGTCGCACATCTTCTCGAGGACTTTCTGGTAATCCCGGTTCTGCGTTGTCAGAAGAAACTTTGAATCTGGATGTTGTTCAATGATCTGTGACAAAGAAGCCACAAACTTCTCTGCCTCAGCAATCATTACCGTTCTACGTTTCCCTCCAAATTCTTCCGTCATAAGTGTTACCAACGCTTCAGGAAGAACAGGCATCTTATTATTTTCCATCGTCAACTGTAAAAGCTGGCCCCAATTAAATTCTCCACCTTCCGATACAAGCCTATAAAAATTATAGAATGCATCCTCGTTTGGAAACGGGTTAGCAACGCCGGCCTTATCAGCACACTGGAGCAACGTAGTATATAAGGATGATGACGAGTTATCCTTTGCAGAGTGGATCACCTCATCCGTAAGCAGGGCCGCAGATAGATATGAATCCGGGCCCATGAAGGCTCTTAACGAATTGATATACATCCATGTATTGTCACTGCTTTTCGCTTGGTTCATTGCCTTCGCCTCCGTTCTATTTATGTCTCTGACAGTATAATATCAAAGGTTTGCATTATTGTCAACTATATTTTAGTATTTGAATACCAAATTATATGATAGCTACGTTTTTAGCAACAGTCCTGTAGTCTCCCACCCCCGAAAAAGCAGTTGTTTAGTCACACCTATGCTTTATGCCAGTAGTCAGGACTGTTGCCAGAGAACGAAAAAAGGAATTCCGGAAAGCCACCGATATTATGGCAATTCTCCGAAATCCCTTGATTTAAGGC
>DIQU01000069.1:14798-24029 GCA_002426555.1 Firmicutes bacterium UBA5454 | reverse complement strand
TTGTAGATAAATACAGTATAATATGTATGGATATAAATTAGTATGTGCTTTGGTATGCATAGTGGCATGCATAGTATAGTAAAAAGCAAACTCATCTAAAGGTGAGGACGCAAAGCTACAAGTCTAAAGTGGAAACACTATGACGGTTGAGTTACCGAATTACTTGTAAAAAAGGTTTATTATGAGTTACAGCTCTCATGAACTGTAATTTTTTAAAGAAAGCCAAGGGGGATTTCAATGAAACAAATGCATCATGATCCTGTTGCTTTGATCAATACCAGTGTCAATACTATTGAACAAATAGAACAATACGGAAGACAGTCCCATCTGCGAAACGATCTGGTAAAAGCCATAAGCACCAATCAGTTTCAAGTTCATTATCAACCGATGATAAACTTGCAAACAAATGAAATCATAGCGGCTGAGGCTTTCATCAGGTGGGAGCATCCAAGATATGGCACTCTGCTTCCGAATGAATTTATAAGCATTGCAGAAGAATCCGACTTTATACTTGAAATGGGCAACTGGACTCTGGACAGGGTCTGTCATGATTATTCGGGATGGTTGACAGAAGGCCTTTCCCCCATTAAAATCGCTGTTAATTACTCAAGCGTACAGTTTTTACAGAAAGACTTCGTGGATAATATTCATGCAATTATTAAGAAATATAACCTGGAACCAGGCTTTGTAATTATTGAAATATTGGAAAGGGTGTCCATCCGAAATTTCAATCAGGTAAAAAGCAATATTGAGGAGCTGCATGATTTGGGTATCCAGGTAGCTTTAGACGATTTTGGCACAGGCTTTTCATCTTTGGAATACTTGAGCAAGTTGAATATAGATGTATTGAAAGTAGACCAAATGTTTACCCAGACTGCCAACAATGACAGTACGAATGCTGTTATAATTGAAACTATCCTAATTTTGGCTGAAAAGCTTGGAATACAGGTTGTTGCGGAAGGAATCGAAACTTTGGAACAGCTTGACTTCCTGATAAGCAGGAATTGTCTGCTGGGACAAGGCTATTACTTCCGCAAGCCAATGTCATCCAGGGAATACAAATGCCTGCTGAGAGAAAAGACATGCATCCCGGGCGAGGCAGAACCGCCCACAGTAGATGATCATGAGAAGCGAAAATACTACCGGCTTCAATTTCCGCTTTACCTTGAGGCATCCATGACCATACTGAAAGATCGTGGAAATGATGTACATTATGGGAGCACTCTGGTATTGATTCGTGACATAAGTGCCGGAGGTTTATGTTTTTACACTACCATGGATATCTCCATCAAGAGCAATTTATTGATTCAGTTTACTACTACACTGTTTGGTAAACAGGTTACTTTTTACGGAACGCCGGTTTGGACTAAAAAAGTAAAGAAGCAGCTCTACAAATATGGTATCGAATTCAGGTTGAGTGATGAAAAGAAATCACTGCTGAATGCCTTTATCCACCAACTTCAGCTGGAAATTGAGAAAGATGGCGGAATAGCAGATGGAGATTTCGTTCGGCAGTCACCTAGCAGTTATTTCCAAGTGTAGTGTAAAGGCTTTAAATACAGTATTTATGAGCTAATAGTTATGGCATGGTGCAGGTATTTTAAAGGCGGACCTGTAGACAATGATGCAGCGATAGAGTTGCTTATTGGGTAGAGCTGGATGTTACAATTCTGTTCTTTCCTCCAGCCTTGGCCTGCAAAAGCAGAGCATCAGCTTTTTGAAAAAGTGATTGTGGTGAATCATCTTTCTCAAAAGTTGCTATACCAAAGCTGCAGCTAATGTTTTTAACTGACTCATGCATTTGCTTCTCACTAATGCATCTTCTCATTCTTTCTGCCATCTTTCCTGCCTGCTCAATGTCTGTGTTGGGAAGCAGAATCGTGAATTCTTCTCCGCCCCATCTGGCGAAAACATCTGTATTTCGTATACAATCCTTAATAGTTGCAACAATGTTTTTTAGCACCTCATCTCCTGCCAGATGCCCTTTGCTGTCGTTTACCTTTTTAAAATCATCAATGTCAAAGATGATTAGCGAAAGAGGATAAGCATATCTGTTGGAATAATTTATCCACTTATCCAACTCCTCATCCAGCTTTGCCCTATTATATATACCTGTCAAGGGATCTGTAGTAGATAGAGTTAAGAGCTCCCTATTAACTATGAATTGCTTTCTTTTGCTGGAACAAGTCAAGTAAACGTTTAGATTGCAGTAAATAAGTAAAACTACCTGGTATGCTATAATCATGTATATATCATATTGTTTCAAACCTTCTATTCTTTGCGCAGAACTAAGAAAAAATGCTGCGCTCAGCATTACTGAGATAATCTGCGAGAATATAATCCTGTTGGGGAGAAGATAAATTACCAAAATAACGGTCATTAAGCTAAAAACGCTTGAGTATGATAGGGATTCGTATTGTTTCAATATAAAAAGAAATCCCAAACCCATATAGATGTCATAAGCATTTATTAAATAGATCAGCCTTCTATGTTCTGTAATATGTTTTGAATATAGAAAGATCGCAGTTGAAAGAATCAAAAAAACTACTTTGATTGCAGTAATGAGCACCAAGGAATAAGTGTTGACAATAGCCAAATAATCATTGCCAAGGAATAATGTGAATATAATGCCAAAAGCAAGCACAACTTGGGCTGTATTTTTGGAAGAGCTGCTTAAACTCTGAACCAGGAATTCACTTTCAACTGACTTGTCCACAAACTCACCGAATGAAGATATTGGATATCTCATATTTTTATCCACGCAAAATCATGCCTCCAATCCAGCTTTCTACAGGAAAAAAACACAGCATCAAAATCACAGATAACAAACTCATTGTATTTTGATGATTCAAAAAGATTATACCACTATATGCCACAAATTTGTATACAATTATGCAGATAGTATTTACTTGGTTTTGTCTATTAAGCTGTAAGTGTAATAATAACTTTGGACTTGATGCAACTATTTTTTTGAAATTTCGTCTAAATGTCTGGAATAAAAATACAAGGAGGAACCAGTAATGACAATACATAGTAAGATTATAATTGCATTAATGTTGGTTATCACATTATCAGTCGGGATTTTTGCCGGTACCCTTATGAAAGGAGAGGAAAAAGTCTTGGCTACGGCAATTGAAAACAGCGATATAAAAACAGTTTCAGCTTCAGGAGAAGGTGTGATTCGTGCAACACCGGATATAGCTGTTATATCTCTCGGAGTTGAAACAAACAACAAGGAGATGACTAAAGCTCAGTCAGAAAACAATGAACTGATGAATGACATAATGGCAGAGCTAAAGAACCAGGGGATTCAGGAGAAGGATATTAAAACCAATAATTACAGTGTTTACCCCGAATATGATTGGGATAACAACACTCAAATTTTCAGAGGCTATAAGGTTGTAAATATGGTAAGTGTCAAGGTAAGGAAGATAGACAACACAGGCAAGGTTCTGGATGCTGTCGCAGCAAAGGGAGCTAACCGGGTAAACGGCATACAGTTTACTGTAGAAGAGATTGATAAGCTTTATGAAGAGGCACTGAAGCTTGCTGTTAAGAATGCAGAAGAGAAAGCAAAGGTTATGATAGGCGAATTTGGAATAAACAAGCTTACACCTGTTAAAATAACTGAAAGACAGCAAGGTTATTATCCTTTATATGACAATTCACCCAGTGGAATGTTAATGATGGAGGCAGAACGATCTACACCCATAAGCACCGGGCAGCTGGAAATCAGAGCGTCTGTTGATGTCAGCTTTGAGTATTAAGGCTCTCTATCATTTTACTCAACTTGGTCAGCGGTAATCCTACTACATTGGAATAACATCCGTTTATTCCTTCTATCAGCAGTGCACCAAACCCCTGTATTGCATAAGCCCCGGCTTTTCCCATGGGTTCTTGGGCAGCTAAGTATGAATTTATCATTCTGCTTGTAAGCTTTCTGAACTTAACGGAAGTTGTTTCGTGGCTTACCAATTCAATGTTTTTGTTGGTATCAATTAAAGCAACCCCTGTTATAACCTGGTGCTCTTTACCACTTAACCTGCTGAGCATGCTTTTTGCATCATCCAGATCTTTTGGTTTACCTAGAACTTCATTATCTACAACCACTATTGTATCTGCTCCAAGAACAAGGCAATCCTTAAGCTTAGAAGCAACATCCCTGGCTTTAATGTACGCCAGCTTCTCGGCTTTCTCAGCCGGCGTACCTTCCATATCTTCAATATGCTCTTCAACATTACTGGGTAAAACCTCATATTTTATGCCTACTTGATCCAAGAGTTCTTTTCTTCTAGGTGATGCAGATGCAAGTATCAATTTTTTATTGTTCAGGGTCTCTACCATTAAAGTCGATTCTCCTTTTATAATCCTTTTCATGTGGCAAAATTGTATGTCCAGTCATTAGTACAGTCGTTATATGACGTTTCGTGTAAAGCGGTCTTAGGAAATTCTACTATACTATAAAAATTAGCGCAAGCGCCAACCTTTTAGATCCTTCGCTACGCTCTGGATGACACATCAATTGTCATTCTGAATGCGATGAGGAATCTTTTGATACACCTAATTTGAGTCAAGGCAGTTAATTTAGTTTATAATAATGTAAGCAGGAGAATACTGGAGCAGATTATGAAGAATACTGGAGCGGATAAAATGGACAAGGACAGAGTAGCAGATATTCTTATAGAAATAGGACAATACCTGGATTTGAAAGGTGAGAGCCCATTCAAGGTCCGAGCATATGAAAATGGAGCAAGGATTGTTCTATCACTAGAAGAAGACTTGGAAACCCTGGTGAGCGAAAAGCGTTTAGGCACCATAAAAGGTATAGGCCAAGCACTGGAACAGAAAATAACCGAGTTGGTGACAACGGGCAGATTGCAGTACTATGAGGATTTAAAGGCTGAGTTTCCACCTACCTTGTTTGATCTATTTCGTATTCCTGGATTAGGCTCTAAGAAAATACGAGTTTTGTATGATACATTGGATATTACCACAATTGGTGAATTGGAATATGCTATAAATGAAAATCGCTTGGTTGATTTACCGGGGTTCGGAAAGAAGACTCAGGAAAATATTAAAAAGGGAATTGCTCAAGTACGTACTACAGCTGGCCAATACTTACTCCACGAAGCTGGCAGCATGGCCTATGATGTTCTTTTAGGATTGAAGGAATGTTCCAGTATACAATCCTTAAGCATAGCTGGCAGCCTACGAAGGAGTAAGGAAATCATAAAAGACATAGATGTTTTAGCTTCTTCTGAAGATGCTGAAAAGGTGATGGACCACTTTAGCACCCTACCCACTGTGGTCGATGTAACAGGTAAGGGTCATACTAAAACCAGTGTGCGGCTGAAAGGCGGAATTGCAGTGGATTTACGAGTAGTCTCACCGGAACAATACCCATATGCACTTCATCATTTTACTGGAAGTAAGGAGCATAACACTAAAATGAGGCATATAGCCAAATCCATGGGGCTAAAAATGAATGAATATGGTTTGTTCAGTGATGAGGGTAATGAAAACATTCCATGCAGCAGTGAAGAAGACCTATTTAAAGCCTTGGGAATGACCTATATACCTCCAGAACTAAGAGAAGATATGGGTGAGATTGAAGCAGCACTGGAAAATAAATTGCCTAAACTAGTGGAAAGCAAAGATATGCTGGGTATTTTTCATTTTCATAGTCATTATAGTGATGGAAGTAATTCTATTGCTGAGCTGGCAGAAGAAGTTAAAAGGCAGGGTTACAGATATATGGGAATAGCAGATCACAGCCGTTCAGCTTATTATGCTCGTGGTTTGAAAGAAGAGGATATTCTAAGGCAGATTGAGGAAATAGATGAGCTAAACAGCAAATACAAAGATTTTCACATATTTAAAGGTATTGAATCGGATATATTAACTGACGGTTCTTTGGATTATTCCAATGACTTCCTGAAAAATTTGGATTTTGTCATAGCCTCTGTTCATTCTCAATTTAGAATGGATAAAGAAAGTATGACCAAGCGAATATCAACTGCTATGGATAACCCACACACTACGATGCTGGGGCATATCACAGGTCGGCTTTTATTATCCCGGGATGGTTATGAGGTGGATTTGGACAAAATTTTGGGAAAAGCAGCTCAAAAAGGGACAGTTCTTGAGATTAATGCCAACCCTCATAGATTGGATTTGGACTGGCTATGGGTAAAGAAGGCAAAGGAAATGGGCATCCGGATTATGATTAACCCGGACGCCCATAGTCTGTCTGAAATAGCCTATACCAGTTTTGGTATCGCTATGGCAAGAAAAGGCTGGTGTGAAAAAAAGGATGTTTTAAACTGCTTGGACATAGATGCAATAAAAAAGTTTCTGCATAATTAGCAGGATGACGTGCATCTTACCTGTCATCTTCAATTATCATTTTGGTAAAGAAAGGTTAAAAAATAAAATTCTTTGCTTGTTTGCTATGGAAAGGGTATTATAATACTCAAAGGCTCGTTACATATAGTTTTATTTTCAAGCTGTGTATAGTGACACTACAACGAACATAGAACATGTTTGAAAGGTTGATTTTATGATAAATGGAAATATAGAAGGCTTGTCAAAGCAAATATTGCTTCAGCTGGAAGGTATTTATGAATTGACCATAGAAAGAGAGGATTTTCTCTCTGAAGAGATAATACTGTTATTGTGCCAGCTTACTGGATTGACAAATCGAGAAATTTCGGTTTACATAAATCGCAGAGGGCAGATTATGGATGTATCTGTCGGGGAGCTTGGGCAGGTATCCTTACCTAGTATGAGTCTGCGGCGCAGTAATGTACGCCTTAGTGGAATACGAGCCATACATACACATCCAGGAGGCAAGGGTCAGTTATCCAGTGTAGACTTGAATTCTCTTCAGACCCTGCGATTTGATGCCATGACAGCTATTGGAGCGCAGGACGGAAGATTTGTCAATGCTTACACAGCCTTTTTAGCTCCCCCTGAAGTCCCGGAGCCTTATACAATTTATGGTCCATTGACTATGGCAGAGCTGTGTGGAGAGGATCTTAAGCGAGAGATCCGTCGTCTGGATTCATTGATTGGTCTGCCTGATGCAGTCAACATTCAAGATGACGAAGAAGAACGTGCTGTCCTCATAGGCTTGGATGATAGAGGGGAAGGGATACGATCCGTAAATGAGCTGGAGGAGCTGGCAGATACCGCCGGGGCTAAGGTTTTACTGAAAACCACTCAAAACAAAAAGACTCCTGACCCGGGAACTTATATTGGAAGGGGAAAAGCTGAAGAGCTGGCTTTAGTGTGTCAGTCTCTAAATGCCAACCTGGTGATTGCTGATGATGAACTGTCAGCTGCTCAGATGAAAAACTTGGAACAAATTCTAGGTGTCAAGGTAATTGACAGAACTGCCTTAATCCTTGATATTTTCTCAAAACGCGCAGTTTCCAAAGAAGGTAAATTGCAGGTAGAGTTGGCTCAATTAAAGTATCGTCTGCCTCGACTGATGGGGATGGGGATTGTACTTTCCAGACTGGGAGGAGGGATTGGAACAAGAGGTCCCGGTGAAAAAAAGCTGGAAACCGATCGCAGACATATCCGCCGCCGAATTAACGAGATTGAGTCGGAGCTTGGTAAGGTAAAGGATCGAAGAGGTGCACTTCGTAAGAAACGGGAGAGAGAAGGATACCCTATTTGCGCATTAGCCGGGTACACCAATGCCGGGAAAAGCACTTTGATGAATGCCCTTAGTGGAAGCGATGTATTTGTAGAAGACAAGTTGTTTGCTACCTTAGACCCGGTATCCAGGGGAATTGAACTGCCAGACGGGCAAACCATACTGCTTATAGATACAGTTGGATTCATTGATAAACTGCCTCATGACCTGGTAGAGGCTTTCCATTCCACCTTGGAGGAAATTGTAGAAGCGGATCTGATACTTCATGTGGTGGACAGCAGCTCTGAGACCTTGATGGAGCAGATGAAGGTAGTCAAGAACGTGCTTTCGCAGCTGGGAGCGAAACAAAACATGATAACTGTATACAACAAGATAGATACAATGAAGGATTCATCCCTGCTGCCTAATGAAAGACCCAGTGTAATGATATCCGCCTTGAAGAGGGAGGGAATGGAAGAGCTGTTAAAACTCATTCAAGAAAATCTTCCCAGAGAAATTCATCATATAAACCTTTTGGTTCCCTATGATCAAGGCAATGTCCGTTCCATGCTCCATGAAGAAGGCAATATCCTGTCAGAGGAATTTACTGATGCAGGAATTCGAATGGAAGTAGAAGCAGATGATGTTCTGTATGGCAGGGTAAAAAGTTTCTTACATATTGTTTAGCTTATATTACCCTTGGGTAATATAAGATTATATGAAAAAAAGGAGGCATTGGTAGTGAAGGCATATGTTGACCAAGACCTGTGCATCAGTTGCGGACTGTGTATCAGCATTTGTGAGGAAGTGTTCTTCTGGAGCGATGATGAAAAGGCTGAAGCTATAGAGGAAGAGGTTCCGCAGGAACTGGAGAATGCAGTGCAGGAAGCCATAGAAAGCTGCCCTACAGAAGCTATTTCGGAAGTTTAAAACGCTGTTTTTTCATACAAATAAGCTTCAACCTCATCGATGGGAAGACGAATCTGTTCCATGGTATCTCTATCCCTGACAGTAACCGCATGATCTTCCAGGGTATCAAAATCTACGGTAATACAGTATGGGGTTCCGATCTCATCTTCTCTGCGGTAGCGTTTTCCAATGCTGCCGGTTTCATCGTAATCTATATTGAATTTACCTGCCAGTTTTCGATACAGCTCCTGGGCGGGTTCCTTCAGCTTCTTGCTCAGGGGAAGGACAGCTGCCTGGAAAGGAGCCAGTGCAGGATGGAATTTCATAACCACTCGGCTGTCTCCACCGTTCAGTTCTTCTTCCGTATAGGCTTCACTCAGAAAGGCAAGAACTACCCGATCTGCACCAAGAGAAGGTTCCACACAATAGGGAATATACTGCTCATTGGTGGCGGGATCCAGATANNGCGTTTTCCAATGCTGCCGGTTTCGTCATAATCAATATTGAATTTACCAACAAGACTGCTATATAATTCCTCGGCAGGTTCCTTAAGCTTTTTGCTAAGAGGGAGAACCGCTGCCTGGAAAGGTGCCAGAGCGGGATGCAGCTTCATAACCACACGGCTGTCTCCCTTGTCCAACTCTTCTTCTGTGTATGCTTCACTCAGAAAGGCAAGAACT